>NZ_OZ244880.1:332500-665000 GCF_965221325.1 Candidatus Foliamicus sp. | reverse complement strand
GGATCTTCGAAGTTCTTGCACTGGCGGATGTTCATGCCCTGCACGTTGAACAGGTGCCGGTCTTTCTCGCCGGGCATGCGGCTCATGGCGCCACCCTGCCACCAGTAGAGAATCGTCTCGCCCTCGTTGAGCGAGCAATTCAACTTCTGCGCCATCAGGATGGCGTGCTCGGGGTTGGCCGGATCAAGCCGCTCCGCTGCCGGCAAAGCGGCAAACGCCATGCTCAGCACCAAGCTTGCTCCGACGGCAAGCGCCGGACGAAATGAATGCCTCATGTCGAATTCCTCCCAGATTTAGAAGCCATGGCCGCCACTCAGTGTATCCGCGATTGTAGGGCCTCTGCGCCAGCGGCCTTTATCAGTCTGCCGGCCAGCCATCGGCTTGCGGTAAAACTGACAGTACTCCGAGCAACTTGCAGGCCTTCGCCAAGGCCGCCGCATCGGGATGCGCTACCGGCGGCACGCCCGAGCCCGGCGGCAGAGTCGCATCCAGTGCGGCTTTGGCTGCGGTCTTGCGTCCCGGTTCCAGTGACGGGTCAAGCAAGGAGGTGGAGAGATTGTCCAGGCGCAGCAGGTCGCGGTCCCACTGAAAGCGGGTAGCCAACGCCCAGTTGACCTGCTGCGGATCGAACAGGTCGATGTCGGCGTCCAGCGCCACCGCTGTCTTGACCCGCCGCCACGAGAGCACCACCGTCAGCGCGTCGCGCACTTCCCCCGGCAGCGCGCCGTCGAATTGCAGCAGCGCCAGGAACCGCCGGCCCTGCGCCGGGACATGCACGTTCACCAGGTGCGGCGAAACGGACCGCGCCAGCGAGTAGAGCTTGCCTTCCATGGCGATATTGTCCGGGGTCAGGTTGTCCGCCAGGCCGGAGCCGCAATCGTGCAGCACCGCGCCTTCGCGGTGCGATATCGAGAGCACTTCGCATACCGGGGCATCGACCGCCGGACCCAGAAAACCGGTGTATTCGGCGAACGGCCCGTCGGCCTCGGTAATCCCCGGATGCGCCAGCCCCTCGATCACGAATTCGGCGTCGGCCGGAACCTGCAGGCGGTCGCCGAAGTGCAACGAGGGCGTGAGTCGCAGAGGTTCGCCCACCAGGCCGCCGGCGGCCGGCCAGTGACTTTGCGGATAGCCCAGCTTCACCTGCGCGGCCACGCTCACAGCCGGGTGGTGGCCGATCCAGAAAGCGACCGGGCAGGGTTCCCCGCGCTCGTGCCAGGCGCGCATGTTGCGGGCGTTATGGGAATTGGGATAAGGGAACCATGTCATGCGCCGCGCGTCCTTGATCCAGCAGCGCTGAATGGCGCAGTTGTCGATTTCCGTCTCGGGATCGAACGTGGTGGCGTGGGCCGCGGTCAGGTAAGGCCCCGGATTCCCCTTGTGCTGCACGGTGGCCGGTAGTTGGCGCAAATCCGCATCTCCGCCCTCCAACACCTTGGTCCGCACCGGCGCCTGCTCGGCGGGCACAACCACCGGCTCGATTCGCCTTTGCTGCCGCTCGGCCCACCACGACGCCGCCTGGCGCTGTTTGTCCAGACCCAGCGCCGCGCAGACCACGGAGCGGCTTGCCGTGAGATTGGTAGCCAACGAAAACGGCGCGATTTCGCCGCTGGGCAGCCGCGGCTGGCGCACCCAGAGCGGCGGATAGCGCTCCGCCCGGTCCAGCGCATGCTGCAACGCGGTGACTTCGTATTCCACCGCCATCGGCTCGTCAACGCGCAGGACGGCATCGCCCTGCGCTTCCAGCCATGCCTTGAGGCCGTCGCTAAGCCCCAATTCACGGGCGCCTCGGCTCACGGCACCGCATCCACGTCCGTAAGTCCGTACACCGCAAACGTCGCCAGCCAGTGCTCACCCTCATAGTGTCCGCTGAAGACGTAACTCAGGCCCGCCGCGAGGTGCTCGTCTGCCGATTGCAGCAGCACGCTGCGACGCGGGTCCTCTGCCGGAAGCGCCCATGCCACAGAACGCATGGTCCAGGCGCGGTGCAGGTTCAATCCCGCCAGATGCACAATCTTGCCGTCGGTTACGTCACTGACCGTAGCCGGCACAAGCAGCGGACCCAAATCACCTCGGCGAAGCCCCGGAAAGAAGCCGTCCAGCCACTCGGAAAACTCCGCCCCCGGCAACACCCGGCGCATCAGGTCTGCTTCGGCAAGCGCCGCGGAAAAGAAATCCTCGCCGCTGGGCTCGTAGTTCACGGGATACGCGCGGTCGGCCTTGAAATAGTGCAGGCTCCTTTCCACCACGAGTTGTTCCAACTCCTCGTGCCCGGCCGCGCGCGCGTAATCGAGTGCTTGCCCCAGCGCGAAAGCGGTGTTGGGATGCACCCCGGTGCGCACCGGCCAGTCCAGCCGCGGCAGATAATCCAGGGTCAGCGTCACGATCCGCTGCTCCAGGGGCTCAAGCCGCTGGGCCCAGACCCGGGCATCGTCATCGTCGAAGTTGCGAAGCTCCAGAGCCAGGCGAAAGAGCCAGGCCCAGCCGTACATGCGCTCGAACGAACGGTTTTGCTTCTGATCGAAGTACTCCGCCTCGGCCAGCAACTCGGCGGCGCCGAATTGCCGGGCCAACGTGGCACGGGTCCGCTCGGCTTGAGGGTGCCCCGGATAGACTTTCAGAAGACGCACCAATAGCCAGTGGCCGTGCAAGGCCGAGTGCCAGTCGAAACAGCCGTAGAAGACCGGGTGCAACTGCCGGGGCGTTAGCGCGGACTCATCACCCACCATGACCTGCATGGGCTTGTTGGGGTATTCGGTGACGATGCAGTCCAGCGCCAGTCTCGAAAAGACAGCCGCGTGGACATCGTGGAGCGGCTGATCGAATCTTGGCGCCGGCAGGGTTATCGTTACCGAGTTTTCAGGTCCGTGTGCTTCGGCGCCTTCAGCCGCCGCGAACAACACCAGGGCCAGACAAGCCGCGCGCAGCATGCAAGCTGCTGACTTCCGCGTCCGCCCTGCGGAGCGGGGCGCTGTAGTGCTGATCCGCCGCGGGTACACGCCACCGTTCTGCAGCCACATTCAGGAGTCCTCCACCGTATCCCGCCGGATAGTACCACCGACCACCAGACGCCGGACATTTTGCCGCCGTGATGGTGTCGGCTATTCTGTGCTGGCGCATGAGCCAGGAGCATCTTCCCGATTACTTCTCGGTAGCCAATCCGGCTGCGTTGCGCCGCGAATACCCACTCGGGGAGGATTTCACGGCGCGGTTCGCCGGAATGAGCCGCGACGAGCTGCGCGCGATTCAGGAAGGGCGTTTCCGGCGCTGCCTGGAGCAAGCCTGGGCTACGCCGTTCTATCGCCGGCTATGGAGCGAGTCCGGTCTGGAGCCCGGCGATGTGCGCAGTCTCGAAGATCTGCCCAAGCTGCCGATTTTCTCCAAGGCGGACCTGATGAAAAGCGTGGAGCGCCATCCGCCTTTCGGCGACTACCACCGCCAGCGCGAGGGCGATCCGGAGGCACCGCCGGCGGGGCTGGTGATGCAGACCACCAGCGGCACCACCGGGGCGCCGCAGCCGATATTCTTCGGGCCGCGAAGCCGAGAACTGCAAGCGCTGATGGTGGCGCGTGCCTGGCTACTGCAAGGCCTGCGAAGCAGCGACGTGATGCATTCCAGCTACGCGCACGGCATGGTGAACGCGGGCCACTTCGTACGCGAAGCAGCGCTTCACTATACGCGGACCGTGCTGCTGTCCGCGGGCGCCGGCAACGAGACACCCTCGCTGACGCAGACAGCCAACATGGCGCGATTCAAGGCCACCGTGCTGGTGGGTTTTGCCGACTACCTGCGCAAACTCGCCGACACCGCCCGCCGCAGCGGTCTCGAGCCGGGCCGCGACATCTGTATTCGCATGATTTCCACCCACCTCGGCATGACGCCCCGAGAAGACCTGGGCGAAGCCTGGGCCTGCGACACGGTCTACGATTGGTACGGCGTGGGCGATACCGGACTGATCGCTGCCGAAGGGCCGGATCTGGACGGCATGCACGTTATGGAGGACGCCCATTTCGTGGAAATTGTCGAGCCTTCCTCGCAGTTGGCAGCAAGCGAAGGCGAACCGGGCGACGTGGTCTGCACCTGCCTCTACAAGGACGACGCCTATCCGATCATCCGCTTCAACACGCGCGACTTGAGCGCCTGGCTGCCTGGCGAAAACGCGCTGGGCCTGCCGTTCGCGCGTATCGCCGGTTTCCTCGGGCGCAGCGACAGCATGGTCAAGTACAAGGGCATCAATTTCTATCCGGAAGCTGCGGCGAGCGTATTGCGGGAGTCGGACGCCTATGCCGGCGACTACATCTGCATCCTCGATGGAGAGGAGTTCGTCATCGAAGTGGAAGTACAGTCTCCGCAGCAGCCGGGACTGGGTGAGCGCCTGCAAGCCCTGATACGGCAGCGGCTGGGCGTGCGCGTGCCGGTGCGGCTGTGCGCCCCCGGCAGCCTGGCAGCGCTGACCGGCTCCGAATCCCGCCAAAAGCCCCGCCGACTTATCCGCCGCTAGTCCGGACCCGAGGGCGCGTACCGGAGCGTATTCCGTGGAGGGTGACTCGGAAACGGGCACAATATCCGCCCTATGAACAAACGCAATCACTTTCGCGCCGCCTTTTTCGGCGCAGCGCTTGCCGGCGCGATGTGCTCCGGGGCGGCTTTCGCCAAGGAAGGCATGTTCACGCCGGAGCAGATACCGGACATCGCCGGCGATCTGCGCGCTACGGGGCTGAAGCTGGATGCCGCCGCGTTGGCGGACCTGACCGCCTTCCCGATGGGCGCGGTCATCTCGCTGGGCGGCTGCACTGCTTCGTTTGTCTCGCCGCAGGGACTGGTGGCGACCAATCACCATTGCGCGCGCGGCTCGGTGCAGTTCAACTCCACGCCGGAGAACAACTACCTGGAAGACGGATTCCTGGCTGCCTCCATGGCTGAGGAACTGCCTGCCGCACCGGGTTCGCGTGTGTATGTGACCCTTGAAGTGACCGATGTCACGGCACGGCTCACAGGCGATCTGGACCCGGCGCTCGAGCCGCGCGAGCGCGTGGCCCGCATCGAACAGCGCCAGAAGGAGTTGATTGGGGAATGCGAGTCCGAACCCGGCTATCGCTGCCAGGCGGCCGCATTTTTCGGCGGCCTGCAATACAAGCTGATCAAGCGCCTGGAGATCCGCGATGTGCGCATCGTGTATTCGCCGGCCGACGCCATCGGCCGCTACGGCGGCGACATAGACAACTGGCGCTGGCCACGGCATACGGGGGATTTTGCGTTCTACCGCGCCTACGTCGGGCCGGACGGCATGCCGGCGGACTATGCGGAGCAGAACGTGCCCTACGAGCCGCCGCACTTCCTGGAGGTGTCGGCTGCCGGTTTGGAGAACGGCGAGTTCGCAATGGCTCTCGGCTATCCGGGGCGCACCTCGCGCTACGCGCGCCTGGCGGCGGTAGAGCAAACCTTCAATTGGCGCTATCCGCTGCTGCTTGAGGTGTACGCGGACTGGATCGCGCTGATCAAAGCCGCGGCGCCGGAAGGCAGCGCGGCACGCATTCTCTACGAGTCGCGCCTGGCGGGGCTCAACAACACGCTCAAGAACTTGAAGGGCCAGATCGACGGCGCCCGCCGCAACAACCTCGTGGGCCGGCGAGCGGAGCGGGAAGCGGAACTCGATGCCTGGATAGCGGCCGACCCGCACCGCTCGCTGCTGGGCGAGGCCATTGCAGCGCTGGACGAGCTGGCCGAGGAAAGCGCCGCCGAAGCCAAGCGGAGTTTCTGGTACCAGAACGCCCTGCGCCCGCAACTGCTGGGCGCGGCAGCGCGCCTCTACCGGCTGGCGCGCGAACGGCAGAAGCCGGACGCCGAGCGCGAAGGCGGCTACCAGGAACGGGACATGGCCATGTTCCGCCAGCGCATGACGATTATCGAGCGGCGCTACGATCCGGCGGTGGACAAGCAGGAGTGGCTTTATTTCCTGCGCGGTTACATGGCACAGCCCGAAGATTTGCGCATCGCGGCGCTCGACCAGGCAATGGGCCTGGAACCCGGCCTCAGCGAAGAGCAGCTATCGGCCAAGCTCGACGACTACTATGCGCAAACCACGCTCGGCAGCGCGGAAGCCCGGCTGGCGCTCATGGAGGCAAGCCCCGCAGAGCTTGAGGAAAGCAGCGATCCCTTCCTGCGTTTGGCTGTGGCGCTCTACGACACCCAGATGGAGCGCGAGGAAGCGAACAAGGCCAGGGCCGGACGCAGCAATCTGCTGTATCCGCAATACATGCGCGCCATCATCAACTGGCAGCAGGCGCAAGGGCATTCCGCCTACCCCGACGCCAATTCCACCTTGCGCCTGACCTACGGTTCGGTAATGGGCGGCGCGCCGGCGGACGGTTTGCTCTACGAACCGTTCACGCGCCTGGAAGGCATTACGCAAAAGGACACGGGCGAAGCGCCCTTCAACGCGCCGCCCAGCCAGCTTGCGTTGATTCGCGCCGGCGAGCATGGCGATTACCGGCTGGAGTCGATCGGCTCGGTGCCGGTAAATTTCCTCACCGACCTCGACGCAACCGGCGGCAATTCGGGCTCGGCCACGCTCGACGCGCAAGGCAAGCTGGTGGGTCTGCTGTTCGACGGGACGCTGGAAAGTGTCAACTCCGACTGGGATTTCGACCCGGACATCACCCGCACGATTCACGTGGACACGCGCTACATGCTCTGGGTAATGGAAAAGGTCGATGGCGCCTCGGCTCTGATCGACGAAATGACCATCGTTCGCTAAGCCCGCGCCGAGGGCGCGCGCCGGCTTGCCGTAACTGCGCCGAGCGCAGTCTACGCGGACTGGGCGAGCGCTTCGGCGATCAGAGCGGCGCCGCCGGACGCGCCGCTGTTGCTCATGAACACGAGGGCGTCGCCGGGCTCGGCAGCGGCGGCGGCCAGACAGGCGGCTTCGGCGGCGTCCGCGCACACCGTCACACGCTCCTGATGAGCAAACGCTTGATGCGGGTCCCAATCGAGGCTTCCCGCCGGCGCCAGCCAAGCGTGGGCCGCGATTTCCAGCGCGCCGGGGAGGCCGGCAAGGTGCGCGCCGGAGCGCATACTGTTGGAGGCCGGCTCGAAAACCGCCAGCACCCGCCGGTAATCGTCCTTCAATGCTTGCAGCGTGGCCCTTATCGCCGTGGGGTGGTGAGCGAAATCGTCATACAGCGCAACCGCCGAAGCGCCGCCGCGAAAACGGCCCAACAATTGCAACCTCCGGGCCGGCGGCTTAAACGTCCCGAGCGCCGCGCAAGCATGATCGACGGCCACCCCGCAGGCATGCGCAGCCGATAGCGCGGCCAGCGCGTTGGACAGATTGTGCGCGCCGGGCAAAGCCAGTTCGCCCTGGGCCTCGCCCGACGGCCCGGAGAACCGGACGCCCCCTCCCTCCAAGCGCTCCGCGCGCCACTCCGCCGGCACGCCTGGGTTTACGGAAAAGCGCTCCACCGGGGTCCAGCATCCCTGCTCCAGCAAGCGGGAGATATTGGCGTCCGTGCCGTTCACAAGCAGGCGGCCGGCGCCCGGCATGCGCCGCAGCAGCAGGTGAAACTGACGCAGCACAGCGTCTATGTCGGGGTAGATGTCAGCGTGATCGTGCTCGATGTTGTTGATCACCAGCGTGCGCGCACGATAGTGCAGGAACTTGGCATTCTTGTCGAAGAAGGCCGTGTCGTATTCGTCGCCCTCAATCACGAAATGCGTCCCGCTCCCCAGCCGGGCGGTGCGGCCGAAATTGCCCGGGGCTCCGCCGATCAGAAAACCGGGCTCAAGGCCCGCTTCGTGCAGTATCCAGGCCGCCATGCTGGCTGTGGTGGTCTTGCCGTGGGTACCGGTCACGGCGAGGGTCTCTCGGCCGCGCAACACCTCGGCGCCCAGCCACTCGGGACCCGACATGAACTCCAGATCACTGTTCAGGAGTTCTTCGATGATCGGCATGCCGCGCGACATCACATTGCCTACCAGCACCAGGTCCGGCCGCGCCTGCAGTTGTGCAGGGTCGAAACCGATGACCGGATTTATCCCCAGTTCCTCGAGGCGAGTGCTCATCGGCGGCCAGGCGGCGCGGTCCGAGCCGCTCACTTCATGGCCCAGTTCGCGAGCCAGGGCGGCCAGCCCGCCCATGAAAGTGCCGCATATGCCGAGGATGTGAATGTGCATCAGGCTTGCGGGAGCTCCACGCCCATGAATTCGAACAGCAAGGCGTAGGTCATGACGTACAGAACGAAATGTCCCAGCGCCAGCAATACGCCGCTGAACAGGCTGCGGGCCACCGCCTGCGACAAGATATTGGCCATCGCCACCAGCCACCAGGCGTCGAACGCGAGTCCCGCCGCCTGCAGCGCCAAGGACGGCGCATCCATGCCCGCCGCGACATACGTCAGCGGCAAGTCCGCGCCCGCAATCACGGCCTGCGCGCCGAACAGCGCCACGACGGTCTGCGGCAGGCGCTCCAACTTGCCCACCAACTGCAGCGCCAGCCAAGCGTAGCCCATCAGCAGCGGCAGCTCCAGCGCCACGCCGAGCACCGCCGCCCCGGGATAGCCGGGCAAGTCCAGCAGATTGCCGACAATCTTCACGGCCGCCCATGGAACGAGGCAAAGCACCAGCATGGCCGGCGAACCGGGTAGCGTGTCCGGCCCGCGCAGACTCAGCGACACGTAAACGAAGTGCTTGAAGACTTCACGCATTGGAGGAGGTGTACCGCGTGCCCGCTGCCTGCTACGCAGACGGCTTGTGGGCCGGAGCATCAAGTTGGCTGACAATCCGGGCGAACACTTCCTGCGGCGCGCCCAGGCCATTGATGCGATGCAGCCGGTCGGCGTAGTGCGCCAACAGCGGGCGGGTCTCGCGCTCATAGACGGTCAGCCGGTTGGCGATCGTTTCCTCGGTGTCGTCGTCGCGCTGGATCAATTCTCCGCCCGCGGCCTTGCTGGCGGCCAGTTCCTCGGCCGGCGAAAAATAGATGTTCAGGAGCTTGCCGGTCGCCGAACAGATGCGGCGGCCGGTCAGCCGCTTCATCAGGACCTCGCGGGGCAGATCGAGCATCAGCACCGCGTCGAGCTGCCGTCCCGAAGCAGCGAACAACTCGCCGAGCAGCCGCGCCTGCGAAGCGTTGCGCGGAAAACCGTCGAGTATGAAGCCACCGGCGCAATCTTCGCGGCCGATGCGCTCGCCCAGCAGTTCCATGACCAAGCCGTCGGAAACCAGTTCGCCCGCATCCATCGCGGCTTTGGCGCGCCGGCCCAGAGGCGTTCCGGCGGAGACCGCAGCGCGCAGCAAATCGCCGGTGGAAACCTGTGGCCATCCCCTGCGCTCCTGCAACAGACGCGCCTGCGTACCCTTGCCCGCGCCCGGCGCGCCCAGAAACACAATCCGCATCAATCCCTCCGGCCAGTCCCGGCCACGGGGTGCTATCGTACACGCTGGCTCCCTGCTGGAACGATCCCTTCCCATGCCTGCTCGCAACGCTCTGTACGCGCAATCCGGAGGCCCCACGGCTGTCATCAACGCCACTGCTCAGGGAGTAATAGAGGCGGTGCGAGAGGCGCGCCCGGCAATAGGCAAGCTGTTTGCGGCGCGCAACGGCGTTCTGGGGGCACTGCACGAGCAACTGTGCGACACGGACGCCGCCGGCGCAGAGCAAATCGCGGCGCTGGGCAACCGGCCCGGCAGCGCCTTCGGCACGGCCCGCTACAAGCTGGCCCGATTCGAGGACGACGAGCGCGAGTACAGGCGCCTGATCGAAGTATTCCGGGCCCACGATATCGGCATGGTGTTCTTCAACGGCGGCAACGACTCCATGGATACGGCGCTGAAGCTTTCGCAACTGGGCCAGCGCATGGGCTATCCGTTGCAATGCATCGGCCTGCCCAAGACGGTGGACAACGACCTGGCGATCACCGACTGCTGCCCCGGTTTCGGCTCGGCGGCCAAGTACGTCGCCGTGTCCACGCGCGAGGCGGCGCTGGATGTGGCCGGCATGGCGCGCACCTCCACGAAGGTTTTCATTCTGGAGGTAATGGGGCGCCATGCAGGCTGGATCGCGGCAGCCGGCGGCCTGGCCGGCGCGGGTCCCGGCGAGCCGCCGCACGTTATCCTGTTCCCCGAGATAGCGTTCGAGGAACAACGGTTTCTGGCCCGTGTGCGCGAGGCGGTGGAAAGCCATGAGTATTGCGTGATCGTGGCCAGCGAGGGCGCCCGCTACGCCGATGGGCGCTTTCTTTCCGAAGCGGGAGGCACCGACGCCTTCGGCCACGCGCAACTCGGCGGCCTGGCGCCGGTGCTCGCCTCCATGGTGCGCGAGAAATTGGGCTACAAGCATCACTACGCCATCAGCGACTACCTGCAGCGTTCGGCGCGGCACCTGGCTTCGGCGACCGATCTGGAACATGCCTATGCCGTGGGCAAGGCCGGAGTGCAGCGAGCGCTTGAAGGCGCCAACGCGGTCATGGTCACGATTGAGCGTCTCAAGGACCAGCCCTACGCATGGACCACTTCGGAAGCGCCGCTCGAACAGGTGGCCAATCGGGAGAAGGAACTGCCCCGTGGCTTCATTAGCGACGACGGATTCGGCATCACCGATACGGCGCGGATTTACCTGAAACCCCTCATAGAGGGCGAAGCGCCACCTCCCTACGAGGGCGGCCTGCCCATATACGCGCAATTCGACTTGCCCGAAGCGCCCCGCCGCCTGCCTGCCTTCAAGTAACGATGGTGCAGCGCCGGTCTGCATGAGCGCGGCAACGGGCGGCGGAGTATACTGCCGCCGTTTTCGGCGGAGGCCACTGCGTGAGCATCGCTTATCAAGGTATCGCGGGGGCCTGGTCGCACCTTGCCTGCCGCGCCGTCCACCCGCAACGGGAGGCGCTTGCCTGCCCAAGCTTCGAGGACGTTTTCGAAATCGTCGAAAGCGGCGGCGCAGACTTGGCGATGATCCCGATCGAAAACAACCTGGGTGGGCGCGTGGCCGACATCCACCAACTGCTTCCGCATCAGGCCCTGCACATCGTGGCCGAATTCTTCCAACCGATCCGTCACGAACTGCTGGCGGCGCCGGGCGCCACAGAAGACGGGCTCAAGGCCGTCTATAGCCACCCGCAGGCGCTGGCGCAATGCCGGCGTTTTCTGCGCAAGCACGGCCTCGAGCCGCGCGCCGCCAGCGACACCGCTGGCGCGGCGCGGAAGGTCGCCGAGCGCGGCGACCCCACGGTGGGCGCGATTGCGTCCCGGCTGGCGGGAAAACTGTACCGGCTTGGCAGCCTGCGCAGGGACATCCAGGACGAACGCCATAACACCACGCGCTTCATCATCCTGGCGCGGGAAAGGAACGAACAACCGCCCGAGTCGTCCGTGCGCTATATCTCGGCACTGTGGTTCCAACTGCGCAGTGTGCCCGCCGCGCTCTACAAGGCGCTGGGCGCGTTTGCCACCAACAACGTGAATCTGACCAAGCTGGAGAGTTATATCGACACCGAAAACTTCGGGCGGGCCCGCTTCTACGCCGAAGTCGAGGGGCACGAAACGCACCAGCCGGTGCGCTCGGCGCTCGAGGAATTGCGTTATTTCGCCGACCTGGTGCGCGTGCTCGGGAGTTTTCCGCAACACGAGTTCCGCCAGCGGCAAGCCTTAAGATAGGCGCCTGGCCGGCGCAGGCATTGCGCGGGCGCGATCCGTCCCAAGGCATGGAGAAAACATGCACAAGCTCCTGGTCACATTCACGCGCCCGAACGACGCTGATGCGTTCGAGAAACACTTTCGCGAAGTCCACGCGCCGATGCTGCGCAGCATTCCGGGGCTGAAGAAGCTGGTCATCAACCGAATTACGGGCAACGCTGCGGGCGGTGCGTCCTCGCTCTACCTGATTGTCGGGCTGCAGTTCGGACCGCAGGAAGATTACAAACGCGCGATGCGTTCGCAGGAGAACGCCGCCGCCGCCCACGACAGGGTAGAACTCTGCCGCGCCACAGGCTCCCGATTCGAAGTGCTGATCGCTCATGAAGATTAGCGCGAACAGGCTCCCGCGATGAGCGAGCGCATGACAGGCGGCGAGGCGCTTGTGCGCTCGGTGCTGGCGCATGGCGTGGATACCGTATTCGGATTGCCGGGAGGGCAAACCTACGGCGTGTTCGATGCCCTGGCGCAATACGAGCGGCCCATCGAAGTGATCAATTCGCGCCACGAGCAGGGCGCCGCCTACATGGCCTTGGGATATGCCGCTGCCACGGGCCGCGCCGGGGTGTTCAGCGTGGTGCCCGGGCCGGGAGTACTCAACGCTTCCTCCGCGCTATGCACGGCGGAGGCAACCCATTCGCGCGTACTGTGCCTGGCGGGGCAGGTTCCCTCCGAGCGCATCGACCAGGGCTGGGGCATGCTGCACGAAATCCGCGACCAGCTCGGAATCCTAAAGCGCCTGACCAAGTGGGCGAAACGCATACCGAGCGGCGCCGAAGCGCCCGCCGATGTGGCCGAGGCCTTCCGGCAACTGCATACCGGCGCAGCGCTGCCGGTGGCGCTGGAAATGGCGCCCGACGTAATGGAGGGCGAAAGCGAGGTAGCGCTGCTCGAACCGGCGAGTGCATACCCGGTGCGCGAGGCCGACCCGGACGCGCTTCAGCGCGCGGCCCGACTGCTCGGCAAGGCCAGAAATCCCATCATCATTGCCGGCGCCGGCGCGCTGGACGCGCCGGCGGAACTGCTGCGCGTGGCGGAACTGCTGCAAGCGCCCGCCGCCGCGCATTTCAACGCCAAGGGAGTGATCGACGAACGCCATTACCTGGGCGTCAACCTGCCGCTGGCGCATTCTCTCTGGGGCGCGGCGGACGCGGTGCTGGCCGTGGGCACTCGGTTTTCCGAGCAGGAGCTGGAATGGGGACTGGACGAAGCGCTGCCGGTGGTACGGCTGGACGCGGACGAAACCGCTTTCGCGCGCGGGCGAGCCCCCAGCGTGGCCTTGCACGCCGACATCGACGCCGGATTGCGCGGGCTGGCCGATGCGCTCGAAACCACCAACCGCAAGCGCGAGTCGCGCAGGGAAGAGCTCCTGAGTCTGAAACGCCGTTTCGACAAGGAGTTCAGCAAAGGCAACGCACCGCAGGCGGCACTCCTCAAGGTGGTGCGAGAAGAGCTGCCGGACGACGGTTTCCTGGTGGACGAAGTAACGCAGGTGGCCTACACCTCGTGGTTTGCATTTCCGTCGTACCGGGCTCGGCACTATATAAGCAGCAACTACCAGGGCAACCTGGGTTACGGCTATCCGACCGCATTGGGCGTGCAGGCTGCGCACCGCGACCGCAAGGTGGTCGCTTTTGCCGGCGACGGGGGTTTCCTCTACGCGGGCGCGGAAATGGCCACCGCCGCGCGCCACGGGCTCAACGTGGTGGTGATCGTGTTCAGCAACGACGCCTTCGGTAACGTGCGCCGCGACCAGACGCAACGCTACGCGGGGCGGGTGTTCGCCTCCGAGCTGACCAACCCCGACTTCAAGGCCATGGCCGAGTCATTCGGGTTGGGCGCCTGGCGGGTTCGATCGCCCGAAGAGCTGCGCGGGGCGCTGCGCGAGGCACTCAAGGCCGATGCGCCGGGCCTGATCGAAGTGCCGGTCAGCGAAATGCCCAGCCCCTGGCCCTATCTCCTGCTGCCGCGGGTCAGATAGTCTTCAAGCCGCGTGCCGCTCAAGCCCGGTACGCGCTTGGTCACGAAATCCGCTTCCCGGCCGAAAGGCCGGGTCGCGTCCAGCCCCAGCCGGCCGGCGAAATCGTCCTGCGTATCGCGGTAGAAACCGGCGCGGCCGCTGATGACGTGGGCGCGGGAATCGACACGGCCGCGAGTGATGAAAGCGTGCATCACGGCGTTCATGTCATGCAGGTTCACGTCTTCCTCCACCACGCAGCAGAGCTGGTTGTAGTCGGCATGGCTGTCGAACACCACATCCATCACATCGCGGGCATGGCCGGCATATTGCGGGCGAATCTGCACCGTGGTGTTCATGAAAGCCGGCGCGCAGGACACATCCACGATGCCGGACAGCCGGCGGCTCAGATCGCGGTATACGCGCGCCGCGTTAACCGCTTCGAGCAATGCCAGGTCCTCGCGCGAACCGCATAACAGGCTGTGGAAAATCGCCTCGCGCCGATAGCTCACGGTGTCCACCGCCATCACGTGATTCGGCCCCTCGGGTACGTAATAACCCAACACTTCACCGAACGGGCCTTCCGGGCGCCTTTCGCCGGCAAGGATGCGGCCCTCGATGACAACTTCGGCGGCAGCCGGAATGGGTAGCGCCGCGCATTGGCCGGGATAGACTTCCACCGGCCGGCCAGCAAGCTCGGCAGCCAGCGCGTACTCGTTTACACCGGGCGGCAAGTGCGTGCCGGCGGCAAAGAACACCGGCGCCGGCACGCCGATGAGCAAGGCGACAGGCAGTTCTTGACCCGCCGCCTCGGCGCGGCGCTGATAGTCCGCCATGTCGTGACTCGTGCCCAGGCGCAGCCTGAGTTCGCCGGGGCTCACATACATGGCGCGGTGAAAGGACAGGTTCGGGACGCCGTTGTCCGGGTCGAGCACCAGCGCAATGGCCGCCGTGAAGTAAGGGCCGGCGTCGCGTTCGTGGTAGGTAATCAGCGGCAGGTCGGCAAGCGTTCCTTCCTGCATATCCTGCGGGGCACACGTTTCTTTCTGCGGAGGCTCCACGCGCGCTTCCGCGGCATCCAGCACCTTCGCATACGCCGCAGCGAACGGTTCTTCCGTGCCGCCCACAACCTCCCGCAGCCGCGCAGGGTCGGCGAACAAATTGGTGGCTACCCGCATCGCAGTGCCGCGTACGTTCTCGAACATCAGCGGACGATTGCCCGCCTGTTGCGCGCGCTGGGTCACCGCGGCCAACTCGAAGCGCGGATCCACCTCGCGCGAGACGGCCGACAGTTCGCCCGATGCGGCCAGCCGGTCCAGCCAGCTTCTCACGACGCCGCTGCCGGCGTTTGCTTCCAGCGAGGCAGAAAAGCGGCAAGGATCGCAGCCAGGGCGCAGCAAGCGCCACCCACGCCCAGCATCAGCCGGTAGGAACCGTTCGAATCGTAAACCGCTCCATAGGCCCAGGGCCCCAAAGCAGTGCCCACCAGAAAGGCGCTGAACAGCAGCCCGTAGATCGCGGCAAAGGAACTGAGCCCGAAGTAGCGCCCGGCCAGGTAGGCAAGCTGGTCGATCTCCGCGCCCATGCTCACTCCCAGAAGCAGAGCAGCCGGGATAGCGAAGCCGGCCGCATTGCCCGAGGCAAGTGCGAACATTCCAAGGGCGGAAAGCGTAAAAACAACCACGGCCACCCGCGGAGCGAATATCCGGTCTATGAGAAAACCGATCACGACGCGCGAAACCATTACGGCCACTCCCACCATCCCGACTATCCAGCCCGCCCGCTCGCCTGGCAGGCCGAACTCGCTGAGCATGGGTTTGAAGTGCGCAAGCATTCCGTAGAGGCTGAACGACAGCAGGGCGAACACCGCCACCAGCACCCAGAACACGCCTCGTCCCAGCGCCTGCCGCCAGTCGTCGCCAGCCCGGACTGCCGCTTCAGGGGTGTCCGGCACCGCTTGCCCGGACCGCAACGGTTGGCTCCCGGGAGACTTGAGGAACACCGTGACCAGCGGCATGGCCACGAAAATGATGATCGCGCCCAGGGCGAGAAAGCTGTAGCGCCAACCGTGCGCATCGTTGATATAGCGCACCATGGGAGGAACATAGGCATAGCCGAGCCCGGCGCCCGCCATTGCCGCACCGATGGCCAGCCCACGGCGGCGATCGAACCAGGCCGAAACCGTGCGCATGTAGGCAGGGCTGTTGGCGCCTGCGCCCAGAATGCCAAGCAATACGTAAACGAGTATCAGCATCCACAGCGCGTCCAGGCGCCAGCCGAGCAGGCAGAGCCCCAGCCCCAGAATCAGCATCGAAGGCGCCAGCACCCGCCGCGAACCGAAAGCATCCACGAGGCGGCCGATGAACGGCAGCGTAAGCGCAAGGCACAAGGTGAACAAGGTAAGCGCCAGACTCATGTCGCCGCGCGTCCAGCCGAACTCCCGCTCCAAGGGCTCGATGAACAAACTGAACGCGCCGAAAGCGAACTGCCCGGGGCTGGTGGACAAGCCCAGCGCGGCAACCGCCACGATCCACCACCGGCGCCTTGCCGCCTGCATCACGGCAAGCCCGCAAGCTGACGGAAGGCCGCGCGGCCTGCTGCCATACTTGGGAGAGAACCGGCGGACAATCGACGCATACGTTCGCGCGGGTCAGGCGCGCGGTCAGTTCATGATTTGCGGCAGCGGTGGGAGCGTGTGGAACTCCAGCGCCGTGGTGACCGCGCGGGTGGACATCACCGGCACGCCCGCGGCGCGGGCCGTTTCCTGCAGAATGGCATGCTCCACGCTGAGCTTGTAGCGGCTGGCGGGCGCCAGCGCCGCAGCCGGAATCACGCGCTGCGTATCGGAATACAGCATGAAGCGCTGGCCCTGGAACGGCCGGCCGCTATGATCAACCTTGAAATTGTCCTGATCGCGCAGGATCACGAAAATCATGTCGTCGCATATCTCGCGGGGATCGGCGCGGCCGGATGCGAACGGCGTGTAGCGAACCACCAGGTCCTGCATGGGATCGACACTGTCGTGGGCCACCTCGCTCCCGTCCTGTTCCAGCCATACCGTCGGGCCGGACGGGAATTCCCCGACGCCGAGCTGGACAGGAATCGCAACGGACTCGGCGGCGCCCGGCGAGCGGTAACGGAAGACGTATTCGCCGTCGGGCCAGGCCGCGTCCAAGTCCGCTTCGCTGGCGTAGGTCCGCTCGCCGCGCAGCAGCAGAATCTGGTCCTGCGTCGGGCCCATCGCCTGGCGCTGATCGCTGAACGCCATCTCACGGCCATCAGGCCGAACCAGCGTCGCGTCCTCCAGCGGCGTATCGTCGGCCAGAAATATCTCGGAAAAGAACGAGTAATAGAGCCGCTCGGGAGCGCGCTCGCCAACCTGTTCATAGCCGGCGTGCTTGCCCACCACCGCGAAATTCACGTCCCGTGTCTGGGCGCCGGCAAACGGCGGCGCGAGCGCTGCCGGCGCGGCCAGGCAGACCAGCGCCGCAATCGCCCCGCCGCGGCTCCTCATGCGGAAAGCGGCCGCTCTACCCGCCGAAGCTGTAGTTGACCTTGGCGCCCCAGATGCGCGGATGCGGACGCAGCCGGAAGCCGCTGAAACCGAAGTTCTCGCCGGTGCCGGTAAAGTAGGCCTCGTCGGTAAGGTTCTCCACGTAGGCCACGACTTCCCAGCTATCGGTCAGACGCAAACCTGCACGCAGGTTGAAAATATCAACCTCCGGCGTGCGGAACGGAAAACCGTCGGTGCGGCTGGGCACCTGGGCGATCCAGTCCTGCTGCGTGAGCGGATCGCTGTAGATCAAGGCCCCGCTGGTCTGCCTGTAGGTCACGTCCTCGATCGTTGAGAACTGCGAATCCTTGTAAATCCACTCCAGCCGCGACCAGCCATCCCATGAACCGAGCGTGAAACGGTAGTCCGCCGCCATGCTCCAGGTCAGCTCCGGCGCCCGCGGCAGCGGCTCGCCCTTGAGGTTCACGAACAGGTTGCCGCTCAGGCGCGCGACATCGTCGCTCAAGATCTCGGTATCGATCACGCCGATGCCGGCAGTAACCGTGAGGTTCTCGGTTGCCAGCACCGCGAGCTCGGCCTCCAATCCCGTGGCCTGCGCTTCGCCGACGTTGATGGTCAGCTCCACGTTGGACGTAGCGTCGCCCGGGACCAGGAAGAAGAAGGTTTCAAGCTGCAGGTCCTGCCAGTCCAGCAGGAAGGCCGCAGCGTTGAACCGCGCCCGCCCGTCGAACAGTTCCGACTTCACGCCCACTTCGTAGTTGGTCAGCACTTCGGGCTCGAAGGTCTCGTTGACGGCCGAATTATCGGCGCCGTTCCTGCCCAGTGAGAAGCCGCCGGCCTTGTAGCCCCGCGACACCGTGGCATACACCGAAGCCTCGTCCGTCAGATCGTAGGAGAGCGCCACCCGGGGCGAAAGATCGCTGAAGGTGTCCTCGTTGCCGATCTCCGCGGTGGGCACCAGGTCGTTGGGCCAGCGGTCGCCGCCGGCGGGGTTCAAGGGATAGTAGGTGTTGGTTACGTCATCGGAGGTATAGCGCCCACCCAGCGTGAAATCCAGCCGATCGCTGAGGTGCCAGGTGACGTCCGTAAACACTGCGATGCTGGTCAACTCGAAGCCGTCCGTCGAGCAGGCCAGGCAGAACGGCCGGCCGAACACGTCGTTGAGGAACGTGGGCGGCAGCGCGCCAATTTCCGCGTGATCCACGCCATTTACGACGGTAGTGGTTCCCAACTGCACGTTGCTCACGATGTCCTTCTCGTCGCGGGCATACATGGCGCCCACGGTCCAGTCGTAGGAATCAGAGCTTATGTCCAGCCGCAACTCGGTGCTGAAAGACGTGCCTTCGCGGGTCTGCTCGCGGAATACGACGTTCTCGGGAACCAGATCGTTGTCGAACACGCGGTCGGTATCCGT
The DNA here is from genome assembly GCF_965221325.1 of Candidatus Foliamicus sp. Classification (GTDB taxonomy): domain Bacteria; phylum Pseudomonadota; class Gammaproteobacteria; order Steroidobacterales; family Foliamicaceae; genus Foliamicus. Next base: position 646,430 of record NZ_OZ244880.1, on the reverse strand, counting down.
GTCGATCCAGCCGGTAATCCAGTTCAGCCTGGCGGTGTCGGACAGGTCGCGGCTGACCTTGAGTATGGCGATGTTGGTGGTGTTGTCGTTCTTCTCGCCGATCGCCGAACGGGCGGTCTTGTTGCGGTTCTCAGGCCAGAAACCGGTGCCCGGGTCAACCGGCGCCTGCAAGCCGCCGGCTCCACGGAACAGGAAGGTGGCCACCGAGTCGGTATCCCAAACGCCGGAGGGCACGTTTTCGTCGTGGCCCTGCTGCTCGTCGCTGAGCATGACCATCAGATCCACGGTGGTGACCTCGTCCAGCAGCCAGCGCGCGGAGACCCGGGCCATCGTGTATTCGTGGCCGGAGTTGCCGCCGCCGGGCACGATGTTCTCGACCAGGCCGCCGGAGTCCTCGTAGTAGAGCACTCCGCGCAGCATGAAGGTGTCCGACACCGGCAGGTTGATCATGCCGCTGAAATCGTATTGCTCGCTGGCGCCCTCAAACGTGCGGGCGCCCAGGGAAACGCTGCCTTCGTATTCCGGCTGCGGCTTGCGGGTAGTCAGGTTGAGCGCGCCACCCACCGCGTTGCGCCCGAAGTAGGTGCCCTGCGGCCCGCGCAGCACTTCGATGCGTTCGAGGTCCTGAAGCTGCGGATTGACCGTGCCCTGCCCCACCGAGGCCACGCTGAATTCGTCGAGGTAAACGCCGATGGACTGGATGAAGGAACTCTCGTCGGTGTTGATGTTGCTCACGCCGCGCATGGCAATGCTGATGCCGCGCGATCCTACCTGTCCATCCTCGGTGTAACTGACGTTAGGCGTGAGGTTCAGGTACTGGGCCGCTTCGGTGATGTTGGCGACCTCCAGCGCTTCGCCCGTGAAGGCGGTGACCGCCACCGGCACTTCCTGCAAGCTCTGCTCGCGCCGCTGCGCCGTCACGATGATTTCCTCCAGCGCCATTTCCTCTTGGGCCGGAGCCACCGGCGCAATAAGCAAGGTCGCCAGAATGCCGACCGCAATGCTGCGTTTCTTCATCCGTTAGTCCTCCTGGGAGCGCCTCCCGACAACAGGGGGCATATCTCGCAAATCGTAACACTTGTGGCGCTTCGGTAACAACCGAAACCGATCGCATCTAAGGCGCGGCCAACTCGTAATCAAGCACCACGCGATCGCTTAGGGGCAGCGACTGGCAGGTCAGGACGAAACCGGCTTCGAGCTCTTCGCCGAGCAGCGCACTATCCTGGCGCATTCGCACCTCGCCCTCCAGCAGACGCGCGCGGCAGGTCGCGCAGATCGCGCTGCGGCAGGCGTGCGGCGGCGCGTGTCCCGCCTCGATCGCCGCGCTGAGTAGGTCGATGCCCCGTGCCGGGTTCATGCGGAAGACCCGCCGCTCCCCGCGCAACAGCAGTGTTACCTCGACGGTTTTCTCGCCCAGCGTCGAAGACATGGGCAAGCAGCTAGAGCTGGGCGGTCTGGGGCGCCGCGATGGCCCGCACCGCCGAGCGCACCCGGGCATGTTCTTCGCGCGTGAGCGGCACCAGACCGCGGGACGCCAGGTAGCCTTCCGCTCCCATTGCGCGCTCGCTGGCGAGCTCCGCCAGGAACTCGCGAATGCCGGGCACGCGGCCCAGGTTGGCCTGCTTCACGTAGAGGTATAGCGGCCGCGAAATCGGATAAGCGCCGCCCGCGATGTTCTCGATATTCGCCGCCGCCCCATCGATCGAGGCGGCAGCCAGCCAATCGACGTTCTGGTCCAGAAAACTGAAGCCCAATATGCCGACGCTGCCGGGGTGCGCCCGCAGCCTCTGCACGATCAGGTTGTCGGCCTCGCCGGCCTCGATGAAGTGCCCGTCCTCCCTGAGCGTGTGGCAGACGCGCCGAAATTCGGCCCGATCTTGACCCTCAAGCGCCCGGAGCGCCGGGAAACGCCGGCAACCTCTTTCCATGGCCAGTTCCACGAAAGAATCGCGGGTGCCGGATGTGGGCGGCGGACCCAGAACTTCGATGCGCCGCGAGGGCAGGCGCGCATCGATATCGCTCCAGTGCCGGTAGGGATTGGGCGCAAGTCCCGCAGCGCCGGAAGACTGCGGCACACGCGCGGCCAGGGCCAGGAAGATGTGCTCGCTGCGAAGGCGCATGGGCTGGGTCGTGAGGTCCATCGCCAGCACTATGCCGTCATAGCCCATCTTGATTTCCAGGATTTCGGTAACGCCTCGCTCGGCGCACTGGCGGCGTTCGGTTGCCTTGATGGGCCGCGAACTGGTTGTCATATCCGGGTGGCTGAGGCCCAGCCCGGCGCAGAATTTCTTCATGCCGCCGCCGGATCCCGTGGACTCCACGCGCGGGGTTCGGTACCCGGTGGCCAGGCCGAAGCGCTCGGCCACCAACGTGGCGAACGGATACACGGTCGATGATCCCACGATACTGATATAGGCGCGAGTGTCGAGATCGCCCCTCCCGCAACCGGCAAACAACGCCGACAAGATCACAATGGCAGCTACGAGAGAGCGCGCGACGCCGCTTTCGGCAAGCGGCGTCGCGACAGATTCAACAGGGTAGCGTCGCACAGCGCTAACGGACCCTTGCAGCGTCAGGCCGGCGGCGGCGAGTTATTCCGCGATGTCCTCAAGGCGTTCGCCGGAGCGGACATTCACCTGCATGAGCGTGGAAAACCCGGTCAGCAACAAACTCGGCACAACCGTAACCGTGAATGCCCATTGCCAGCCGATACGACCGATCAGAGCGCCCACCACCAGCGGATACAAGGCAAATCCCAGGTTGATTCCAATGCCCGCCACGAAGGCCACCGCGGTGGCGCGTACGCGCGTGGGAAACACCTCGGCAAGGTAGGTCTGCAGCACGGCGATCGTGCCATAGAAGAAAAAAGTCATGGCTGCCATCAGCGCGATGTCCGCACCCAGCCCGAGGTCGAGCCAGAATACCGCTGCGGCGATGGGAATGGCCATGAACACCCATAGCGCGACCGTATTGCGCCGCGTGGTCAGGAACTCGCCAACCAGCGAAGAAGCGAGGTAGCCCAGAGCGCCTATGCCGTAGGAAATGCCCACGATGCGATTCGCATCCTCCAGTGCATGGCCGCGCACTTCGTGGAAAAAAGTGGGAAAGAAGAAAGCGGTGCCGGCGTAGGCGCCACCGAACGTGAGCGAAGCGATCCATCCGAGCACCACGCGGCGCCGGTAGGTGCGGCTCAACAGCAGCGCGATACGTTCGCGCGCGCTCATACCCTCATCGCGAGCCGCCTCCCGCGCCTTTTTCTCCTCCAGGAAACGCCGACTTTCGGGCAGGAACCAATACAGCACCACGGCCACGGGTATGACGAGAAACGCCACCATGAACAGCAGGCGCCAGCTTCCGGTCTCGCCCTGCACCGCCTCGGCGGACATCAGGCCCAGCGACTCCAGGAACCCGCCCACGGCGCTGCCGATGGCCGGATTTCCCATCAATTCCACGGCCAGCAGTCCGCCGATGAACCAGCCCAGGGGATAGCCGATCTGCAACACGCCGGCATTGAAGCCGCGAAAGCGCGCCGGCGAGGTCTCCACGACGTAGGAATTCACGATAGGCACCATGCCGGAGCACAAGCACCAACCCACCAGGCGCAAAAAAATCAGCATGGCCAGCGATTCGGCCAATGAAAACAGTCCCACCATCAGCGCCGAAAGCGCAAGGAACACCGAAAACATCGCGCGCCGGCCGTAACGGTCAGTGAGCAGGCCCGCCACCACGATGAAGAACGCCGCGGCCAGGAAAGACGCCGACAGGATGTAGCCTATTTCCTGGTCGCCGATCGCGAACGCCGCCTTGATCGGGGGAATGGCGTAGCCGAAGAAGGCCTGGTCCATGTTGGCCAGCGTCCAGCCGAAAAGGCAGATTCCGAAAACCTGCAGAAAGTACGGGTTCAACAATGCGCGCCAACTGGCGCGCTCGGTAGAGTCATTCAACCCGCGGCCCTCCACGCGCGGATTGCGCGGTCGCCTTGTGCGATTTCATGTCCGGTTTGGCGTGAAATCAGTCGCCGCTTGCAGGCGCTAGGCCGCGCTGGCGGCGGCAGCCTGGCGCGACTCCCTGATCGCCAGTGATCCCGACAAAAGCAACACCAACAGGTTGGCGCAGCCCACCATGACGAAGGGTGCGGAGGGGCCGAACCGGTCGTAGACCAGCCCTCCCAAGGCCACGAACACGAGGATGCCCAGCGCGCCACTCAGATTGAAGGCGCCCACCACCGTGCCCCGCGAAGCCTTGGGCGCTTCGCGACCTATCAGCGTGGTGGCGCCCCAGAAAGCGCTGATCTGACCGGCGCCCAGCATGCACAGCAGCGGAATGGAACGCGGCGCGAGCAGGTCGTCCACAAACCACATTCCGAGGTAGCCGATGGTAGCCACGCCAAAGCTCACGGCCAGAGCCACCAGTCGGTCGCGCTTCTCCAGCATGAAGCCCAGCAGCACGATCCAGACCAGGCCGGCCGATTGGGCGACGGCAAACGGACGTACGCTCACCGCTTGGGCCTCGGAACCGGTCAAACCTGCCGCCTCGACGGCGAAGCGGCCCCAAAGCGTAAGAAAACTGCCCAGGATGACCAGGTCGCTGCGGGCCACGAAAGCTCCGGCATAGGCCACGGCGATGCGCGGGTTCTTGACCGCTTCGCGTACGCCGGCCGTAAGCAATTCCCGCACCGGCGGGCGTTCCTCGCGCTTGGTCGGCGTGCCCGGCTGCAGGCCCACGCCCGCCACGATGGCGGAGAGAAATGCGATCCCCGCGATCAGGAACAGTCCGGTGGCCAGCACCGCGCCTTCCGGCAGACCCAGGAACTCCACCAGCACCCGGGCGCCATCGCCGAACATCAACTTGATGAGCACTACGCCTACGCCGATCAGTGCGCCGGTAATCGCCACCACGCGGCCGCGCGAGACTTCCTGCGGATAGTCGGCCTGGATGGTGCCGAGCATTCCCGTGGCCGCGCCGATGCCGATGGCGTAGATCACACGGGCGCCGAGCAATTGCCAGATTTCGGCGGCGTAGGCGTGCAGCACGTAACTCAGGCCCATAAGCACAAGCCCCACCGCGTAGAGCTGGCGGCGACCGATACGGTCGGCGGCTACGCCCACCACGGCAAACACGGCCAGCAGGACGAATTCCGTCCACAGCACCAGGGCGCTGATCCACTGCCCTTGGTCTTTGGCCGCGATGCCGAAGTTTTCGCTGAGCACATTCGTCTGCACGCCGGTTATCGCGGTGAGCAAACCGACGGTCGTGAACGAAAGCGCAATAAACGACCAACTGTTGGCGCGCGTCAGGCCAGGCATGAACCACAGGCCCAGCAGCCGGACGCCGGAACTATCCGGCTTCAGATCGCCGGTCTGGGCAACATTGATTCCGCGTGCCATTTACGATTCGCCCCTGTGCCGGCGCAGTACGCTACTTGCGGCCGGCCGGCATCGGCCGCAAGCGTGTCCGGTAAACGCTAGCCGAAGCGGGGTCCCGCCGCAGTGCGGGCTAGGTCTCTTGTTTCGGCGGCGCCGGCGTACGCTCGATTGCGTACAGTTCCAGGCTGGACAGGCTGGGCGTTTCCGGATCGTAGGTTTCCGGAGCCGTGAAGTACTTGGCGTGGTGCTTCTCGGCGTAGTCCAGCAGCGCGCGGTCGTGTACCTGTTCGAGGTCCTCTCCCGCGCCCATGAAGGCCGCATACTGGCAGAAGCCGGGCGCCTGCCCCATCAGCATCCACGGCAGCCAGGGCGTAGTGCGATTCCAGACGCCATGGTAGGGCAAGGTCGTCAGATCGGCGTTCTGCAGTTGCGGACCGTCCACGTGAAAGGCGAAGAACTCGGACACCCGGACCATAGCACCGGACGACTCGCGCACCCACTTGGCAGGGTCGAGGGCGTTCGGATAGTAAAGGTGAATGTGAATTTCCATGTCGATCCGATCGCCGCGCTGCGTCCATGGCAGCACGAAAGGAATCTGCGGCGGCTTCTCTTCGTTGAGTCCCCCGAACTGGGGCGGCTCCGGAAAGTAATCGCTTATCACGTAGTTGAAAGGATCGTTGGCAATCGGCACCACGGACACGGTTTCGTTGGTGTAAGGATTCTGCCATTCTTCGAGCACTTCGCCGCTGCGCAAATCGGTGTAGTAGCCCACCTCGCGCAGTATCTTGGCAATCGAGCCGTCCGGGTTCTGTTGCAGGCGCGACACGCCCCAGCCGGCAAAGCCGAACAGGTCGCGAATCTTCTCGCCGGGGCGCACACCCATCACGTAGCCCTTGAACCAGCCGGTTTTCTGCTCGCTTTCGTCAAGATTTCCCTGGGTGCGCGCATAGGCGATCTTGTTGCCTTCCCCGGTGCTCAGATCGACATACGGACCGCTGAGAAAATCCTTCGGTCCGGCCGCGGCGCCGTTACCGCCGTTGCCATTGCCGCTTGCCACGTTGGCGTCTCCGCAGGCGCCCAAGCTCAAGGCAGCGGCTCCGAAAGCGCCCACTGCTCCAAAGCCCTTGATGAAATCTCTACGATGCGATGGCATAGGTTTTCCCCTCTTGTAGTGTTTCCGAACTCCCCGGTGCGCGGCGCCAAGCCCCTTCAAGAGCAAGCGCACGGGCGCGGCAAGCGCGTGGCGAGCAAGGATACCAGCATATCGCCACCCTTAGCCACACGCACCTTCGACCTCGGCCGCTCACATGCCGGACCCTGCCCGCAACGTCCATACCCGGCAATGGCCGGACAGCCGCGCGCACCAGGACTGCGACTTCGCTCAGTTTTCCTGCTTCGCAGGCGCCGGCGTCTGCTCCTGGGCATAAAGCTCCAGGCTGGAGAGGCTGGGCGTGTCGGGATGATAGGTTTCCGGCGCGCTGAAATACTTCGGATAGTGCTTCTCCGTGTAATCCAGGAGCTCCCGAGAATGAATTTGCTCAAGGTCGTCGCCCGCGCCCATGTAACAAGCGTATTGGCAATGCCCCTCAGCCTGCCCCATCAGCATCCACGGCAGCCAGGGCGTGGTGCGGTTCCACACGCCATGGTAGCTGAGCGTGGTGATGTCCGGATTCTGCATGTCAGCGCCCTTCAAGTGATAAGCAAAGAACTCCGACACGCGTACCTTCTCGCCGGAAGACTCGCGCACCCAAACCTCGGGGTCCAGCGCGCTCGTGTAGTAGAGGTGAATGTGACGCTCAAGCTCCAGGCGCTCGCCACGCTGCTGCCAGGGCAGGATGAACGGTCGCAGCGGGCGCACATCGTCCTCGTTCAGCCCGCCGTACTGTGGCGGTGGCGGAAAGTGGTCGCGCAAGACCGTGTTGAAGGGATCGTTGGCTATCGGAACGGTTCGGACGGTCTCGTCGATATAGGGGTTGTGCCACTCTTCGAGCACCTCGCCGCTGCGCAGGTCGGTGTAGTAGCCCACCTCGCGCAACACTCTGGCAATGCCGCCGTCCGGCTGGGTTTCCAGGCGCGACGCCCCGAACCCCGCAAAACCGAACAGGTCACGGATCTTTTCGCCCGGGCGCACGCCCATCACGTAGCCCTTGAACCAGCCGTAGCGCTGCTTGCTCTCGTCCAGATCACAGGTAAGCCTCGCATAGGCAGTGACGTTGCCGTCCGGCGTGCGAAGATCCACGTATGGCCCGCTCAGGTAGTCGGTGGCGGCGCTGTGATCATGGCCGTCGGCGGCAGCCTTACGCGGCGCCTGGCCAAACGCCAGAGCGGCTGCGCCCAAGGCCCCCACAGCACCAAAGCTGCGGATGATTTCACGACGATTCTTGTGCATTTTCACTCCCCCTGAAATGTGCGCTTAACTTGCTTGAGCCGCAGCTTCCGCCTTGCGGCGGGCAGCTTCGCGGCGCAATAGCAGCAAGGCCAGCGTGAACACTATCACGTTGCCTATGCCGACCATCACGAACGGACCGTAACGCGCCCAGTTGTCGAACAGCCAGCCGCCGAAGAACCCGGAGCCCATGATCCCTACGGCCCCGAAAAAGCTGAACAAACCGATCACCGCGCCCCGGCCGCGCGTCGGCGCTTCCTTGCCTATCAGCGCGATGGCCGAAAGCTGCGCGCACATCTCGCCCATGCCGATCAGCGCTGCGCCCAGAAACATCCAGTTGCTGATGGGATCGGGGAAGAACGGTAGCGAAAGATAGCCGCAGGCGGCCAGAAACATGGCGATCGCTATGCCCGCCACGCGGTCGATCCGGTCAAGTATGGGCGCCATGATGGCCGCCCAGGGCACCGCAAATGCCTGGGCCACGATATAGAACAGGATTGCGCGACCCTGCGCTTCCTCGCTGGAAAGTCCCTGCTCCATGCCGACCTGACGCAGCCAAAGAGCGTAGAACACGCTCACCACCGCCAGGTCGCCACGCGAAACCAATGCGCCGATATAGGCGAGGGCCACCCTGGGATTGCGCGCTGCGCGGAACGCAACGCCGGCGGTTTCGAACACGCCCTCCCGCTTGGTGACTTGGGCGGGCGCCCCCGGCTTGAGAAAAATGGCCAACACCACAGCCACCACCAGGCAGACCGCCGCCGCGGTCCAGAAGGTGAAGCGCCCGACCATGATCGAATCCAGCCCGAGGCCCTTGTAGCCGTCGATGAGCCGGCCGGCCAGTCCATTGACCACGCTGATGCCGATCCCGTTCAGTATGAAGGCCACCGCCTGAAATCTGCTGCGCGACTTCTCGTCGGGGTAATCGTTGATGACCGAGGCCAGCATGGCGGATATGCAAGCGGCGCCGCAAGCGAACAGCGGGCGTGACAGAAACAGGTGCTCGGCGCTGGTGGACAGCGGATAAAGCACGTAACAGATGCCCACCATGCTGAAGCCCAGCGCGTAAACCACCCGTCGGCCGACCCGGTCGGAGAGCGTCCCCAGCAAGTAGACGGTCGCCAGCACAACGATTTCGTTGAGCAGAACGAGATTTCCGGCCAGTCCACCCCATTCGCTCTCGGGAATGCCGAGGTTGGTGAACAAGTAACCCTGCTGCACGTTGATGAAGGTGAGCAGGCCGATGGAGAAGAAAGCGCCGAAGTAGAGCGCGTTCACGTGGCGGTTGCGCACCCCTTCCTCCAGGCGCAGCGGGATGAGTCCAAGCACCCGATACACCCCGCCCTGGGAATGATTTGCATTGGGCATAGGGCCGATAGTCGACGATTTCGGCGGGAATTACAATCCCCGCAGGCAATCTCCGCACGCTTACCCGCCCCTGGAGCTCCCTATGACCGACTACCACGGCCATCGCTTGCGCATCGGCATCGCAGTGCCGTCCACCAACACCACGGTGCAGCCCGAATGCGAGTTGCTGCGCCCGCCCGGCGTGACCAACCACACTGGCCGGGTCAGTATCCGCCAGCGCAAGATCACCACCGAGAAAGACTTTCTCGAGCACGTGCAGGCAATGCGCGACGGCATGGGCGACGCCATCGGCCGCGTGGTCTCGGCGCAGGTGGACCACGTAATCATGGGCGTGGCCCTGGAGGCGTTCTGGGGCGGCGTGGAGCAGGCGGCGCAACTCCAGGACAGCCTTGCCCAGCGTGCGGGCGTGGGCGTGTCCATGGGTTCCACGGCCACGACCGCCGCGCTCCAAGCCTTCGGGATCGAGAAGATCGCCGTGCTCACGCCGCACATGCCGCGCGGCGACGAGCAGGTGCGCAACTACTTTGTCGAGGCGGGCTTCGACGTGCTGCGGCTGATCGGCCTCAAGTGTCCTTCACCAATCGAGATTGCCCACGCGACGAGCGCTCAGATGCGCGCGGCGCTGCGCGCGCTGGACGGCAATGACGCCGAAGCCATCGTGCAGGTGGGCACCAACCTGCCGGCCATGGACATTTGCGCAGACGCCGAACGCTGGCTGGGCAAGCCGGTACTGGCCATCAACGCGGTAACCTACTGGGACGCGCTGCGCCGCTGCGGCATCCAGGACCGCATATTCGGCCACGGCAGCCTGCTGGAGCAGCACTAGCGCGGGGAGTTCAGTCCGGCGACGGAAGCGTTTCCTGCTCGAACGGCGATGGCGGCGTATTCTCGAACGGCGATTGTGGAGCGCCTTCGAAGGGCGGCGGCGGTCCCGATTGCGGGGGCAAGGGCAGGGGTATCGCGCGCCCGTTCATTTCAAGCTGACCGTTTCGGAACGCCATACTCAAGCCATACCCCGTTTCGCCTTGCGTCAGAAGTCCTTGCGCCGCGCCCATCTGCAGCATGAACTGACCAAGCACTTCTTCCGCCGCCTTCCTGGTAATCTCGATGTCCAGCGTGTAGTCCAGCGAGGCGAGTATCGCCGGCAGGCTTGCCCGGTCCATGCCGGCGGGAACGCGATCCGGTTCGATGGCCTGGCGCATGTCCAGCTTGACGGCGGGCTCGTCCGCATAGGTCAGAGTAGCTGCGATTTCGGCGTAGGGGCCATCGGCCAGGAAGGCGCTCAGCGCTTCGCGCATATCGGCGGACAGCAGTGGAAGAACACCCATGGCAGGCGGGCTGAGCCCCGGTTGAGGCTGCGCCGGCGGCGGAGGCAGCGCCACCAGCGGAGGCGCGTCCGCAGGCCCGGCGAAGATTTCAGGGCCCATGGCGTCGAGCAGCTTGGCCACCGCCGCCTCGCCGTACCCACCGCTGCGATAGGTCACTTCCACCGGCCCGAATGCGCGCCCCATCATTTCCAGGGAGTCCATCCCCGCCTGGCCAGAGTCGAAATAAAGGCCATCGTCACCCTGCGATACGCTGTTCTGTGAATTCAACCCTGTCATTTCCACCAGCGTTTTGCCATCGGCACCCACCAAGCGGAATTCGCCCATGGAGAGGTTGCCCTCGGACGCGGCCAGAACCGCCCCGCTTTGCAAGCCTTGCGGATACTCGGCGCTGGCTTCCAGTTCGCTCAGGGACACACGAACCACTGCGGGGCCGAATCCGCTGCGCAGCTCCATGTTGCGCAAGGACGCGCGTTCCAACTGAAACTTGCCGGGTCCGCTCCACTCACCCTCCCCCCTTCCGTCAGCCAAGTGCATCATCACAGGGCCTAGAGTCCAGTTGAGTTGATTGAATTCGACTCGATTATGCACTGTGCGACCGGAAAACGAACTCAGGAAAATATCCAGGTGATTGCCGGATCCCGGGGGCGATTCCGCGTCCTCCCCACTACCCGCGCCCGGGCCGAACACGCGGCCGTGGGCACTGAAAAGCCCCACGCCCGGTGTCACGGCGAAGAACACGGGGCCATGGGCGATTTCGATATCAACGTTCAATGGCCCGGAAACGTATGCCATAAGCAATCCCGAAGAGTCGGCTGCATCCCCTGCGGTGGGCACATCCCGCTCCGCATTGAACGGCAGCGACAGATGTCCCAGCGGCTGCCATTCGAGCCGCGCTGTTGAGGAAAACCAGCCGCGCTGATAGTCCACCACCTCCATCGCGTAACCGTAAGGCATGTTGGCCATTCGGCTCCTGATCGTGTTCTCGGCGACTTGGCCGAAATAACCGGCCGGCAGCGCCACGCCGGCGCCAACCAGGACAATAACCGCAACTGCGATCACTCCTTTCTTCATGCGAGCCTCCCCTGCAGGTCAAGCTGGCCAAACATAGTAACTCTAAGCCTGCCGTACCCGAACGGCCAGCCGAAATTGCCGTCCTTTTGCCGCAATTTCGACGTTCGGCCAGCGCGTCCGCGGCGCCGTTAGCGCACCCCCTGCACGCGAGTGAGCACGGCGAAGCCCGCCACCAGCAGCGCCAACAGCGCCAATATGCCGAGTCGCTGACTGTCCAAGAACAGCGCGGCGTAGCCGGTCAGTACCGGGCCCAGGATCGCCGCAAAGCGGCCGAACATGTTGTAGAAACCAAACATCTCGGCTGCCTTTTCCGGCGGCGCCAGGCGCGCGAACAATGAGCGGCTCAAACTTTGCACGCCCCCTTGGGCGAGACCGATCATTGCCGCCAGCAAGTAGAAATGCCAAGCCTGGCTGGCCATGCTGGCGAAAAAGGTAACCAGGCAATAGATCGCCAGCGCCACGTAGATGCAGCGCCGCGGCCCGAAACGCCGGCCGGCCAAACCGAAAGCCAACGTGGCCGGAAAGCCCAGGTAGTTGGTCACCAGAATGGCCAGCACCAGATCGGAGGGCGGCAGGTTGATCGCGGCGCCGAAGTCCACCGCCATCTTGATGATCGTGTGGACGCCATCGATATACAGGAAATAGGCCAGCAGAAACAGCCACAATTGCTTGTGCCGCCGCGCCTCGCGCAAAGTGCTCCAGAGCTGCCGCCATGCCGCACCGAGGCGCATGCGGCGGCCGGCCTGCGCCGCACGCTTGCCGCTGCGCAGCAGCGGAACGGAAAACAGCAGCCACCACGCGCCCACCGCGAGCATGCTCAGTTGCATGACCTGCACCGCCGAAGCCATGCCAAAGCGCCCCGGGTCCACCACCGCAATCGCGCACAAGGTAAACAGCATGGCGCTGCCGATATAGCCAAGCGAGAAACCCAGCGCGGACACCAGGTCGTATTGTTTCGGCGCCGCAACCTCGAGCAGCAGCGCGTCGTAGAACACGTTAGCCGCGGAGTAGCCGAGCCAGGCCATCACGAATAGCGACAAGCCCCACAACCAGTTGCCGCTGCCGGGCAGAAATAGCAGCATCGTGCAGACGGCGCCAGGGACAAGACACATCATCAGCATCCGCCGGCGGCCGCCGCCCTGGTCCGCGAGAGCGCCCAGTACCGGCGCGGCGACCGCGAGCAGCAGCGCGGCGGCGCTGTTCGCCGCGCCCCACAGGAAAGTAATCTCGGTGGAGCCTGCGTCGCCCGACCAGTGTTCGCGCAGCAGCAGCGGCACGAAGGACGTCATCACGATCAGCGCGAACGCCGAGTTGGCCCAGTCGTAGAGGGCCCAGCGCCAGGCCTCGCCCGGGAGGCTGGCGGAACGCAAGCGCGCTACGAACTTCAAGCGCTGCCCTGGTCCTGTCGCATGGCCTCCATCTCGCGCATCGCCAACTGGAGGTCGTCCCAAGCCTTGCGCTTCTGTCCGGGCGACCGCAGCAGATAGGCGGGATGATAGGTCACCAGCACCGGACAAGGCACGGTCTCCGCTCTATGCAATCGTCCGCGCAACTGCCCCACCGGCTGGCTGGTTTCCAGCAGGCGCTGGGCCGCCACGGCGCCCAAGGCCACGATCAGGCGGGGCTTGATCATTGCGATCTGGCGATGCAGGTAGGGCAGGCAGGCCGCCGCTTCCTCCGGGCCGGGATTGCGATTGCCGGGCGGACGGCACTTGACGATGTTGGCGATATACACCGTGGCGCGGTCAAGTTGCATGGCACGCAGCATGTTGTCCAGCAACTTGCCGGCCCGCCCCACGAACGGTTCGCCGCGCCGATCCTCCTCTTCCCCGGGTCCCTCGCCCACAAACATCCAGTCCGCACTCGGGTTGCCCACGCCGAACACCGTTTGCCGGCGCCCGGCATGCAGCGCGCAGGCTGTGCAGCCCGCAACCTGACTGCGCAGCTCCTCCAGTTCAGCGGGCAACGCGCTGGGCTCAGACTTCGCCGTCGGCGGTTCTGGCGCGGACGCAGCCCTTACCGATTGCGCCACAGCGGGTGCAGGCCGCCTCTCGGGCTGGTCCTGATCTTGATCCGCTGGCGTGGGCGCAATCCAGAGGCGCGCGCCCATCATGTCGAGCAGCTCACGCTGCGCGGAACTAAGCCGCATACGGCACCGAACTTTGCATTGCGGGCCTCTCAGTCCGCGGCTTTGCGCAGCACACGGCGGCTTTTCCGCAGCACGCGCCAAAGCAGCAGGCCGGGCCCCAAGCTTACGTAAACGCCGAACAGCGTAAACAGCATCAGCGGCGCGTTCAGCGCTATCAGCGCAAAGCACACCGGAATTGCCGCCATCTGCGTAAACCGCAGGCGCCGGTTCATGGCGAAATGCTTGAAGCTGGGATAGGCGATGCGCATGCACATCAACGTGGCGGCAAGCAGAGTCACGAATCCGGCCAGCGCCAGCACCGGGAGACCCATCCAGCCGGAATCGGCCGCCAGCCAGACGAAACCCGCCAGGAACCCCGCGGCCGCCGGACATGGCAGGCCCTCGAAGTAGCTCTTGCTTTCCGCCGAACCGCGAGCCGTAAAACGCGCCAGGCGCAAGGCTGTACCGACTGCGAACAGGAATGCGAGCAGCCAGCCGGCCTTGTCCCAGACCCAGCCGTAAGCGCCCATGTTCTTGAGACCCCACTGGTAAACCACCACCGCCGGGCCCAAGCCGAAAGCGACCACATCGGAGAGCGAATCGTATTGCCGGCCGAATTCGGTTTCGGTGCCAGTCAACCGCGCCACCCGTCCATCGAGAGCGTCGAGGATCATCGCCACATACAGCGAAACCGCGGCCCGCGCGAAGGCACCGTCGGCCCCGGCCACAATCGCGTAGAAGCCAGCGAACAGCGCGCCGCTGGTGAGCAGGTTGGGGAAAAGGTAGATCCCGCGCTTGCGGATCGCTTCCCGATTCCTGACAAACTTCGTTTGATTTGCCTCCACGCGGGCAAGTCTGCCACAAGCCTGGGCGGCGAGGGAGATGGAAACAAGCACGCTGGAGCGACTTCCCCTACAATGGGCGCCGCCAATCCCTCACTCGAAGATGCGCCTTTCCAAGCTGCCCATATCCACCCTTAGGGAGACCCCGGCGGAAGCGGAAATCGCCAGCCACCGGCTGATGCTGCGCGCCGGCATGGTGCGCCGGCTGGCTGCGGGCTTGTTCACCTGGATGCCGCTGGGCTGGCGCGTGGCGCGCATTGTGGAGCGCGTTACCCGCGAAGAAATGGAGCGCATCGGAGCGCAGGAAGTGCTGATGCCGGCCGTTCATCCGGCCGAGTTGTGGCGCGAAAGCGGGCGCTGGGCCGACTACGGCGACCTGCTGCTGAAAATGCGCGACCGCGGCGAGCGGGAATACTGCTTCGGGCCCACTCACGAGGAAGTAATCACCGACATCGCGCGCCGCGAGCTCAGGAGCTACCGGCAATTGCCTGTCAGCTTCTTCCAGTTGCAAACCAAGTTCCGCGACGAGATCCGGCCGCGTTTCGGGGTGATGCGGGCGCGCGAATTCATCATGAAGGATGCCTATTCCTTCCACCTGGGCGAGGAATCCCTGAGCGAGACGTACGCCAGCTACCGCGAAGCCTATCGCCGCGTATTCGAGCGGCTGGAGTTGACGTACCGCGTGGTGCAGGCGGATTCCGGAGAAATCGGCGGCTCGCGTTCGCAGGAATTCCACGTGCTGGCAGATTCCGGGGAAGACCTCATCGCCTGGTGCGACGGAGACGATTTCGCGGCCAACCTGGAGCTGGCGCCAGCCTTGCCGCCGGCCGGAGACCGGGAAGCGCCGAGGGGCAGCATGACCGAGACGCACACGCCGGGCATGCGCACCATCAGCCAGGTGGCGAAGCACCTGAAGCGTCCGCTCAGAGACTGCCTGAAGACTTTGCTGGTGAAAAGCGATGAAGGCGGCGTGGTGGCGCTGGTGCTGTGCGGCGATCACGAGGTCAACGAACTCAAGGCGGTGGCGCTGCCGGGCGTGGCCAAGCCGCTGACGCTGGCCAATGCGCAGGAAGTAGCCCAGGCGGCGAGTTGTCCCCCCGGTTTCCTGGGCCCCGTGGGCTTGCGCGCCAAGACCTACGTGGACCACGCGGCGGCCCACCGCGCCAATTTCGTGTGCGGCGCCAACCGGCGCGACAAGCATTACGTGGACGCGAACTGGGGCCGCGACCTACCCGAGCCTGAGGCCGTGGACTTGCGCAACGCGGTGGAAGGCGACCTCAGTCCGGGCGGCGGCGGAACGCTCAAGATTGCCCGCGGCATCGAAGTCGGCCACATCTTTCAGTTGGGTGACAAGTACAGCCGGGCCATGAACGCCGTGGTTCTCGACGAGAACGGCGCCGAGCAGCACATGCAAATGGGCTGCTACGGCCTGGGGATCACGCGCACGGTAGCGGCGGCCATCGAACAGAATCACGACGAGCGGGGGATTATCTGGCCGGAAGCAATGGCGCCCTTCAGCGTGACTCTGGTGGCGCTGAATTTCGCTGGCGACCAGACCGTGGCCGCAACCGCCGAGCGCCTGTATGCGGAATTGACCTCCCAAGGCGTGGACGTGCTGTTCGACGACCGCGACGCCAGACCCGGCGTGAAGCTGGCGGACGCCGACCTGATCGGCATTCCGCACCGGGTGGTGGTCAGCGCGCGCGGATTGAAGCAGGGCACACTGGAATACAAGCACCGCCGCTCGGATACCCCCGAGCACGTGAACGCCGACGAAGCCGCGGAGTTTCTGGTCGAGCGCGCCCGCCGCGGGAATGGTCCGTAACTGCCGGCGCCGATCAGCCGGTTCGAAAGTCGGACAACTGCCGCCAGTCCTGCGGCCGTTCTTCGCTTACCTGAACTTCGGTCACCTGCGCTGAAGGCGGACCTTGGCGCAGCCACGCGCCCAGTTCCTCCACTGCCGCCTGCGGCCCGAGGGCCAGAACCTTTACCGTGCCATCGGGTTCGTTGGAGGCGCGTCCGCGCACCCCGAGCCGGTGGGCCACGCTGGCCGTGCTGGCGCGGAAGAAGACGCCTTGCACGCGCCCGGACACGATGTAGCGGCGGCAGATTTCCGAACCCATCTTGGGCATTCTACTGGCGGCGGCGAGCGCAACCCGGGCATGGACCCGCTTGGATTCGTAAGACCGGAGACACACCCGGGCGCACGCCCATCCACGGGTGCGGATCAGCGAGCCGTTCGTGGATAGAATCATGCCCAGAATGAATATCCTGGTGGTCTATTACTCGGTGAAAGGCGCTACCGAAGCCTTGGCGCGCGCCATAGGGCGCGGCATTGAAATGACGCCAGGCTGCGAGGCCGTGCTGCGCACCGCTCCCCCGGTGGCGGCGCAATCCGGCGAGAAAATGCCGGCCGTGCCGGACGCCGGCGCACCCTATGTGACCAATCAGGATATCCGCGATTGCGCAGGCCTGGCGCTCGGCAGCCCCACGCGCTTCGGCTGCCCAAGCGCGCCGATCCAGCATTTCCTCGACGGTCTGGCGGCCGAGTGGCTGTCGGGCCTGCTGACAAACAAGCCGGCGGCGGTGTTCACGTCCTCCAACAGCATGCACGGCGGGCAGGAAGCCACGCTGCTGTCTCTGGCGGTGCCGCTGCTGCACCACGGCATGGTGCTGGCAGGCATTCCCTACACCGAGCCGGACCTGCGAAAGACCCTTTCCGGCGGCTCGCCGTACGGAGCATCACACGTCGAGCGCGCAAGCGATGACGGTCTGACCGCGGAGGAAAAGAACCTCGCCGAAGCGCTCGGAAAACGCCTGGCCCGACTCGCGCAAGCGCTGGATACGTAGCGCAAAAGCTCCGGCCAGAACCCCGGAACGCGCGGCAGAAAGACCCGTCCGGATGCGATAATTGCGCGGCGGCCGCCGGGGTGGCGGCGCGCGGCAACCCCGGAGAGTTTGACGTGCAGGACCTGCGCAACACCATCGAAGCCGCCTACGAACAGCGCGGCGAATTGTCGCCAAGCAGTGCGACGGCGGAACTGCGCGAGGCGCTGGAGCAGGTCATCACCCTGCTCGACAGCGGCGGCGCGCGCGTGGCGGAGCCGGCAAGTAACGGCTGGCAGGTCAATGCATGGCTGAAGAAAGCCGTTCTCCTGTACTTTGCGGTCACGCCCAGCCGGGAGTTGGATGGCGGGTACGCGCACTTTTTCGACAAGGTGCCGCTGAAGTTCGAGAAAGGAAGCGTTCGCGCCTCCGGTGTGCGTGTCGTGCCTCATGCACTGGCGCGGCGGGGCGCCTATATTGCGTCCGGCGTGGTGCTTATGCCCAGCTACGTCAATATCGGCGCTTACGTGGACAGCGGCACCTTGATCGACACCTGGGCCACCGTGGGAAGTTGCGCGCAGATCGGCAAGAACGTGCATATTTCCGGCGGCGCCGGAATCGGCGGCGTGCTGGAGCCGACGCAGGCCACGCCGACAATCATCGAGGACGAATGCTTCATCGGCGCCCGCTCGGAGATTGTGGAGGGCGTGATCGTGGAGCGCGGCGCGGTAATCGCCATGGGCGTCTATATCGGCCAGAGCACGCGCATCTACGACCGGGCACGCGATGAGGTTCTTTATGGCCGCGTACCCGCCGGCTCGGTGGTGGTGCCGGGCAGCCTGCCCGATGGCAAGAGCCGCGCGCAGCTCTACTGCGCCGTGATCGTGAAGCAGGTGGACGAACGTACCCGCCGGCGGACCTCTCTGAACGAACTGTTGCGCGATGACTGATACGCCCGCATCGCAAACTCTGGAGCTGGCGCTGGAACTGATGCGCCGGCCGTCGGTCACGCCGGCGGACAGCGGCTGCCAGGAGCTCATCGGCGAGTTGCTGGAGGCCGCCGGCTTCAGCGTGGAGCACATGCCCTTCGGCAAGGTGTCCAACTTGTGGGCGCGGCACGGCGGCGATTCGCCGGTGCTGTGTTTTGCCGGCCACACGGATGTTGTGCCTCCCGGTCCGCTCGACGCTTGGGAGCATGATCCTTTCGAACCCCAGCTCAGCGATGGCTGGCTCAAGGGACGCGGCGCCGCCGACATGAAGTCCGGCATCGCGGCGATGGTGCGCGCCGGGATCGATTTCGCCAACGCGCGTCCCGACCATGAGGGCTCTCTGGCGTTCCTGATTACCAGCGACGAGGAAGGTCCGGCCATCGACGGAACACGCCGCGTGATGGACACGCTCAGCGCCCGTAATGAGACCATCGACTGGTGCGTGGTGGGCGAACCTTCCTGTTCGGAACGCCTCGGAGACACCTTGCGGGTCGGACGGCGCGGTTCGCTCAGCGCCACCATGACCGTGCACGGAGAGCAGGGGCATGTGGCCTATCCTGCGCTGGCGCGCAATCCGATCCAGAGTTTCGCACCGGTGCTGGCCGACCTTTACAGCACGCCGCTGGATGACGGCAACGAGCACTTCCCGCCCACCGGCTTCCAGGTGGTGAAAGTGCATGCCGACGCGGGCGCCACCAACGTGTTTCCCGGCAAGCTGGTAACGCGCTTCAACTTCCGCTTCACCAACCAGTGGAAGAGCGAGGAAATCAAGGCCTGGGTGAAGGAGCGGCTCAGCCGCCATGACATCAAGTATGAAATCGAGTGGCGGCCCGCCGGCGAGCCGTTCCTGACGGCGCGCGGCCCGCTGGTCGAAACCGCGCGCGAAATCGCCCGCGACGAATGCGGTATCGACCCGGAATTGTCCACCGGCGGTGGCACTTCCGACGGGCGTTTCATCGCCCTGCACGGCGCCGACGTGGTGGAATTCGGCGTAATCAATCGCACCATCCACCAGGTCAATGAACGGGTTCGCGCCAGCGATGTGACCGGCTTGAAGCGCGTCTATTCGCGCATCATGGAACGCCTGCTGCCGGCACGGGCCTAGCCCGAGTGGTTATGAAACTAGGGTTCATCGGCACGGGCGCGATTGCCGAGGCGGTCGTGACCGGGCTTTGCGAGGCCGGCGCGCCGGGACTCTCGATTCTGGTCTCGCCAAGGAACCGCGAGCGCTCGCAGCGCTTGAGCGAGCGCTATGCCGCCGTGGAGGTGGCCGCCGATAACCAGCAGGTGGTGGACCGCACGGAGTTGGTGTTCCTTGCCGTGCGGCCGCAGGTCGCCGAAGCCGTGCTGGCGGCGCTTGCGTTCCGCCCGGAGCAGCGGGTAGCGAGCTTTATCGCAACGCTGGACTCGGCAGATATCCGGCGGCACACTCAGCCTGCGCAACTCGTGGCAAGGATCGCGCCCGTGCCGCCGGTGGCGCGGCGCAAGGGACCGATAGCGATGTGTCCGCCGGATAACCAGCTAGCGAAACTCTTCGACCCCATCGGGACTCTGCTGCAGGTCAGCGACGAGACGCAGCTTGATGCCTTCTTTTCGGTTTCAGCGCTGATGGCGCCCTATTTCGAATTGCTGCAGGCGGTTTCGGCCTGGTTGCGCGCGCAGGGCGTCGAGGCCGCTCAGGCGGATGCCTACACGGGATCGTTGTTTGCCGCTATCGCCGAAAAATCTACCCAGCCAGCCGGTGAAGGATTCGCCGAATTGGCGGCCGAACATGCCACCCGCGCCGGCATCAACGAACAGTTGCGCCGCGAATTACTGGCCTCCGGTTTTTACGACCGCGTGCGCGCGGGACTCGACCTCATCCAGGCCCGCATGCAAGGCCGCGCCACGTTGCAGGATACGCTCCAGACGAACTGATCAGAACATGTCCCAGGGATAGGACAGGCCGGAATCGACCGCGGCGAGCACCTTTCCTGCGGTGGCGCTATCGTCGAGCGCCTCGACGATCAAGCCGGCCAGGTCGCTGCGGTTGATCATGCCTTCCGCGTCGCGGCTCTCGCTCAAGTAGCCCGTGCCCGTGGGAGCCTCCGAGCGCAGCGCTCCGGGGCGGATAATCGTGTATTCGAGGCCGCTGGCCACGAGGTGTTCTTCAGCCTGCGTCTTGAGAGGCAAGATCTCGCGCAGGAACAGGCGCGCCATCCAGGGCGCGGCGTCGAAGCTGTCGCCGGCGCCTATGGTAGTGACGAGCAGCATTCGTTCGACGCCGGCCGCGGCCGCGGCGTCGAAAATATTCGCATTACCGAGGTAGTCCGGCCGCGGATCGCAACTGAAACAGCCGACGGTGGTAATCGCGGCCGTGTAGTCGCCGGCCTCGAAGGCCGCTTGGACGGTTTCCGGGTCCAGCGCGTCACCGACCGCGAAATCCACGCCCAGCGGCTCCAGCCCGGAGCGGTCCGAACTGGGCCGCACGAAAGCCGTGACTCGGTCGCCGCGCGCGGTCAGCAGCTTCGCGACCTCAAGCCCGGTATTCCTGGTGCCGCCGAACAGCAGGACATGGTGACCGCCTTCCGGAGGCGCGTCGGCCGTCATTTCGAAAACGGGATACTGGGTAGTGCGGAACGACAACAGCACAAGCACGGCGATTACAGCCAGGATAACGAGACTAATGCGTTTGAATGTCATGGTAGGAGGATTCTCCGTTAGTTGTTGCGGGCCGCTTGGCCCGGATATTGCGCCACACCCGACAGCGAGTTTCTTTGCCCGATATTGCTGCTGCGCACGACTTCCCCGGATGCCCGGTCGATGATCACGACTTCGCCGGTGAAGAAATTGCCCACAATGATGCCCTCTCCGTCAACCGTGGGCCCCGACGCCGCCCAACCCGGACTGCCCATGGCGTGATAGCGCAGCGTTTCGCCGCTGTGCTGATCGAGGACCACCAGGCCGTTGCCGGTGCTGATCAAAAGGGATCCGTCCAGCATCGACATGAGCGTAAGGACCATGAACACGTCTTCGTCGGTGTCGAATACCCGCAAGTCCGGTAGCTGCCGGTCGTTGGCGAGGTCGTATTGCATGACGCGGTTGCCGGTTTCGGAAATATAGATCATCCGGGCGTCGTCATCGGTGAGCACGGTCGAGGTCACGCCATGGATACCCGCCACGCCGCCGTGTGTGTTGCTCTGGTACTCCTTGAGCAGCACGGCGTCCGCGCTGAACCGGAAGATATTGCCGTCGCCGATCGAATCGCGCCCCGGCAGCAGGTTGAAGACGGTGGTATTGGTGGGAATGCTGGTGTTGGTACCCTGCAAGTGCTCGCCGAAATAAAGGCTGCCGTCGGCGCCAAAAGTGACGCTGCTCAAGGAGCGCTCGGAAAACCTGCGAATCGGCTTCTGCACCCCGTCGGGGCCTACTTCCACCACGGCCGGCTGCCCCTGTGCGAAGGCCCAGAGCGTGCCGTCGGGGGCGAAATTCAGGCCGCCGATCTTGTGCGTGGTGCCCTCCGTGTAGAGCACCCCCTTGAGATTGAGCTGGGCGTCGTATTGCAGGATGCGGCCGGTCCCCATGTGGTCGTCGGTTGGATGATCCATGATGGTGGCGGCCACGAAAATATCACCCCGCACAAATGGCTGGAATGTCGATTCCCGTTGGTCGGCGGCCAACGCCACGTTCGCCGCCAACACCAGGGCGACGGCTGAAATAGCTGCGCGATTCATCAGTTTTTTCGCTCCGAGGTACTCAGGGGCGGACATCACCCGCCTCCCGCACTTGCGCCGGCGCTTGCAGCGCAGCGGATTGCAGGCGGCTGGCCGGCTGCGTCGAAATCCCACGCCAAGTTGCCGGCATGACGCTCATCGGGGTCGATGAAGCCGTTGAGGTTGGAATCGCAATAGACATCGATCAGATCCAGGTATCCGCCGCGCTCAAGACTCCAACCACTCTGCTCCGCCGTCAGCTTTGCAATCATGGAAGCGCCATCGGCGCCGGCGGCCGCCGACCAGAAATTATTGTCTTCTTCGCCGTCCACTGCAAACCCCGAAATCCCGCCCGATGACCCCGAACTGCGCACCTGCGCACTCGAATAGCTGCGGCGGATGCTGCCGTTGTTGCGTCCCACCAGGCCGCCGACGGCCTCGGCCCCGAACACCGCGCCCGCGGCATAACTGTTGCGCACATCGCTCAGGGAATTGAACCCCACCAGGCCGCCGATATTGCTGCCGTCCCCCTCCACGGCCGCGGTGGAATAGCTGTTGCGCACCTTGGCGTCGGTGTTCATCCCCACCAGGCCGCCCAGATCGTTGCCGCCCACCACCGACCCGTCCGCGTAGCTGCCCAGAATCAGCCCGAACGTGTTGAGGCCCACCAGCCCCCCGAGCCCGCGGCTGCCGGACACTCGGGCGCTCGACCGGCTGTGATACACGCCGCCGCGCACATCGCCGATCAAACCACCGATGGCCTGACTGCCCGATACGCTGCCTGCCGATTCGCTGAACGCCACCATTCCGCCGCTGCCTCCCACCAGAACGCCCAGCGCAAGCTCGCCCGCCACTTCGCCCTCGGCCCGGCAGCGATAGACCATGCCGAAATTGCTGCCCACCAGAAGCCCCACACCGCCGCGGCCGATCACCACAGCATCCTCGATGGCCAGGTTGCGAACGGTGCCCCGCGCGCCCAGCACTCCAATCAGCCCAATGCCGCTGCCGCCAGGCCTGGAGATGCGTAGCCCGCGTATTGCGTGGCCCTGGCCGTCAATCACGCCCTGAAAGCCGTACCGGTCGAGGCTGATCATGCAGTTGCCAGCCGGCCCGCAGTCGCCTATGGGTTCGAAATTTTCCACGCCCGAAGCATCGAGATCGCGGACCAACTGGTAGTTGCGGGCCATGCGGACCTCACGGTCGAGCGTTGTGGCGGAACCAGGCTGGGTTCCGAGGTTGCCTATGGCCTGAAACTGCCGAATATTGCAGATTTCGAAGAATCCGTCGTTGTTGGCGTCGCGCACGAATTCACCGGCGTCATGCGGCGCGGCGTCAAAGGCGTCCACCAAGCCGTCGCCGTCACTGTCGGTGCTCTCATCGCCGGTTGCGGGCACGCAAACGGAAGCAGGCGGTGCCGCCGCAGCCTTGCGGGCGTCCGCAAGCGCCTGCGCCAGCATGCTGTTGTAGCGAGCGATGTGATCGCTGTGGTCGAACTGCCGGGGACGCCCGGATTCCGCAGGCGGACCGCCCCGGCGTGGCGGACCGCCCTGCTGCTGCGCGCCGGCGTCGGCGGGAACACCCGCCTGCAGACGCTGGCGGATTTCCTCCGCTGTCAGATAGCCCGGCTGACTCGCGTAGTAGGCGGCAATATCCTCCAATTCCTGATCGGTCCGTCCGAGCACCGACCCGCGCATCAGCGAATGGGCACGCCCGCCGTCGCGGTATTCCTTCAGCGACAGGAATAGATACCGCTCGTGCTGACCGCCGATCTTGGGATTGATGGGCGACCGACTGTAGCCGTCCTGCCCATGACAGGCAAAGCACTCCCGGGCCAGCCGCCGGCCACGCTCCGGATCGCCCTTGGCCAGCGCCGCTGGAGCGGCGAAAAAACACACCAGCAACGCCGTCATCAGGATCAAAGTCCAGGGTTTTGCCGTCATCTCAATCACTTCGCAGGAGGAACGCGCAACCCTCTTGGGGGTAAACGCGATACGGGACGCTTGATTTGTCCGCAACAGGCAGCCAACGATACAACAAGCAATTGCAAAGGTGGTGGGCAACCGCTAAAATCCGCCGTCCGCGCAACGAGGAACGCGCCTTGCCGACCGTACGGGTAAAAGAGAACGAAGTTTTTGACGCGGCCTTGCGCCGCTTCAAGCGTGCCTGCGAAAAGGCCGGCATTTTGGCCGAAGTTCGACGGCGCGAGTTCTACGAGAAGCCGACTCAGATCCGCAAGCGCCAGAAGGCAGCCGCGGTAAAGCGCCAAGCCAAGCGCACCAGCCGCGAAACCAACCGCCGCCGCCGCCTCTACTAGCGCCCGTTAACCCAGCCGGCCCCTCCCCCCCGGTTGCATCCGGGGGTGATGAAGGCAATCCCACAAGGATGTGCTTGCCGGCGCATCTCAAAAACACGCGCCAGCTAAAGGCTCCGCCGTTCCCTCTTTCCGGAACCTTCCTGAGCCAGGAATGACGAGGGAGAGCCCACAAGGACGCGCTTGCCGGCGCATCTCAAAAACACGCACCAGCTAAAGGCTCCGCCGTTACCTCTTTCCGGAACCTTCCCGAGCCAGGGACGGCGAGGGAGAGCCCACACGGATGTGCTTGCCGGCGTGTTCCGGAAAGAGGGAACGGCGGAGCCGAGGTACCGCACAAAGCAGCAATTCCCCCCGAACCCCGAAACCCACTTGGGCAGGACGCTCTGATGGTGCAATATGCAGGCACATGGCGGGGTCTATTCCAAACGAGTTCATCGACGATCTGCTGGATCGCGCCGACCTGGTGGAAATCATCAGCGAGCGCCTCAAGCTTACCCGCGCCGGAAACGAATACAAAGGCCTTTGCCCATTTCACCAGGAAAAGACGCCTTCCTTCACGGTAAGCCCCAGCAAAGGCTTCTTTCACTGCTTCGGCTGCGGCGCCCACGGCAGCGCGCTGGGCTTTCTGATGCAGCACGACCGGCTGGATTTCCCCGCGACCGTCGAGGCGCTGGCCGGCCGCTACGGCCTGGAGGTACCTCGCAGCGGCCCCTCACGACCCTCGGGCAAAGGACTCTACGACCTGCTGCATGCCGTGGCGCGTCACTACGTGGAGCAGCTCAAGAACCACTCGGCGGCCAAGGAATATCTCCAGGGCCGCGGCCTGAGCGGAATCATTGCGCGCGACTTCGCGCTCGGCTATTCGCCCAGGAGCGGCAGCCTGCTGGCGCGTTTCGGACAAACCGACGCCGACCGGCGCCGCCTGCTTGAGGCCGGACTGTGCCTGAAGGGCGATTCCGGGGAGTTATACGAGCGCTTTCGCGACCGTATCATGTTTCCGATCCGCAACCATCTCGGTCGCGTGACCGGCTTCGGCGGCCGCGCAATGGGCGACGCGCAGCCCAAGTACATGAACAGCCCCGAAACCCCGGTATTCCACAAGGGACGCGAGCTCTACGGCATATTCGAAATGCCCCGGCGGCAAGTCGAGCAATGCGTGCTGGTGGAAGGCTACATGGACGTGATCGGGCTGGCCCAGAATGAAGTGGCGGGCGCTGTAGCGCCGCTGGGTACGGCAGTAACACCGCGCCAGTTGACGCGGCTTTTCGGCATTTCTCCACACGTGGTTTTCTGTTTCGATGGTGACGCCGCGGGCCGACGGGCCGCCGAGCGCGCGATGGAACGGACGCTCCCGGAGATGCGCGGCGGGCGCGAACTCGGTTTCGCGTTCCTGCCGGAGGGCGAAGACCCCGACAGCTTCGTGCGCTCGCGCGGTGCGGCTGCGTTTCACGACATCCTCAAGCAGGCCACGCCGATATCCGAATTCATGATTTCCAGCCTGGCGCAGCAGTGCGAGCCGGCCACTGCCGAGGGACGCGCCCGCATGGCCGAACTGGCTCGGCCACTGCTGCGCGCTACGCCTGTCGGCGTGTACCGCGACTTGCTCCTGGCGCGCTTGGCCGAGGAGGTGCAGCTTGGCGAGACACGGCTGCGCCAGCTTCTGGAAACCCCGCAACGCCGCCCGACCGCCGCGCAGCCGAAGCCAGCCGCGGCGACCGGGCCATTCGACGCGCTCGGCGAATCCCTGGCCGGTTTGATCCTGAACTTTCCCGAGCTAGCCGCGACCAGCGGCCCGCTGCCGGAATGCGAGCGGCTCAAGGAGCCGCGCATCGCGCTGTTCAAGGAACTGTTCGAACTCGCGCGCGCCACGCCCTCGGTCAAGGCTGCAAAATTGCTCGAACGCTACCGCGAACGCGCCGAATATGCGCTGGTGGCACAGCTCGTAGCCAGGAATCTGGGCCTTACACCGCAACAGGCGCAAGTTGAACTCGGCGAAGGCGTCGAGAAGCTGGTCCGCGAGAACAAGCTGCGCCGGATGGCCGCGCGCACCCCCGCCTGAGCCGGACGCCCTGTATGATCGGCGCTCTGCAACAGCGAGCTTGAGCATGGCGCAACGTATCTACCTGGGAATCATGGCGGTGCTGTTTGTCGCTTCCGCCGCTTTTGCCTACCTCAATCCGCAGGGCATGGGCGCGTGGCTCGGGATTGCGTCGCTGGAGGAGTCCGGCCACACGGAGATTCGGGCTGTGTATGGCGGGCTGGTGCTCGGCAATGGACTGCTGCTGGCGGCCGGAATCTGGTCCAGGAACCTGGCGCTGGCCGCCTTGCTTGCGACGGTGTTCGGCCTGGGCTGCCTGGCGCTCACGCGTCTGATTGTGGCGGCCTTGTTCGGCGCGCCCGGCATCGAACCCAACCAGGGAATCGTCATCGCCTTCGAACTGGCGGCGGTGATCCCGGCGGCATACTTCGCGCGCCGCGCGCTTCGCGAAGACCGCAACTTGAGCGCGGACCGCTACTGAAAACTGCCGCAACGCTTCGCCAAGCTACCGCATCCGAGCAGACTCAGCGAACGAAAAATTCGCAAGTATTGACAAATGCGCGATAATTTACTGTTTGACCTTTGCGGAGATACCGGCCGGCCATGACCGCAGAATCCACCACCCAGCGCGCGCCGCAGCGCAACTGGTTCAAGAACCTGATTTCGCTCGGGCGCCAGCGCTCGTACATCACGCATACCGATCTGACCGACCAGCTTCCCGACGAAATCGTGGAAATGGAGCAGATCGAGGAAATCATCAATGTGCTCCGCGACATGGACATCAAGGTGTACGAGGAAGACGAAGTTCCCGACCCGGACACCCTGGCGCTGTCCGAAGGCGAAGCCAGCGACGATTCCGACATGGCGGAGGCCGAAGATGCAATCAGCGCCTTCGAGGTCGAGCTGGGACGGACCACGGATCCTGTGCGCCTCTACATGCGCGAGATGGGCTCGGTGGAACTCCTCACCCGAGAGGGAGAAATCAGCATTGCCCGGCGGATCGAGCAAAGCCGCGGGGAGATGAAGCGCCTGATGGCCTACTACCTGCCCTGCGTGCAGCACCTGGTGGAGCGCTTCGCGGACTGCCGGGAAGGCCGGCTGAAGCTCAGCGATCTCGTTGCCGGCATTATCGACCCCGACGAGCCCGAAGACCTGCGGCCGGCGGCTGAGCGCGACCCTTCGGAAAACGCCAATCGAAAGAAGCCCCCCGATCCGCAGGAACTCGAACGGCGAATGCTGGCGCTCAAGGCGCAGTGCGATCGTGTGCATCGCGCCCTGCGGCGCGTACGCGCCCAGGAACAGCAGGCTCAGAGCGGCGACGCGCCCGAGCATTTCAAGCTCTCCTGCCGCAACCTGAACCACGCCCAGCAGATCTTGAGCCGGATGCTGCTGGAGCTGAAGTTCACGCCGCGAGCCTTCGACGGCATGCTCGGCACGCTGCACAGCGCCATGCGCGCACCGCTACTCGACGAGGACGCGCTGTTTCCGTCATCGGTGGCCGGGTGCGAGAAGCGGCTGCGGCAGATATACGTGCGCAAGGCGAAGGTGCCGGGCAAGGAATTCAAGCAGTACTTCGCCACCGACCCCAGCAGCGACAGTTGGCTGGAGGAAATGCTCAAGAACGAGGAATACGGCCCCGCACTGACCCCGCATGCCGAAGAAATACGACAGCTCACGCGGCGCTTGCGGCGGGTGGAAGAGAGCTGCTGCCTGCCTATCAATCGCTTCAAGGCGATACCGGCGGACTCCAACGGCAAGCCGATGGCGCGCGGCATCAAGGAGTTGTATCGCGAAATTTCGCACAACGAACTCAAGGCCAAGGACGCCAAGAAGGAAATGGTGGAGGCCAACCTGCGCCTGGTGATCTCTATCGCCAAGAAGTACACCAACCGCGGCCTGCAATTCAACGACCTGATCCAGGAGGGCAATATCGGGCTGATGAAGGCGGTGGACAAGTTCGAGTACCGGCGCGGCTACAAGTTCTCGACCTACGCCACCTGGTGGATCCGTCAGGCCATTACCCGGTCAATTGCCGACCAGGCGCGCACCATTCGCGTACCGGTGCACATGATCGAAACCATCAACAAGCTCAACCGGATTTCCCGGCAGATGCAGCAGGAGATGGGTCGTGATCCGACGCCCGAAGAGCTGGCGCTGCGGATGGAAATGCCGGAGGAAAAGGTGCGCAAGGTGCAGAAAATCGCCAAGCAGCCCATATCGCTGGAAACGCCGCTGAGCGAAGACGAAGATTCGCACCTGGGCGATTTCATCGAGGACCAGAACGCCACCTCGCCCATGGACGTGGCCACCACCCGCGGGCTGGAGGAAACGATGCGGGATGTGCTGGCGTCGTTGGGCGCGCGCGAGGCCAAGGTGCTGCGGATGCGGTTCGGCATCGATATGAACACCGACCACACGCTGGAAGAAGTCGGCAAGCAATTCGACGTGACCCGCGAGCGCATCCGACAAATCGAGGCCAAGGCGCTGCGCAAGCTGCGCCATCCTTCGCACGCCGAGCGCCTGCGCAGCTTCAGCCACGAAGAATAGGCCGGCGCGCCCGGTCGGCCGGACCAGCGCCTGCGGAACACAAAGCCTGATTCAGGCGGCGGTAGAGGCGGCGTCTATGCGCCTGTGTAGCTGCTGCGAAGCGGGGCGACGCGATTGAATATCAGGCGCTTGGGCGACGATTCCTCGCTGTCGGGAGTGAAGTAGCCGAGACGTTCAAACTGCCAGGTGTCGCCGGCGCGCGCCGCAGCAAGCCCCGGTTCAACGCGGGCGTCCGGCGCCAGCTCCAGGGAGGCTGCGTTGACCTGGTCCGCTAGCGGCGGCGAGCCGGATTCGAGATCGGGCCGCTCCACCGTGAACAGCGGTCGATACAGCCGCAGCTCCGCCGGCACCGAGTGCTTCGCGCTTACCCAGTGGATCGTGCCCTTCACCTTGCGTTGGGCGCCTTCGCCGCCGCTGCGCGTATCAAGATCTACGCTGCAGCGCAGCTCCGCCGGCTGGCCCTCGGCATCGTGCAGCACATCGTCGCAGCGAATGATGTAGGCATTGCGCAAACGCACCTCGCCGCCGGGCCGCAGGCGTCGGAAGCGGCGCGGTGGGTCTTCCATGAAATCGCTCCGTTCGATATGCAGTTCGGCAGAAAAGGGTACGCGGCGGGTGCCCATCTCCGGTCGCTGCGGATGATTGCTGGCGAGCAGTTCCTCGAAGTGGTCGGCGGGCAGATTCGTCAACACGACCTTCAGCGGCCGTGCCACCGCCATGGCGCGCGGGGCGTCGCGGTTCAGCGCTTCGCGCACCACGCTTTCGAGTTGATCGGCGCCGATAAGCTGCTCCGAGCGCGTCACGCCGGCACGGGCGCAGAACTCGCGCAACACGCCCGGCGGATAGCCGCGCCGGCGCAGCGCCGACAGCGTCACCAGCCGCGGGTCGTCCCAATCATCGACCGCACCCGTGCGGATCAACTCGGCAACCCGGCGCTTGCTGGTAACGGAATGGCCTAGGTTGAGGCGCCCGAACTCGTATTGGCGGGGGCGGGTTTCGAGTGTCAGACCGCAGTGATCCAACAGCCACTCATACAGGGGACGATGGTCCTCGAACTCCAGCGTACAGAGCGAGTGCGTAATGCCTTCGAGCGCGTCACTCAGAGTGTGGGCGAAGTCGTACATCGGATAGATGCACCAATCACGTCCGGTGCGCGCGTGTTCCACGTGGCGCACGCGATACAGAACCGGATCGCGCAGATTGATGTTGGGCGAAGCCATGTCGATGCGCGCGCGCAGAACCTGCTCGCCGTCGCCAAACTCTCCGGCCCGCATGCGCCGGAACAAGTCTCGATTCTCCGTCACCGAGCGGTTCCGGTAGGGACTGTTGTGTCCGGGGCTGGTGAGGGTGCCGCGGTCGGCAGAAATCCGCTCCGCCGAACTGCTGTCCACGAAGGCGTGGCCGCTCTCGATCATGCGTTCGGCAATCTCGCACAAACGCGGAAAGTAGTCCGAGGCATGGGTCACCAGCGGGGTTTCGAATCCCAGCCAGTTCACGTCGCGGCGTATGGCGTCCACGAAAGCCTGTTCCTCGGCGCTCGGATTGGTGTCGTCGTAGCGCAAGTAGCAGACGCCGCCATGTTCGGCGGCTACGCCGAAATTCAGGCAGATCGACTTCGCGTGGCCGACGTGCAGGAACCCGTTGGGCTCGGGCGGAAAGCGCGTTACCACGCGCCGGTGGCGGCCGGCCGCGAGGTCGTCGGCGACAATCCGCCGGATGAAGTCCTTGCTTGTCATATCCGGCGGACTGCGCGGCGGGATCAGGAAGTCTCGGGCAGGAATTCGCTCACGATGTCGCGGCGGTGGTAAACCGGGCAGAAGAACCGGCCGGCCGCGCGCAGTTGGGTGAGCCACCGGATCTTGGCGCCATTCTTGCGGTTGGCCAGCACCTTCTCCACCAGCCAGGGGGTCACGCGCTCCACCTTGTCGCCGAGAATGTTGAAGACCTTGCGTGCCTGAGCCGCGCGCCCGGTGTCGGAGCGCGCAGCCAGCAGCGCCATGTCGGTCATCACGATGCCGGGGCTGAGCGCGCCCACGATCACGTTGCTGCCGCGCAATTCCTTGGCCAGCGAGCGCACCATGTAGGTGATCGCGCGTTTGGTGGCGCCGTAGGGCGTAAACCCCGCCGAGGTCATGCCATTGCTGCCGAAGCCTTCGAACAGGTACACCGCGCCGCCGCTGCTCTGCGAGCGCATGCCGTTTATTGCAACCCGGCAACCGTTGAACGAGCCCAGCAGGTTGGTATCCACCACCTCCGCCAGTTCTTCGGGAGGCAGGTCGCTCACGTTGATCCGACGGTTGCTGATGCCGGCGTTGTTGATCCAGATGTCCACGCCGCCGAAGCGCTTCGCCGCAGCATCCCAGAGGGCCTGAACGCTGGCATGGTCGCTCACATCGCAGCCTTGCCCCAGCACTTCGCCGTGCTCGGAGAGTTTCGCGGCGGCTGCCAGCGCGCTGTCGCCAGTGCGCCCGCACACGACCACGCGATGGCCGCGCTTTAGGAACTCGCGCGCCAGCCCGTAGCCGATGCCGCGTGTGCCGCCGGTCACCACCACTGTCTTCGCATCCGACATGTTCGTTCTCGCCGTTGCTGCAGGAGGGGCGCTAATCTATCACGCTGGAAATCCCGTTTATGCCCAATGCCTACGCATTGACGGGAGTCGCCGAGCCGGCCTATATTTCCATCCTGCCAACCGCCGCTCGAAATGGAGCGTCGGCAGCCATTGCCTACCAGGAGTTGAATATGAACCCGAACCCCTGCGCCCGTATCGCCCTGACCATTGTCGGCGCGGCCCTGCTGGCGCCGATTGCGCCGGCCCAGGAAGCCCTTGAGGAAATCATCGTTACCGCCCGGCAGCGCCAGGAGAGCCTGCGCGATGTGCCCGGCACGGTGCGGGTGCTGACCGCCGAGGATATCGAGCGCTCGGGCATACAGCGCGCCGAAGACTTTGTCTATATGACCCCCGGGGTATCCATCGTGGACACCGCGGAAGTGGGCGACACGCAGGTGAATATTCGTGGCATCAACGGCGCGCGCGACGCGGAAAACTCCTACGCGCTGATTGTTGATGGCGTATTGATGACCAATCCGGCGGCGCTCAACCGCGAGTACGCCGATCTTCGCCAAATCGAAATCCTCAAGGGGCCGCAGGGCGCGCTGTACGGCCGCAACGCCGCGGCGGGCGCGATCGTCATCACCACCCACAAGCCGAACGGCGAGACGGGAGGCTACTTCAAGGCAAGCGGCGCGGGCGACAACACCTGGCTGTATTCGGGAGCTGTGGAAGGAGCGCTGGCCGAAGGCATCAACTTCCGCCTGCAGGGGGACTACCGCACCACCGACGGCTTCTACGAAAACACTTATCTCGGCCGCGACGACATCGTGGACGACTACCGCGGCCACAACATCAACGCCCGCGTAACCTGGGATTACTCCGACGCCACGAGCTGGGACCTCAAGTTCCGCCGCGGCGAGGTTAGTGCAGCGTCGATCACGTTCAACGCGGCGTTCCACCTGCCGCTGTTCGCGCAGTTGTTCGGAGTGCCGCAGTTCTTCGAGGACGTAAACGACCACGAATTCGCATTCCAGACCAACATCGACCCCGGCAACGAGCAGGAAGCAACCGAGTTTTCCGCCCGCGTCGATCACGGCCTGGGCTGGGCGGACATGAGCGCCTGGTTCCTGTTCAGCAAGATCGACAACAACCTGAGCGCCGATGGCACCAGCGGCGCGTTCGGCTTTTTCAACGCCAACCAACAGTGCCTGGATTCGACCACGGAGGCGTTCAATGCCGGGGTACGGCTGCCGGCCCCCACCTACCTGGGGCCCGACCCCAACTTCCCTGTCTCGCTGCTTGGCCCCTACACTCCGATCGCCTGCGACGGCACCCAGTACCAGGAGCGCAAGCAGACCGACTACAGCGTTGAGCTGCGGCTCAATTCCACCGGCGGCGGGCCGCTGGGCTGGCTGGCCGGGGCCTACTTCCTGGATATCGACCGCGAAGTGGGCGTGAACACCGGCCTGGACCTGGGCAATGGCATCACCACCGAGCTCTACGTTCCGCAAACCGGAGCCAACCCCACCGAGCAGCTCGTGCATGATCGGTTCAGCAACCGGGTGCTGGCGGCTTTCGGCGAGCTTTCCTATGCCATGAGCGACACCACCGAAGTGTCGCTGGCGCTGCGATTCGACAGCGAACGGCGCGAAGTGGAAAACCTGGTGCCGGTCAATGCGCTGAGTCAATACATCGACTGCGACGGCCCGCCCTACACCGGCGCGGCGCCGATCAACCCCGGACTGTGCCCGGGCGTGAACCCCGAAGGCCGGATTGCTCCCAAGGAACGCACGTTCAGCCAGTTGCAGCCCAAGCTGTCCCTGACGTGGGACGCGACCGAGGACTGGACTCTGTTCGGCAGCGCCGGCGTGGGCTTCAAGAGCGGTGGCTTCAACAATCAGGGCGCCAAGGCTACCGTGGACATCTTCATCAACGGCCTGATCAACGATGTTTTCCTGGCCAATCTGGGCGCGCCGCCGCAGGCGCCGGTAGGGATTACCGACGATGTGGACAAGGAAACCTCGTTGTCGCTGGAAGTGGGCGTGAAAGGCAGCCTGCTGGGCGACCGCCTGCGGCTGGAGGCCACGGCCTTCAACGTGCAGGTGGACGACATGCAGTTCTTCGAGTTCCTGGTGGGCCCCTTCGGTTTGCTGCGCCTGAACGGCAACCTCGACGAGGTAAGCCTGCAGGGCGCTGAAGTGGGCGCGAGCTGGGCGGCAACCGATAGCCTCGACCTCTACGCCGGCTGGGGCTACGTGGACAGTGAAATCGAGGCCAACAGCGTGCGTCCGGACACGGTCGGCAACAAGTCTCCCTATACGCCGGACTGGACAGCCAGCGCCGGCGCCCGTTTCGTGATGCCGCTGGTTGGCGACTGGCAGTTCGCGGCCTCGGCGGACGTGTCAGCGGTCGGGAAAACGTGGTTCCACGTGGTTCAGAACCAGCAGCGCGCCACGCTTTTCGAAGGCGTTGCCAGTGACTTCACGCCTACCAGACGCGACAGCTACACGGTGCTGAACGTGCGCGCCGGCATCGAGAACGACCGCTTTTCGGCGGTGGTTTTCGCCAAGAACGCGACCGAGGAGGTGTACCTGGAGGAAGTGATCCCGGCGCCGGAATTCGGCGGCACCTTCATCCATCCGGCCGACCTGCGGCGTGTGGGCCTGGAGCTAACCGCGCGCTTCTAGGCGAAGCGGAAGCTCACCGCTGCTGGCGGCGCAACTGCGAAGAGGGGGAACATGCCGGAATGAAGACACGCAAGGGCTACGCCGACGGCCCGTACGGGCAGGTTCACTTCCAACAGGCGGGCAGCGGGGCGCCGCTCCTGCTGCTGCACCAGTCGCCCAGCTCGTCGGAAATGTTCAAGGCGGCCTATCCACTGCTGGCCAAGCGCGGCGTACAAGCCATTGGCGTGGATACGCCCGGCTTCGGCCAATCGCATGCACCCGATGAACAACCCACGATCAAGGACTACGCGCAGGCCATCCGCAGCGTGATCGATCACCTGGAGCTAGCGCGCGTGGCGGTGCTCGGTCACCACACGGGTGCTTCCATCGCCGCCGAACTGGCGTTGCTGGAACCCGAACGGATTACCTGCGTGATCCTGAACGGCGCTCCGCTGCTGACGAGCGAGGAGCAGGCGAAGTGGCGAGAGGCGCTGCGGCAGCAACCGGAAACCCCCGTGCAAGCCGACGGCAGTCACCTCATGGACATGTGGAACCGCCGGCTGCACTTCACGCCCGGCTGGACCAGCCTGCGCGCCATGCACGACGGCGTGATTCAGATGCTTATTGCCGG
This sequence comes from Candidatus Foliamicus sp., assembly GCF_965221325.1. Classification (GTDB taxonomy): domain Bacteria; phylum Pseudomonadota; class Gammaproteobacteria; order Steroidobacterales; family Foliamicaceae; genus Foliamicus. The sequence goes on along the minus strand of NZ_OZ244880.1, from coordinate 611,684 downwards.
CGAAACGGCCAAGTTCGGCCACGCGGCGGCGTTCTCGCATGATCTGTCCGAACCCTTACGCCGAATAACCCAGCCGACTCTGGTGTTCACCAACACCGGCGATGACATATACACGCAAAACCGGCGGGTGCTGGAACTCCGGCCGGATTTCGAATACGCGGAACTGCAAGGCGGCACTCACGACATCGTGGACGAGCAGCCCGAGGAATGGACCCGCATAGTGGCTGAATTCGCGCTTCGCTCGGCCTGAGGACCAGCCATGACCGACACCCTGGGATGGCGCATGAAATTTGGTGTGGTGGCGCCCTCCACCAACACCAGCGTGCAGCCGGAATACGACGACATGCGCCCTCGCGGCGTGACCAACCACTTCTGCCGCGTGTGGATACCTGACGATCCGGTCAACAGCGACGAGGAGTTTCTCCAGCTCATGGAGAACATCCGGGCGGAAACGGAGACCGCCGTCGATCGCGTGATGACCTGCAGCCCGGAATACGTAGTGATGGGAATGTCGGCGGAGACCTTCTGGGAGGGCGTGCTCGGAGCCGAACAGCTCAAGCAGAATCTCGAAAAGCGCGCCGGGGTGCCGGTGGGACTGGGTTCGCACGCCTGCCGCGAAGCCATCGCCCGCTATGGCGACATCAAGCGCATCGGCGTGATCACTCCGTACATGCCGGTGGGCGACAAGGAAGTGCGCAAATTCTTCGAAGGCTGCGGATTCGAGGTCGTGCACCTGCTGGGGCTGAAGAGCAAGAGCCCCATGCTGATCGCGCACGAAACGCCGGCCACGCTGCGCCGCGCAGTCCAGGAGGTGAACGACGATTCGGTGGAACTGATCATCCAGGTGGGCACCAACCTGGCCTTCGCGCATATCGCGCCCGAAGCGGAAGCCTGGCTCGACAAGCCGGTGCTGGCGATCAACACCTGCACCTACTGGTATGCGCTGCGCGAAAACGGGATAGAGGACAGGATGCACGGCTTCGGCTCGCTGCTGGCCGAACACTAGGTGGAATACGCCTACACGCCGATTTCGCAGCGGCCGCGGCTTGCCTGGCCCGACGGCAAGCGTGTCGCGCTGCTGATTACCTTCAACCTCGAAACCTGGGACCTCGTCAAGGACACCGACGCCCCCTACTACGCAGGCGGCCCGCCGGTGCTGCCCGATGCGCTGCCTGGTCGAGTGCCCGATTTCCCCAACTACACCTGGCGCGAATACGGCCAGCGGGTGGGCATATGGCGGCAATTCGAGCTATTCGATGCGCTGGGAGTTACGCCGGGCTGCACGCTTAACGCCGTAACCTGCGAGCGGCGCCTGCCGATGGTACGCGCCGCCATGGAACGCGGCTGCGAGCTGATTGCGCACAACTACGAACAGGGCGAGCTGCTCACGGACTTCTCCGGCGACGAAGAGCGCGAGCGCGAAGTCATCCACCGCACCCTGGATATTTATGCGCGCACGGTGGGGCGCAAGGCGCGCGGCTGGCTATCCTCGTCGCTGCGCGGCACCGTGGCGACGCCGGGCATCCTGGCCGAGGCCGGGTTGCTGTTCTACTGCGACCTGATGAACGACGACCAGCCCTACCTCGTGCATACGCCGCACGGCGATATCGTGTCCACGCCATACTCCAACGAGATCAACGACTTCACCCTGCTCACCCGGCGCGGCCACACCACCAGCGAGTTCCGCGACATCCTGATCGAAGAACTCGATGTGCTCTACGCGGAGGGCGCCACCCAGGCGCGCATGATGAATGTCGGGCTGCACCCTCACGTGTCCGGCCGCGCCTACCGCATGCGCGCCCTGCGCGAATTCATAGAACACGCCAAGTCCCTGCCCGGCGTTTGGTGGACCACCCGCGAAGAAATAGCCAACTGGTACCTGAAGCAAACCCAGCCTGGCTAACCCGAAACAAAGGTGTGTCAGTGAACCGTACCAGTGGAGTGCCCCCGGAAAACGGTCAGCAAGGGCAGCATGAAATTGGAATGAAGCGGCAATGACACCATTTCGCGTAGCAAGCGCACCATCAAATCCGGGTCTTTCATGGATTGTCATCCTTGCGCGGACTTGAATCGTTTGCATCGGGACAGGAAGCGGCTGTTGCCGTCTGCTCCATGCTGTCCTCGTCCTCAAGGAAATTGCGCAGGCTGTTTTTCAGCCGGGCTTGCTGCGCTAATTCGCACTCCCATACAACGAGAACACCCCATCCCGTTTCCCGGAGGGCATGCCAATTGTCTCGGTCGCGCACGACGGTGCGCGCAAGTTTAGGCAGCCAGTATTCCTGGTTGGACTTGGGCTTCCGCACCAACCTGCAATTCTTCTCATCGTGCTGGTGCCAGAAGCAGCCGTTAACGAAGATTACTTTTTTTCTCGAATGAAACACGAGGTCGGGACGACCAGGCAAGTCGTGGCGGTGAAGCCGATATCGGTAGCCCATGGAATGAACCATCCGACGCACGATCATTTCCGGCTTCATGTCCTTGCTGCGGATTGCGCGCATATTGGCGCTGCGCGCGTCGGGGCTTACATGGTCCATTGGCTTGGCGGGTTATTTTTCTTGTGTGCAACTCCCGAGCACTCTATTGGCGGGAGAGAGCTCTTCGGATTTGCTTGCAGAATTCATCTCTGTCAGGCGCTTCCTTGTAAAGCACAGCCTGCTGCAGGTTGGAATGACTAGTACCCTCGACTGAGGAGAGAACAAGCCTTCGGCCGTCCGAGTTGCCAGGGTCATCCTCGTACCTATAAGACATGAAAATGATGTTGACGGTGCTATCTTGCACATCTTGCGTCCGCATGAATTGCGCTTTGCCACACACGTAGTCGTACAACACATCTTGCATCACTGCCACAATTTTCGTGCCCCAGTGGTGATGAAAATATCCCTTGCGAATCAACTGCGTGATGTAGCGCTTGTAAACGTTGTCATAGTTCAGACCATAGTTTTTCTTGGCCTCCAACTGCCTTCCCTTCCGCAGCGCTGTGTAGGCATCGTTTACGGTTCCAGTTATATCGATCGCCTGCAATTCAACCGACAGGAATTGACCTACACCCCCCTCTTCATCGACATCGGCTAACACGAAATCGACGTTGCCAAATCCCGTCATCTTTACCTCGCGGGCTACTTCCGGATTAGCCGGAGGATCACCGGGCCAACAATGTTCGACGACGTCGCTCAAGAAATCGACTTGGTGAAAGCGTTTTGGACAAACGCATACCGAGCGCCCCGATCTCCAAATCGAGCAAACCGGGTAAGGCTCCTCAAGCGACGTACTGCGCTTGACACACTCCAAGCCCATGAAGGGGCAGACGAAGGAGTGGGCTGATGGATCGAACCCTGGCTCCGCGGCCCTGCCGAGAACCTCGCAGATGTACTCCCTCGGATCAGACGGCAATTGCTAATTCCAAACCGGGGTCGTTTCGGTATTCCGAGGTGGGGAACTGCATTGCATTCAGCATTGCTTGAGCGACGCATTTCCCCAAAATCGGCGGCACCGCGTTGCCGACTTGAACAAACTGTTCGGTTCTGGGGCCCCGAAACCGAAAACGGTCCGGGAAAGATTGCAGACGCGCCGCTTCGCGCACGGTCAATACCCGGTCTTGCTCCGGGTGAATATATGCGCCCCAATGGATGTCGCATTTTGTGAGTATCGTGCTTGACAGTCCATCTCCACGGAGCCGCCCGTAACGCTTGGTATGGTCGCACCGGCGCGCCTTTTTCATGCCAGCCGGCAATAGATCATATGGAATGTCGCGCCAGCTTCCTCCCGGTCCGATATGCCTCATGCGCCGCAGGTTTATCGAGGTCAGGCGGGGCGCGGCGTGGTTATGCACAACGACCGTGTCGCCGCGCATCATGGCTTGAAAGCCCGAACTTGCCGGCATGCGATAAGTGGTTGGGCCGAGGTCTTCTCCATTCTGGAGAATCGGCAAGTCGCCAATTGCTTCTGCTACCGTTACAAACGGCAGCAGACCACTACCATGTGTCGGCCTTGGCCATAGCACCGGCAAGCCCAAGCGATTGCCGACGAAGAATATCCGCCGCCGCTGTTGCGGCACCCCATACTCTTCTGCCTTCAGTATCCGCATATCCACGCGGTACCCCAATGCGGAAAGGCCCGCCAGGATATCGCGCACCGCCTTGCCTTTGCCCGCGGAGGAAATGCCCGTCACGTTTTCCATCACTACCCACTTCGGCGCCAACCCCTTAACAATGCGCAGATATTCCTCGAAAAGCCTGCTACGCTTGTCGTGAAGCCCCCGCTGATGGTTATAGACGCTGAATGCTTGACAGGGGGGGCCGCCGATCAGGCAGTCCAATTCTCCCTTGCTCAACCCGGTTGCCTTCAGCAAGCAGCCGGCTGTGATTTCCTCGATGGCCCCGGGGAAAAACTCGGCTGCGTCATGGGCCGCTCTGAATGTGGCTCCGGCATGCTCGTCAAAATCGTTGCCGGCCAGAATCGTGAAGCCTGCCTGCTGAAATCCCTCGGAGAGACCACCCGCTCCACAGAACAGATCAATAGCAGCGACTTCGCTCACAAGGCTAACTCCTTCGACGAATGCTGGACTGACATCCTTGCCGCCCTATTTCCCGCTGGCTCGCGCGCCTTCCGCCCCTGACGCGGGCGTGAAGCTCAAAGGAAGCTGAGGTGCGTCTTGCCGGCACCTCTCAAGAAAATCACCTATGGCGCGCCGGCTAAGCCATGCCATCGACACCTGATACCGACCGGCCAGCCCGGACAGTTCCTGATATTGGTCTGCGGAGAGATTTACGCTAACTCTGTGCTTGGCGGCCAAAGCAGATTGTTCTCTTGACTCAATCCGGTGATGCACCATGCAGCACCCTGATGCATAGTGCATCAGCTCGAAAGAAGAATCAAGCTACATTCGCGTTCATATCAAGGCCGCAATCCTCATTGATGGGGCATTCCAAAGCTACGCGGTGCTGCCGCAGAAGGCTTGGTAGTCGGCGTAGCCTGGGAATTCCGCGCCGTCGGCGCAGTAGGGGCACTCGGGGTTGCGGCGCTGCTTGAACTCGGCGAAGTGCGCATCCAGCGCGTTGTAATGAAGCAAACGGCCCACCAGCGGAGCGCCGGCGCCGAGCAGGATCTTGATTGCTTCCACGGCTTCGAGCAGACCCACCACGCCGGGCAAGATTCCCAGGACGCCCGCCTCGGCGCACGATGGCGCCAGTTCGGGCGGCGGCGGTTCCGGATACAGACAGCGGTAGCAGGGCCCGGGGTCGGGTTCGCGCGACGGCCAGAACACCGTAACCTGCCCCTCGAACCGGAACACCGAACCATGCACGTTGGGAATACGATGCTTCACACAGGCGTCATTCACCAGGTAGCGCGTGGCGAAGTTGTCAGAGCCGTCCACAACCACATCGTAGTCCGCGAAAATCTCGTCAACGTTGCCGCTATCCAAGCGCAGCGCATGGGTTACGACTCGCACCGCCGGGTTAAGCGCTTCCACGGCCTCCCGCGCCGATGCCACCTTGGGCATCCCCACACGCTCTTCGCTGTGCAGAATCTGGCGCTGAAGATTACTGCGATCCACCACATCGTGATCGACGATGCCCAGCGTGCCGACCCCAGCCGCCGCCAGGTAGAGCGCCACCGGCGACCCAAGGCCACCGGCACCGATCAGCAGCACCCTGCTCTCCACGAGCTTCAACTGACCCGGCTCCCCCACTTCCGGCATCACCAGATGCCGGGCGTAGCGCTCGCGCGCGTCGGCGTTCAACAGCTTCGGCATCTCGAACGGCAGGCCTTCATCCTTCCATTGATTGAAGCCGCCGGCCACCGACCGGACATCGCTGTAGCCCATGCGCCGCAGCTCGTCGGCGGCGAATAGCGAACGTCCACCGCTAGCGCAGGTAACCAGCAGGGTGCGGTCGAGGTCCGGCGCCACATCCTCGATCCGAAACTCAAGAAAGCTGCGCTCGATGTGGCAAGCATCACGCAAGCTGCCCTGAGCAACCTCCTCCGTATCGCGGATATCGACCAGCAGCGCGCCGTTGCGCTGCAGAGCATGGGCTTCGGTGGGAGTTACTTGCGGGATGCTCTGCCTGAGATCGGCAAGCCGCCGGTCTCGCGCTCTCACGGGCCGTCTCCCGGCAGCGTCGGAGGAACGGCGCACACGACCGCCCTACAGCCTGAACCACTCACACCGGGGGAGCCTGCCCAAGCGTCCCCCGGATAGCGCCCCTGGTCCCCGGTCCGAATTTCACTGCGAAACGGGCGCAGGAATTGAAGTCTGTTCATTGATCGACAACTGCTGCCCTTGCACCGAAGTCCTCTTGCCGCCAAGCACTACTGGGACAGCGCTTCCCCACTGCCCAACCAGAACAAGAGTCGCAAGATCGCGCCACTGATTCTACTACCGGCGAATGGATTGCCGCCGGCAGCGCAAGAAAAAAACACGCGCCGCCAGCGCGGCGCCCCCAGGGCGCTCAACCCGCCGACGCTGCCTGCGAGCCGGAGGCGAAGCGGATAAAATTCGCACTCTGTCGAACACTTTCCACAGCTTCAAGCGGGACTTCCTATGACATATGTGTATGGCGCCATCGCCGCTGGCGTGCTGGCCATTCTCTACGGCCTGTTGAGCACCCGCTGGGTGCTGCAGCGCGACCCTGGCAATGAACGAATGCAGGAAATCGCCGCGGCGGTGCAACTGGGCGCCAAGGCCTACTTGAATCGCCAGTACTCAACGGTGGCCGTGGCCGGTCTGCCTCTTATGCTGTTGCTGGGTATAGTGCTCGACTGGGCAGTGGCGGGCGGCTTCCTGCTGGGCGCGGCATTCTCGGGCGCGGCCGGATACATCGGCATGAACGTGTCGGTGCGCGCCAATTCCCGCACCGCGCAAGCGGCCCACAACGGCATGAACGCGGCCCTCGCGGTGGCCTTCCGGGGCGGCGCTATCACCGGGATGCTGGTGGTGGGACTGGCGCTGCTGGGCGTGGCCGGCTACTACTTGCTACTGCGCGGCATAGGGCTGGATACCAAGGCTATTCTGCACGCGCTCGTGGGCCTGGCCTTCGGCGGCTCGCTGATCTCCATTTTCGCGCGGCTGGGCGGCGGCATCTTCACCAAGGGCGCCGATGTGGGCGCCGACCTGGTGGGCAAGGTGGAGGCGGGAATCCCCGAGGACGACCCGCGCAACCCGGCGGTAATCGCCGACAATGTGGGCGACAACGTGGGCGACTGCGCCGGCATGGCGGCGGACCTGTTCGAGACCTACGCGGTTACGGTAATCGCAACCATGCTGCTGGGCTTCCTCACGGTCAAGGAGGCCGCGGAAACGGCCCTGCTCTATCCGCTGGCGATCGGCGCTGTTTCCATCGTGGCGTCGATTATCGGCGCCTTCGTGGTGCGCGCCGGCAAGGGCCAATCGGTGATGTGGGCCTTGTACAAAGGCGTCATTGCCGCCGGCGGGCTGGCAGCCGTGGGCATCTGGTTCCTTACCCAGGAAATGTGGGGCGATGCCGGCGCTTTCCCGCCCGCGCGCCTTTTCCTCTCGGCCCTGATCGGCCTGGCGCTGACCGGCGCAATCATGTTCATCACCGACTACTACACGGGCACCCGGTTCTCGCCGGTGCGCAAGCTGGCGGAGGCTTCTTCAACCGGCCATGCCACAAACATCATCGCCGGGCTGGGTCTGTCCATGAAGGCCACGGCGATGCCGGTGCTGGCGGTCTGTCTCGGCATCCTGGCCACCTACCAGCTTGCCGGCCTCTATGGTCTGGCCATCGCAGCCACCGCCATGCTTTCGATGACCGGCATGATCGTGGCGCTGGACGCGTTCGGACCCATCACGGACAATGCCGGCGGCATTGCGGAAATGGCCGAGATGCCCGAGAAAATCCGCAACATCACAGACCCGCTGGACGCGGTGGGCAACACCACCAAGGCAGTTACCAAGGGCTATGCGATCGGCTCGGCCGGACTGGCCGCGCTGGTTCTGTTCGCCGACTACACCAACAATCTGCAGGCGGCCGGCAAGACTTTCGTGTTCCGGCTGGACGACCCGGCGGTCATCATCGGCCTGTTCGTGGGCGGCCTGATCCCCTACCTGTTCGGGGCGTTGGCCATGGAAGCCGTGGGACGCGCCGCCGGCAGCGTGGTGCAGGAAGTGCGGCGGCAGTTCAAGGAAATTGCCGGCATCATGGAAGGCAAGGCCAAGCCGGACTACGGGCGAGCGGTTGATCTGCTCACGCGCGCGGCGATCCGCGAAATGATCGTGCCCTCGCTGCTGCCGGTGCTGGCGCCAGTGGTGCTGGTGGTGGTGATCGGCTGGCTGATGCCTGACGGCGCCGGCGCGCGAGCGCTGGGCGGCATGCTGATCGGCTCCATCGTTACCGGGCTGTTCGTGGCCATTTCCATGACCACCGGCGGCGGCGCCTGGGACAACGCCAAGAAATACGTGGAAGACGGAGCGCTGGGCGGCAAGGGCTCGGAGGCGCATCACGCGGCGGTGACTGGCGACACGGTGGGCGACCCCTACAAGGACACCGCGGGACCTGCCATCAACCCCCTGATCAAGATCGTCAACATCGTCGCCCTGCTTATTGCCCCGCTGCTCTGAAGTGCGATGAACGTGCAGGCGAAGGAGCGCATGGTAAGCAGCCAGATGCGCTGCTGGAACGTTCTCGACGAGCATGTGCTGGCCGTGTTCCGCGATCTGGAGCGCGAGGACTTCGTGCCGGAACGGTATCGCGCCTTGGCCTACGCCGACCTGGCCTTGCCGTTGCCGGACGGGCGGGAAATGATGACGCCATCCGTGGAGGGGCGCATCCTGCAGGCGCTGGAACTGAGCAATGCCGACCGCGTGCTTGAGGTGGGCACCGGCAGCGGCTGGTTCACCGCCTGCCTTGCGCGGCTGGCCGGAGAGGTCGTCAGCCTGGAGATCTCGCCGGAACTGCACGGCGAAGCCTCGCGCAGACTGGAAGGCATGCACAACGTCACCTTGGCGTGCGCCGACGCCTTTACGTGGCAGCAGCAGTCGCGCTTCGACGCAGTCGTGCTTACCGGTTCGCTGTCGGTCTATACCCCGCGCTTCGAGGATTGGCTCAAGCCCGGCGGGCGACTGTTCTGCATTGTGGGGCAGCCGCCGATCATGGAGGCGCTGCTGGTCAGGCCTGGCGCCGCATCGCCGATGGAATCCCTGTTTGAAACTGTAACGCCGCCGCTTGCGAATGCTCCACAACCCGATCCGTTTCACTTCGGAACGGACTGAAGCGGCAAGAGGGTAGAATCCACGGCTGATGTCGGCGGCCTTCCCACCTATGAAGAAGATCATCCTGCTCGCCGCGCTGGCAGCTTTGGCCGGCGCGCCTCTGCCGGGAACATCGGAGAACCTGCTTGAGGTTTACGAGCGGGCGCGTATGAGCGATCCGCTGCTGCGCGAAGCCGAAGCCCGCCTGATGGCCTCCCGCGAAGTCCGCGCGCAGGCCCGCAGTGTGCTGTTTCCGACCATCGACGCTTCGGGCAGCTACTCCCGTACCGACAGCCGTTCTACCTTGCTGTTCTACTCCCCGACGCCTACCGGCGAATTCGCCCCGGTGATCGAAACCAGCTCCTCGAATGCGAACTCCAACGGCTGGGGATTTACCTTGCGCCAAACCGTATTCGACTGGGCCGCAATCATTGCCCTGGGCGCTTCCGGCGACGCACTGGCGCAGGGCGAAGCGGATTTCGAAGCAGCGCTGCAGGAGTCCATGCTGCGTACGGCGCAGGCCTATTTCGCGGTATTGGGCGCGCAGGACGAGCTCACCTCGCAAAGCGCTAACCGCACCGCCATCGCCCGCCAGTTGGAGCAGGCGCAAAAGCGGTTTGAAGTGGGCCTGATCGCGATAACCGACGTGCAGGAGGCGCAGGCCGCCCACGACCAGGCCGTGGCCGCCGAAATCGCCGCCAAGCGGTCGCTGGCCACCGCCGAGGAGCAACTACGGGAAATCGTGGGCGCGCCCATGCCGGTAGCCAACCTGACCCGGCCGGGCGATGGCATGCCGCTGCCGCTGCCGTCACCCAACGTCGAGCAAGCGTGGATCGATACCGCTTTGCAGCAAAACCCGAGCCTGGTTTCCGCCCGTCTGGCCGCATCCCTCGCCGAGGCCGAGGTGCGGCTGCGGCGCTCCGACTACCTGCCGCGGCTGGAGCTGGTCGCCGATACCAACGGCTCCAGCGGCGACCGCGAGCGGGTGTTCCGCGGCCTTGCGTCGGATTATCGCGACAGCCTGCGCAACGAATCCATCCGCCTGCAGCTTTCGGTGCCGATATTCGATGGCTTCAACCGCAACTCCCGCGTGCGCGAGGCGAAGTACCTGCACCGCGCCTCCACCGAGCGCCTTGAGGGCGTGGAACGCGGAGTGGTGCGCCAGACGCGCGACGCTTTCCTGGGCGTCAGTACGGAAATTTCGCGGGTCAACGCGCTGCGCCAGGCGGTGGCTTCGAGTCGGACCGCGTTGCGAGCCACAGAGGCCGGCTACGAGATCGGCACCCGCACCATCGTCGATGTTCTGGATGCGCGCCGCAACCTGGTGCAGGCCGAAACCAACTACGCGCGCAGCCGCTACGACTTCATTATCAATGTGCTGAGCCTCAAGGGCGCGGCGGGCATCCTCACCAGCGAAGACCTGGCAGAGGTCAGCCGCTGGATGGAGCAGAGCGCCCCCGCGGCCCCCGCGGCTCCGGAAGAAGCGGCTCAATAAGCTCCAATACCCTGTCCAGCACGCCCTGTCCGGCGGCAAGGCAGTTCCTGGCCGACTCTCCCGCGCCGCGCCGCGCTTCCTCGCTGCCAAACAGGCAAGCCACGCGGGCGGCAAGTTCCCTGGCATCGCGAACAATGAACAGGCCGCCGGCCTGAATCAGCAGGCGGGCGGTTTCCCGGGTATTGGAAAGATGCGGCCCGGCCAGCACCGGAAGGCCGAAGGAGGCAGGCTCCAGCAGGTTGTGTCCGCCGACGGGCGCGATGCTGCCGCCCACAAAAGCAACATCGGACGCCGCAAGAAAGGCGTGCATTTCGCCCAGAGAATCCAGCAGGAAAACCTGGGTCTCGGCATTCGGAGCGCCATCGCGGGAGCGTAGCGCGAATTTCAGGCCGCTTTGCGCAAGGATGGCGCGCGCCGCCGCGAACCGCTCGCGATGCCGGGGAGCGATGATGAGCAGGCTATCGGGCCGCTCATCCAGGAGGAGACGGTGCGCCGCCAAGGCCGCGCTCTCCTCGGGGTCATGGGTGCTGGCGGCTATCCACGCGAGACGTCCGCTGCCCATGGCGTCGCGCAATGCGGCGCCGCGTTCGCGCGCGCCCGTCTGCACACGGCAATGAAACTTGAGATTGCCGCTCACCCGCACGTCCAGGCCCTCAGGGCCAAGCAAGCGAAAGCGCCGCGCATCTTCCTCGCTTTGCGCGCCTACCACCCGCACGGCGCTGAGGGCCGCGGCCATCAGGGGCCGCACCTTGCGATAGCGGCGGTAGGAGCGCGGCGTGAGCCGGGCGCTGGCAATGGCCAGCGGTACGCCGGCCGAACGGCAGGCCGCGTAGAGACCGGGCCAGATCTCCGTTTCCAGGATAACGCCCAGCGCCGGGCGAACAGCGCGCAGGAAGCGCCGGTTCACCAGGCCAAGATCAAGCGGCAACCAGCAATGCGATTGCGCCGGGAGCAAGTCGTTGCGTATCGCCGCCGAGCCGGCCGGCGTAAACGCAGTAAGAAGCAGCGGCAGATCCGCGCGGCGGCTCGCCAACTCCTCGGCCAGCGCCGACAAGGCGCGCACTTCGCCCAGCGAAGAGCCGTGCAGCCATACGGCGCCGGGAGGCACGGTGGGCGGGATCACGCCCCAGCGCTCCCAGGGCCGCTGCCGCCAGCCCGGATCGCGCGCCGAGCGCGCCAGCATGTGAGCGAACAGCGCGGGAGCGGCAATCCAAGACAGAGCGCCGTAGGCGCCAAGCGCCGCCTTGTCGCGCACGCGCATAAAAGTTATTCGTTCATGCGCTCAAGAATACCGGAGGTGGACAGGCCCTCGCGGTAGGACAGTATCGCCACCTCGCCTCCCGCGTCTTCCACAGCCTGGCCTCCGGCCACGTCCTCGGGCCGGTAGTCGCCGCCCTTGGCCAATACCCGGGGCAGCACCTGCGCGATGAGCTCCTGCGGCGTGTCTTCGGCGAACGGAACCACCCAATCCACGCAGCGCAGCGCGGCCAGAACCTCCATCCGCTGCTCCAGCGGCATGATCGGCCGGCCCGGACCCTTGAGTCTGCGCACCGAGCGGTCGCTGTTGACCGCCACCATCAGGCCATCGCCGAGCGCGCGTGCTTCGGCCAGGCAAGCGGTATGTCCGGCATGCAGCAGGTCGAAGCAGCCATTGGTCATTACCAGCTTGCGCCCGGCATTGCGCATCTGCATGCCGATCTCCACCGCGTGCGGTGTATCGATGATGGCCGGTCCGCCGGCCCCGTCCAACCCCAGTTCCTTCTCAAGGTCCAACAAACCGACAGCCGCGACGCCCACGCGCCGCACCGCGACTCCGGCAGCCACGTTGGCCAACTCGGCCATGCGATCAAGGTCTGCGTCCACCGCAAGCCCTGCGGCCAGCACGGCGACCACCGTATCGCCCGCGCCGGTCACGTCGAAGACTTCGCGGGCCACGGCCGGAATATGCCGCGGCGCGCCTGTGGCCGGCACCAACAGCAGACCCTGCGCGCCCAACGTAACCACCATCCCGCCGATTTCCAGCAGGGCGCATACCCGCTGGGCCCGCTCGGCCATCTCCTGCACCGATTCCTCCGAACCGCCCAGGGCCGCTTCGAATTCGGCGCGATTGGGCGTAAGCAGGCTGGCCCCGCGATACTTGCCGAAATCGCTGGACTTGGGGTCCACGAGGACCGGCTTGCCGGCCGCGCGAGCCGCCGCTATCAGTTCGGGAGCATCCGCCAGACTGCCCTTGGCGTAGTCGGACAATACCACCGCGGAGCATGAATCCAGACGCTGCCGAAAGACTTCCACCAGGCGCCGGGCATCGGCGGCCTCGAACGGCGTCTCGCGGTCCAGGCGAATGACCTGCTGATTGCTGCTGAGCACCCGCAGCTTGCGCACTGTGGGCCGGTTCCGCGCGCGTACCCAGCTCCGGGTCACGCCGCTATCGCGCATCGAACCCTCCAGCGCCTCGGACTCGGGATCATTGCCCACGATGCCTAGCAGCGCCACGCGGGCGCCCAGGGCGGCCAGGTTCACGGCCACATTGGCGGCACCGCCGGGCCGGCTTTCGCTGCGCCGAACGTCAACCACCAGCGCCGGTGCTTCGGGCGAAATACGGCGAGCCGGACCGCGCCAGTATTCGTCGAGCATTACGTCGCCCGCCACCAACATCCGCGCTTGGGAAAAATCGGGAATCACGGCGTCAAGGATCCGGCGAACAATGGCGGCGGCGCTGCCTTCTAAGCATCAATGTCCGGCCATTGTCGCAGCATTCTCGGGCCGCCGCCACGCCGGCCAGGAAATGCATTGCAGCCCGGGACCTGGCGTCAGCCGGCGCCTAGTGTGCTGTCCCGCAGATTCTAGTAGTCATTTGCGGGACAGCACACTAGTTGCACTTCGAGTCGCCGCAGTTCAGGCAGGTCAGGCAGCCGTCCATCATCACCACGGCAGTGGTGTGGCAACGGCCGCAGAGCTGCGCGCCGGCGGGGAAGCTGTTCTGGGCGAAGGCATCCTCCTGGCGGCGGGTGTCCTCGTAATCCTGGCGCTTGGCGTCGAGCATCCGCTGCTGTTCGTCGTCGAGTTGATGCTGGCCCAGAAAACCGATGTTCTCCAAGTGCTCGCCCACCACGCAACCGAGTTCGGCGATGATGGAAGGCATGTAAACGCCGCCGGCCTTCCAGTAGCCGCCGCGCGGGTCGAACACGGCCTTGAGTTCGTCCACGAGGAAAGCCACATCACCGCCCTTGCGGAATACGGCGGACATCACCCGGGTCAGCGCCACGATCCACTGATAGTGATCGAGGTTCTTGGAATTGATGAAAATCTCGAACGGGCGGCGCCGCTCGTCGGGCGTACCCCGATTCAACACGATGTCGTTTATGGTCACATACATGGCGTGATCGGACACCGGAGTCTTGACCTTGTAGGTGGTGCCCTCCAGCCGCATGGGCCGTTCCAGACCCTCGTGCATGCGCACCACCTTGCCGTCGCCGCTTGAAGGCCGCGGCGTTCTCTTGCTTGAGGACGGAGTCTCGGAAGCCTCGGCGGCGAGCTCGGACGCCTTCGAAAGCGGCGCCTTGGATGCTGCAGGCGAACCGGTTGCGGCACCCTCGCCGGTGGGCGGTGCGGGTGCCGGCACGGCCTCAGCAGCCGGCGCCGATTGTTCGACGCGGTAGCCCACGATCTTGCCGGCAATTCGATTGGGGGATTCGCTCATTACTCTACGCCTGCGGTTCAGAACTTGCCGTAGTAGCCCTCCTTGAGCGCGTCAAAAAGGTTGGCCGCAGTGTGTACCTGGCCGTCGTACTCGACTTCCTCGTCGCCCGCAAACTTCACCTCGCTGCCGTCTTCGAGCTGGAACACATAGAAGGTGCGCTTGAGATCCTTCTCCTTCACCAGCACACCCTGAAATGCGGCAGGGTTGAAGCGGAACGTGGTGCAGCCTTTCAACCCGCGCTTCCAGGCCTCCACATAAATGTCCTTGAAGCGCTCATACGGATAGTCCGACGGCACGTTTGCGGTTTTGGAAATGGACGAATCCACCCATTTCTGCGCCGCGGCCTGGATGGCCACATGCTCCGACGGCGATACATCGTCGGCCGTTACGAAGTAGTCGGGCAGCGCCGTGTCGCCCTCGCCTTCGGGGTTCGCCTCCGGGTTGACCTGCTCGCGGTAGGCCAGCAGCTCGTAGGAATACACCGGCACCTTCTCCTTGGTCTTGCGGCCTTCGCGGATGACATTGCGGAAGTAGTGGTGCGCGAAGCTGGGCTCGATGCCGTTGCTGGCGTTATTGCCCAGCGACAGCGAAATGGTGCCGGTCGGAGCGATCGAGGAGTGATGGCTGAAGCGCGCGCCCTCGGCGGCAATGGCCTCGACCAGTTCCGGGGCTTCGCCGGCCACGCGCTGCATGTAGCGGCTGTAGCGCGCCATCAGCACCTTGCCGGGCAGCTTGTCGCCGGCCTTGACGCCATCGGCGGCCATTTCCGGACGCCGGCGCAGCATCTGCGGCGTGACCTCGAATTCCTCGTCCATGATGGGCGCAGGCCCCTTCTCGCGCGCCAACTCCAACCCCACGCGCCACCCCGTCAACGCCAGCTCGCGAGCCACCCGCTCGGTGAACTCCGTGGATTCTTCGCTACCGTAACGTATGCGCAGCATGGTTAGCGTCGAGCCGAGGCCCAGAAAACCCATGCCGTGGCGCCGCTTGCGCAGTATCTCGCTCACCTGGGTATCCAGCGGCAGGCCATTGATCTCCACCACGTTGTCGAGCATGCGCGTGAAGATCGCCACCACCTGCTCGAACTCTTCCCAATCGAAATAGGCTTCCTGGGTGAACGGGCGGCGCACGAAGCGGGTCAGGTTGACCGAGCCCAGGAGGCAGGCGCCGTAGGGCGGCAGTGGCTGCTCGCCGCAGGGGTTGGTGGCGCGAATGTTCTCCGCGTACCAGTTGTTGTTCAGCTCGTTGACGCGGTCGATGAGAATGAAGCCGGGCTCGGCGAAATCGTAGGTCGAGCGCATGATGAGATCGAACAACTCGCGCGCCGGCAGCGCGCCGTACACCTTGCAGGCAACGCGCCCTTCGCGGTCGCAGATATAGCCGCGGGTGACCGGCCATTCGCGCCACACCACCCGGTCCTTGTCGTTCAGATCGAGGTCGTCCTCCTCGGCCTCCGACGAATCCAGTGGAAAGGCCAGCACCCAGTCGTCCCCGGCCTCCACGGCCTGCATGAACTCGTCGGTAATCATCAGCGACAAATTGAACTGGCGCAGGCGCCCGTCCTCGCGCTTGGCGGTAATGAACTCCTTCACATCCGGGTGACCGATATCGAAGGTGCCCATCTGCGCCCCACGCCTCCCGCCGGCGGAAGACACGGTAAAGCAGACCTTGTCGTAGATATCCATGAACGAGAGCGGGCCGGAGGTGTAGGCGCCGGCGCCGGCAACGTAGGCGCCGCGCGGGCGCAGCGTCGAGAACTCGTAGCCGATGCCGCAACCGGCCTTGAGGGTGAGCCCGGCCTCGTGCGCCATCTCCAGGATGCTGTTCATGGAATCGCCCACGGTCCCGGACACGGTGCAGTTGATGGTGGAGGTGGCGGGCTTGTGCTCCTGCGCGCCGGCGTTGGACACGATGCGGCCGGCCGGAACGGCGCCGTGGTTCAAGGCCCAGAGAAAGGACTCATACCATTTCTCGCGGATTTCCTCGGGCTCCACTTCGGCCAGCGTGCGCGCAACGCGGGCGAAGGTGTCGTGAACATCGTGGTCGAGAATTTCGCCTTGCTTGGTCTTGAGGCGGTACTTGGAGTCCCAGATATCGAGGGACGCTGGCTGTAAGGAGATCTCCTCTTCGCGTTCGCCGAATCTGGCCAGCTTGACCGGTTGCCCCATATGTACCCCCAGTTTATAACTTCTCGCCGCCGCGCGCCACGAACGGGAAAAGCCTTGCCAGCCGCGCATTCCCACCACGGGAAAGCGGGCTCATTTGCGGCTCTTTGTAAACCCTATTCCGGGGATTTACAAGCACACTTTAGGATTACAATAAACTGGCGGTTTTCCCCTACACCGACCGTGGCGGTGGCGCGACTGTTTGCGGCATATCCGCATCAAGACACTGCCTTGTGGACAAATGAAATCGATAGTCGGGGCCAAGTCAATGACACGCAAAATTCTGATCGCATTAGCCGCTTTGGCGCTGCTGTCGGCGGGCGCCGGCCTGGCGCCGCTGGGGCAGCCGTTGCAGGTGGCGCAAGCCGCCCTCCCGCTGGAGCTTAACGGCGAGCCCTTCCCCAGTCTGGCGCCGCTGGTCGAAGCCACCACACCGGCGGTGGTAAGCATCGCCATAGCGCGCCCGGCGCGTAACTTCCGTTCGCCGTTTCGCGGCGATCCCTTCTTCGAGCGCTTCTTCCCCAACCCGCAGCGCGAAGGGACCCCGCCGCAAGAACGGGACACGGTGCCCGCCGGATCGGGCGTGATCGTGGACGCCGAAAGCGGCCTGGTGCTCACCAATCATCACGTCATCGAAAACGCCACCCGGATCACCGTGACCTTGAGCGACCAGCGCAGCATAGACGCCACCGTGGTCGGCTCGGACCCCGGCACCGACATCGCCCTGCTGGAACTGGAGGAAACCGATGACCTCACGCAAATGACGATGGGCGATTCCGAGCAAGTGAAGGTAGGCGATTTCGTGTTGGCGATCGGCAATCCCTTCAGCCTTGCCCACACCGTCACCTCCGGCATCGTCAGTGCGCTGGGCCGCGAGATCCCCCGGAATCCACGGCGGGGGCGGCGGGTGACGCTGATCGAGGATTTCATCCAGACCGACGCCTCCATCAATCCGGGCAACTCCGGCGGTGCGCTGGTGAACATGCGCGGCGAACTGGTCGGCATTCCTTCCAGCATTCTGTCCCGAGGCGGCGACAATGCCGGAATCGGGTTTGCGATTCCGACCTCCATCGCCAAGGAAGTCATGCGCCAACTCCTGGCTTTCGGCGAGTTCCGCCGCGGACGGCTGGGCGTGTCGGTGGGCGATGTGGACCGAGAGCTGGCTGACGCCCTGGGCCTGGACAAGGCTGCAGGCGCACTCGTCTCGGAAGTGTTCCCCGACTCGGCGGCCGAGAAGGCCGGCATCGAATCCGGCGACGTAATCGTGCGCGTTAACGACAAGGAGATCGAAACCAGCGGCGACCTGGTCAATGCCGTGGGCCTGCGCGCAGTCGGCGAGGAGGTCACGCTGGAGATCGTGGACGGAAGCGGGCGGGCCAAACAAGTGCAGGCAGTTCTGGGCGGTCTGGCGGCCGCCACCGGCGACGACATTCACCCGGCGCTGAGCGGCGCCTCGCTCGCGGATTTCAACGAAGGCGAATACGAGGGCGTGCTCGTGGAAGCGGTGGAGGAGCAAAGCGCAGCGCAGCGCGCAGGGGTGCGGGCTAACGACGTGATCGTGCAGGTAAACCGGCAGCGGGTGCGCAACCTCGAACAGCTAAATTCGGTCGCGGATGGACAGTCGCTGATCGTGCTGACCATTCGGCGCGGCAATCGCACACTGGTGTTGCCGCTGAGGTCGTAGGCAGCGGGAGGCCGAGGCCGGCTAATCGAAGCGGATGGATTGCTACCTGGTAGGCGGCGCGGTTCGTGATCGACTGCTGGGCCTGGAAATTCGCGAGCGCGACTGGGTAGTGGTGGGCGCCACCGCCGGTGCGCTCCGGCAGCGTGGCTACAAGGAGGTGGGCCGCTCGTTTCCGGTCTTTCTGCACCCGGAGACCCAGGAGGAATACGCCTTGGCCCGGCGCGAGACCAAGACCGCGCCCGGCTACCGCGGTTTCGAGGTGGACTTCGGTCCCGAGGTCACGCTGGAGGAAGACCTGGCGCGGCGCGATCTCACGATCAACGCGATGGCCGAAGACCACGCGGGCAATCTGATCGACCCGTACGGCGGCCGACAGGACCTGCGCAAGAAAACGCTGCGGCATGTTTCGCCGGCCTTCAGCGAGGACCCCGTGCGGATTCTGCGGGTGGCGCGTTTTGCCGCCCGTTTCCATGGCCTGGGCTTCAGAATAGCTCCCGATACGCTCGCGCTGATGCGGGAGATGGTGGCGGCCGGCGAGGCCGACGCGCTGGTAGCCGAACGGGTATGGCAGGAAACGGTGCGCGCCCTGGGCGAGGATGCGCCGCAGCGCTTCTTCGAGGTTTTGCGCGAGTGCGGAGCGCTGAAAATAATCTTCCCGGAGCTTGATCGCCTCTGGGGCGTGCCGCAGCCGGCGCGCTGGCATCCGGAGATCGACACCGGGGTACACGTGATGATGGTGCTGGAACAGGTGGCCCGATTTTCGCCCAAGACGGAAGTCCGGTTCGCGGCGCTAACCCACGACCTGGGCAAGGGGGTCACGCCGAAGAAATTCTGGCCGCGGCACAGCGGCCATGAGGCAGCGAGCGTGCGCCTGGTCGGGGAGATGTGCGAGCGGCTTGGCGCGCCGAAGCGTTTTCGCGCGCTGGCCGAGCAGGTGGCGCGCTTTCACGGCGTCTGTCACCGCGCCGCCGAGTTGCGCCCGGATACCAAGCTCAAGGTGCTTGAGGCGCTGGGGGCCTTTCAGACCGGCAGCCTGCTGGAGGATTTCCTGGTAGCGTGCGAGGCCGATTACCGCGGGCGCAAGGGCATGACGGAAGACGCCTATCCGGCCGCGGATGTCTTCCGCGCCGCGTTTCGGGCGGCAAGCGGCGTTTCGGGGGCGGAACTGGCGGCGGAAGGCTACGACGGTGCGCGCCTTGGAGAAGAATTGCGACGGCGGCGCATCGCCGCGATCGCGGACTTGGGCTAGATTTCAAGAGAGGAGAGCGGCATGAAACTTGGCATTTCGAGACGGGAGGCATTGCTGGGCGCGGGCGCGGCGGGGCTGGCGCTGGGGTTGCCTGCACTGGGCCGGGCGGATACGCGCATGCATCGTATTCCGTCCAGCGGCGAGGAGCTGGCGCCGGTGGGCCTGGGCACTTCGCGGGTGTTCAACAGCGTTTCGGGGGCGGCTCAGCGACAGGCGCTGGTGGAGGTGCTTGAAGCGCTGTTTGCGGGCGGCACGCTGGTGGATACATCGCCCATGTACGGCAATTCGGAAACTCACCTGGGCGAGCTGCTGCCGCAGGCTGCCGGGCACGAGAAAATGTTCTGCGCTACCAAGGTGTGGACCGAAGGCCGCGCGGCGGGCGCGCGGCAGATGCAGGAATCGATGGACAAGATGGGGGTCGGGAAAATCGACCTGATGCAGGTACACAATCTGCTGGACTGGCAGACGCACCTGGAAACGATGCTGGAAATGCAGGCGGCGGGCGCAATCCGCTACCTCGGCATTACTACGTCGCGGGCGGGTCAGTTCGACGAGTTCGAAAAAGTCATGGAGGCTGCCGATTGGGATTTCGTGCAGCTCAATTACAGCCTGGGCGAGCGCGAAGCGGAACAGCGTCTGCTGCCGCTGGCACTCGAAAAAGGCATGGCGGTGATGGTGAACCGGCCGTTCATGCGTGGCGGGCTGTTCCGGGCGGCGAGCGGGAAGCCGCTGCCGGAGGTAGCGGCGGAGTTGGGCTGCGAGAGTCCGGCGCAGCTATTCCTGAAGTGGATTCTGGGTCATCCGGCGGTAACCTGCGTTATCCCGGCCACTACCAAGGTCTCGCATATGACGGACAATCTTGGGGCGGGCATGGGGGCGCTGCCTGACGCTTTGCAGCGTGAGGAGATCGCCCGCTGGCTATAGAGAGTCGGCTCGCTATGGGGGAATCCTGCGGCCTTTGTTGCGTCCCCCTTTTTTCTGGCCACGCGTACGCGGGGCGGCGGGCTCGGGGTAAGCCTGCGGCCTTTGTTATGTCCCCCTTTTCTCCTGGCCACGCGTACGCGGCGCGGCGCGGCGGGCTCGGGGTAAGCCTGCGGCCTTTGTTGCATCCCCACTCCCAAGTAGGCGCACAAACTAAAGGCCTTTGTTACGTCCCCTCTTTTGTGGAGCATGGGCGACATGGATGTCGCCCCGAGCCCCAGGGAGGGGTTCATGCGTCTCCACAAAAGAGGGGACGTAACAAAGGCCGCAGGATTACCCCCTACTTGATTGTCAGGGGTGAGGCTGGAAGCAGTTTGTAGGGGTGGGGGAAGGCCGACCAGAGGTCGCGGATAGGTGTGCCGGTTATGGGGTGGCAAAATCCAGGAGCCAGGTCGCTCAGGGGGCGGAGAACGAAGGCATAGCGCTCGATGTCGGGGTGCGGCAGCTTCAGGGCTGGGTTGACCGTTTGGCCGCATAGCAGCAGATCCAGATCAAGGGTGCGGGAGGAAAACTTGCCGGCGGAGCGGTCGCGGCCGGCCTGAGCTTCAAGTTCCGCCAGCGTGCGCAGGATCATCTCCGGCCCGTGGTCGGTGGCGAAGCCCACCACCAGGTTGAGAAACGGGTGGCCTTCGAAGCCTTCGGCGGGGCTTTCATAGACGGGCGACAGGGCCAGCTCGCCGTAACGCTGCCGCAAGCCCGCGCAGGCGGCCACGAGATTGGCGCGGGGATTGATATTGCTGCCCGCGCTAACGAATGCGCGGAGTTCAGCCTGCATATTGCACCAGTTCGCGCTGTTGGCCTGCAGAATTTGACATGTCGTCGCCTAGATTATCCTGACCCGACAGGTGGGGTGTGGAGCGTTGGTCCACGGCTGCCGCCGGATGCCCTCTCGGTTGCTATGGATATAATCAAAATGGTTATATCCAAGAATCCTGAGCAGCCCAGGTGTGGCCATGCCAGTCATGCAAACCTCCGATCTCACGCCGCGCCAGTATTGGGCCGAAGTGAAATCCAACCCGAATCGCGCCCGCTTCGGCTTTGGCGAAAAAGCGGCGCTTATCAACATCGACCTGCAGCGCGCCTATACCGACCTGGACAGCTTTCCGACCGCTTACCAGACCGACCCCAAGCAGATCGACTACATCAACCACCTTTCGGGGCTGGCGCGCCAGCGCAACATGCCCGTGATCTGGACCTACGTCGCCTACATGGACAACGCCGATGACGCCGGGGTCTGGGGTACGCGAACCAACACCGAGAACTCGCTCCAGAACATCAGGGAAGGGGAGGCGCGCGCAGAACTCGACCCGCGCCTGGAGGTGGACCGAGAGCGCGACGCGGTGGTCAACAAACGCATGGCAAGCGTTTTTCACGACAGCCTGATTCCGTCGCTGCTGGTCTGGCACAAGGTGGATACGGTGATCCTCACCGGCGGCAGCACATCGGGTTGCGTGCGCGCATCGGCCGTTTCGTCGTTGTCCCAAGGTTACCGGACCATCGTCCCGGAAGAATGCGTGGCCGACAAGCACGAGATCCCTCACTTCGCCAACCTCTGCGACATCATGCTCAAATACGCCGATGTGGAACCCTTCGCGGCGGTGGCTGATTGGTTCGAAAACCACCCGGGCTGCGCGCCGATTCGCACGGCCCGCGGCGTGACATTCTGACGGACGCCGCATGCGCGAAGACCTGGCGCTCTACGACTACCGCCCCTGGGACGAACGCCTGCCCATCCGCTGGCCGAACGGCGCCAGGCTCGCCTTGTGGGTGGCGCCGAACATCGAGTATTACGAACTGGACCCGCCTTCCAACCCGCGGCGCAAGGCCTGGCCGCGGCCGGCCCCCGATATCCAGGGTTACGGTACGCGGGACTACGGCAACCGGGTCGGCTGCATGCGCATGATCGAGGTGCTCGACCGGCACGGTGTGCGCGGTTCGGTCAGTCTGTCCGTGGCGCTCTGCGATCACCACCCGGAACTCATCGACTTGTGCCGGGAACGGAACTGGGAGTTCTTCAGCCACGGCATCTACAACACCCGCTACGTCTATGGCATGGATGAGGCCCAGGAACGCAGCATGATCGAGGATTCGGTGCGCACCATCGCCGAACGCACCGGCCAGCACTGCGCCGGCTACCTGGCGCCGGCGCTGACCCACTCCGAGCACAGCCTCGATCTGTTCAGCGAAGCCGGCGGCCTCTACACTTGCGACCTGTTCCACGACGACCAGCCCACGCCCGTGCACGTGCGCTCCGGCAAGCCGTTCGTTTCGGTGCCCTACTCGCTGGAACTGAACGACACCATTGTCTATGTCGTCAATCGCATCGAACCGCGGCGCTACGGCCAGATGATCAAACAGGCCTTCGACCGCCTGTACCAGGAAGGCGAGCGCGGCGGCACGGTCATGTGCGTACCCCTGCACCCCTACCAGGTCTCCCACCCGCATCGCATCCAGGCTTTCGAAGATGCCCTGGCCTACATCACGGGTCATGACGATGTCTGGGTAACTACCGGCAGGGAAATTGCCGAGTACTACATCAAGCACTACTACGACGAAGCCGTCGCCGCGCAGCGAACCGGCTGACCGATCTCTAAACGTTACCCGCGAAACGGAAGAATCGATGGCGCTCGACCCCGACTATCTGAAATATCCGCTGCGTCGCTATGGCATGGACCACGATCGCTACGAGTGGTCGATGCTGTCGCGACGCACAGGGGTAGCTTGGCCGGACGGCGCCCGGCTGGCGGTCTGGGTGGACCTGGCGGTGCAATTCTTTCCGCTCAACCAGAGCGGCAAGCCCTTTGCGGCGCCGGGCGGCATGAGCACGCCGTACCCGGACCTGCGCCACTTCACCCTGCGCGACTACGGCAACCGGGTGGGGCTGTTTCGTTGCCTGGAGGCGCTGGACGCCGCGGGTATCACGCCCACCTTTTCCGTGAACGCGGCCCTTGCCGAACGCTGCCCGCAACTGCTGGAACGCCTGAACCGGCGCGGCAACGAGATACTGGCCAGTTCCTGGCACATGGATACGCTGCACCACGGAGGCATGGCGCCCGACCAGGAAGCGGAACTGATCGGCCGGTCGCTGGAGACCTTGCGCGCGGCCGTGGATTCCCCGGTGACGGGCTGGCTGAGTCCCGGGCGCTCGCAAAGCGGCAACACGCCGGACCTGCTGGCCGCCGAGGGCATCCGCTACATGGGCGACTGGATCAACGACGACATGCCCTACCCCTTCGCCACACGGCACGGTGAACTGGTGGCGCTGCCCCTGTCGCTGGAACTCGACGATCAGTTCGTCATCGGCAGCAACCTGCACTCGGAGTGGGAGTATGCCGACCAGGTGAAGGACGCCTGCGACTACCTGCTTGCCGAGGCCGAAAGCACCGGGCACGGCCGCCTGCTCGCGCTATCCGTTCATCCCTGGATGATGGGCCAGCCGCACCGCATCGCGGCGCTGGAATCGGTGCTCGCGCATATCGCCGGACAATCGGGAATCTGGTCAGCGCCGGCCGGCGAGATCGTCGCTGCCTGGAGCGCACAGCAACCCGCGCCGGCAGTCACTTCTCCCGCTCGATAACCACGCCCACATCGCGTGCATGGCGCAAAGCCCAGGGTTTGCGCACGGTCACCCTCACCCACGGCGCGCTGTGGTCGTTCAGCACCAGCGCGGCAATTCCCTCGGCCAGGGTTTCCACCAACTCGAATGTTTTGCTGGAAGTCAGGCGGGCGATGTCCCGCGCTACGCGCTTGTAGTCCACGGTTGCGGAAATCCGATCTTTGCCCGCCGCGGCCGCCGCTTCAATGCCAATCTCCAGATCAATGGCCACCATCTGCGGAGCCGCTTTTTCCCAGCGGTTCACGCCCACGGTGGCGCTCAGGCGCAGGTCCTTGACGATGAGTTTGTCGGTCGCCATCGCTAACGGTCTCCGCGGCGCGCGCCAACCAACACGAGACAGGACCTAAAATTCTCCATAGTGCGCGTTCTGGGCATTGAAACGAGTTGCGACGAAACCGGCGTGGCGATTTACGACAGCCGCCGGGGCTTGCTGGCGCATCGATTGTATAGCCAGGCGAGTCAGCACGCCGCGTTCGGGGGCGTGGTGCCCGAATTGGCTTCCCGCGACCACCTGCGCCGGCTGGCCGTGCTCAGCGAGCAGGCGTTGGCGGATGCAGAGCTCGCAAGGACGGACTTGAGTGGCGTGGCCTGCACGGCTGGCCCCGGGCTGATCGGCGCCCTGTTGGCCGGGCTTGCTTTCGCGCACGGACTGGCACGCGCACTGGGGGTGCCGATAATCGGCGTCCATCACATGGAAGCCCACCTGCTGGCGCCGCTGCTGGAGGGCGAGGCGCCGGATTTCCCCTACCTGGCGCTGCTGGTGTCGGGCGGGCACAGTCTGCTGGTGGATGTGCGCGGCTTTGGCGAATACGCGGTGCTTGGCCAATCGCTGGACGACGCTGCCGGCGAGGCGTTCGACAAGGGCGCCAAGCTGCTGGGGCTCGGCTATCCGGGCGGTCCGGCGATCGCGAAACTGGCGGAAAAAGGCGAACCGGGCCGTTTCCGGCTACCCACGCCGATGCGCCACCGCAAGAGCCTTGATTTCAGCTTTTCGGGACTCAAGACGGCACTGCTCTACAAACTGCGCGACCTGGAAGCTCAAGGACCGCTCGACACCGGCCAGAGCGCCTCGCTGGCGCTGGCGCTGGAAACAGCGATCGTGGAATCGCTGTTGGACCGGACCACGCGGGCGCTGCACCAGACAGGCCACGCAAGCCTGGTGGTGGCGGGCGGCGTGGGCGCCAATAAGAGGTTGCGGCGCAGACTGAAGGAGCGCTGCGACGCGAGCGGTGTGGGCCTCTACTACCCGCGGGCCGAATATTGCACCGACAACGGCGCGATGATCGCGCTTACCGGCTGCTTGCGCCTGGCCGGAGGCAGCGCTGCCGCCGCGGCCCCCGAACCCCGCCCCCGCTGGGACTTGAGCGAAGTGTCGCCGTTCTCGCCCGATCTTGCGCACGGGCGGGCCGCAGCCTGACGCTCAACACGAATTACCAGCCGATGCTGCGACCGCCGTCCACGGCAATGATCTGACCGGTCACGAAAGGCGCGTCGCAAACCACGAACCGCAGCAGGCGCGCCACATCTTCGGGCGTGCCAGCCCGGCCCAGCGGCGTCCTGGCCAAGATCGCCCGCTTGACGTTGTCCGGGGGCATGGGTTCGGCCCACATCACCATCCCGGGCGCAATGCCGTTCACGCGCACTTCGGGGGCCAGCTCCCCCGCAAGGCTGCGGGTCAGCGCCACCAGGCCAGCCTTGGCCATGCAATAGACCGGATAGCCCCTCAAGGGGTTGCGCGCATGAATGTCCACCATGTTGACGATTGCCCCGCGCGCGGCCTTCAGCGCCGGCGCCAGCGCCTGACTCAGGAATAACGGCGCCTTGAGGTTGCTGCCCACCAGACTCCGCCAATCGCTCTCGCTTATTTCGCCGACCGCGGTGGGATAAAAAGTCGAGGCGTTGTTGACCAGGCAATCGAGACGACCGGTGCGCTCCAGCGTTTGCTCGGCGAGCTGCTTGCAGGCGCCGGCCTCGAGCAGGTCGGCCTGCAGGGCAAAAGCCGAATCGCTGCGCTGGGCGTTGAGCTGCGCCACCAGCGCCTCCGCGTCGTCGGTGGAGCGGTTGCAGTGAATGGCCAAATCAAAACCGGCGGCATGTAATTCCGCGGCGATGACCGCCCCCACCCGCCGCGCACCGCCGGTAACCAGCGCGAATTTCTGCGTGTTCATGGCGGTATTGTCCACCTTTCGCGGCCAGGCGCGGCATTATATGCAGGGTCTGTGAGCAGCTTCCCAACGCATCACGAAATGCCGCCGCGGCATATCGCCGACGCCTTGCGCGAGGCCGACGGCTGGCTGCGCTTCGACCGCTACATGGAGCTGGCGCTCTACCACCCCGAGCAAGGCTTCTACGGCGCCGGCCGCGCCCGCATCGGCGGCGGCGGCGATTTCGATACCGCCCCGGAAACATCGGCACTCTACGGGCGCGCTGTGGCGGGCCAGTGCGCAGAAATCCTTGCCGCCTGCAACGGCGGCGACATCGTCGAACTGGGGCCGGGCAGCGGGCGCCTGGCGGAAACCCTGCTCGAAGAGCTCGGACGGCTGGGCCAGTTGCCGCGCCGCTACCTGCTGGTCGAACGCGCGCCGGGAATGCGCGCGCAGCAGCGCAGGCGCTTGCTGCGCGCGCATCCCAAGCTGGCCGAGCGGATCGAATTTGCCGACAACCTCGCCGGGCAGCGCGTGCGCGGAGTCATCCTGGCCAACGAAGTAATCGACGCCCTGCCCTGCCGCTGCTTCAAGCGCGCTGCGGACGGTTGGCTGGAGCGCGGCGTGGGACTCGACGCGGGGCGCCTCGGCTGGCAGGACCGGCCCGCCGACGCGGCCCTGCGGCGGGCCCTGGACGAACTGGAAGCCGACCTGGGCGGCCCGTTGCCGGCCGGGTATTGCTCGGAAATCCGCCTCAACCTCGACGCTTTCATGCACGAACTGGCCACGGCGCTGGTGGAAGGCCTGATCCTGCTGGCCGATTACGGGCTTTCACGCAGCGAGCTCTACCTGGCCGAACGCCACAGCGGAACGCTGGGCTGCCACGCGAACCAGCAATGGCACGACGATCCTTTCCGGCGTCCGGGGCACGAGGACATCGGCGCCTGGGTGGACTTCACAGCGCTCAGGCGCAGCGCCGAAGCCGCCGGTCTGGATGCGGTGGGCTTCACGACCCAGGCCCAGTTCCTGCTGGCCGGCGGCATCCTGAACCTGGCCGGCTCACCGCCCGCGCCCGAAGAGGCGGCGGCCTTGCGCCGCTTGCTGCTGCCGGGAGGCATGGGCGAGGCCTTCAAATTCTTGGGGCTAGCGCCCAGGAACACGGACTTGGTTGAGCACCGCGAAGAGGCATTGCCTGCGCGGGCTGACGACGCGCAACGAGAGAGCAATGCCCCGCCTGCTCCGGCCTCCGCCGGTCGCCCCGCGCAGGCCCCGCCATCACCCAGCGGCTTCGCCGGCCGCGACCTATTGGCGTCGCTTGAGTCCCGTGGCGGGCATGCGTCCGCCCCGCAAGCGGTGACCGCATGATGCCCCGGCAGATGCAGATCCTGCTCTGAACGGATGCGCGGCGTAATTGTGCTTATACTCGGGGCTATGGTCCGACGCGTTGCGTATATCGATAGCCGAACGCTGGAGAAAAACACATGAAGAAAGCACTGGGCGCAATTGGCGTGATACTGGGCATACTGGTGCTGGCGGGCGCCGCCGCGATGGGTCGCATGAATGCCTTTACCGAGGTGGAGGAAGCGCTTCCGTTTGCCTGCGAAACCGTCCTGTTGCCCGGCAGCGCCGAAGATATTGTTATCGACCGCCAGCGCGGCGTGGCCTATCTCTCGGTGCTCGACCGCCGCGCGCTCACCGTCAACCGCAACGTGCGCGGGATCATCTTCGCCCTGGACCTCGAAGCCAACCCGGTCGGCATGTCGCTGGCGCTGGCGCAAACGCCGGGGCACCTGCATCCGCACGGAATGAGCCTTTACCAGGACGCCGACGGCACTACCCGCCTGTTCGTGATCAATCACCCGCTGGAGCGCGGCGGGGAAGACCCGGAGCAGGTGGAAATATACGAGCGGCGCGAGGACGGCTTGCTGCATCACCTGCGCTCCGTGACCAGCGATTTGCTCAATAGCCCCAACGATCTCCAGGCTCTGGGCCCCGAGCAGTTCGTGGCAGTGAACGATACCGGTGCGACCACCGGCTTCCAGCGGCTGCAGGAATTTCTGTTCGGCGCCGGTCTGGCGAAGGCCGTTCACTTCGACGGGCAGTCCATGCAGGTAGCCGCCGAGCGGCTGGCCGGCGGCGCCGGGATCGCCTACGCCGACGGGCGGATCGTGATTGCCGAAACCCAGGGCAAGCGCCTGCGTTTCATGACCCTGGACGCCGACGGCCGGCTCAGCGAGGAGTCGAGAGTGTCCATGCCGGGATTCCCCGACAACATAGACGCCGACGCCGACGGCATGCTGTGGGTGGCCGAACACCCCAACGGCATGGCGCTGGGCCGCCACTTCGGCGACGCCGAGTATCCGGCGCCCAGCCGTTTCTATCGCATTGCGGCCGACGGTACGGGTCTTGAGCTGGTCGCTGCCGATTCGGGACGCCGCCACTCCGCCGGCAGCGTAGCCGCCCGTTACCGGGACAAGCTGCTATTGGGGTCGATCACCGAACCGCGAGTGCTGGTGTGCCAATTACCGGGAGGGATGAGCCCATGAACAACGATTCCCAGCAGAGCGTGCGCGAAGAGCGCATGCGCATGTCGCGGGTGCGGCGGGTGCTCGGCATGGCGCTCGAAGGCGAGGCGCCGGTCGAGGACCCCATACCTGTGTACCTGGCCAGCGCAGACTACCTGGAGCACTCCCTGAATCGCCTGCACGCCCAGGACCATCGCCTCTGGGAGCGACTGGATCCTCATGCGGGGCCGGATGACTTGGAGTTTCGGGAGAAACTCGACCATCTCAAAGCGCGTCTGGCCGCCAGCGAAAACGCGCTGGCCGGGCTGGTGCGAGCCCGCGACGCCTTGCGCGCAGATGGCGCCCCGCAACGGGCCGCGTTCGAGCACGAAGCGCGCTCGTTCCTGGACGTTTTCCTGAACATTCTTGCCGCCAGCCGGCATTCGACGCTGGCCGAGGAGGAAGAAAAGTTCGCCAGAGCCGACTGGGAATACGTAGCAGACAGTACCGCTGCGGCCTCGGCGCGCGAATTGCGCCTGTTCGAGCAAGTCGAGGCAGCGGCCCCCGGAGTAATGGATTCGCTGCCGCCGGCAGCGCCCCCTCCCGGCCATTAGCCGGAGCCAGACACGGCGCCCGACAACGCCTTCCAGCGTTAGAATTGGGCCATGCTGATCGGCGTGCCCAAGGAAATCAAGCCCGATGAACACCGGGTGGGCCTGAGCCTGAGCAGCGCCCGCGAACTGATCGAAAGCGGCCACCAGGTGCTGTTGGAAACCGGAGCCGCATACGGAATCCGCCGCACGGACGACGAGTACCGCGCCCTGGGCGCCCAAATCGCCGACAGCGCCGAGGATGTGTTCGCCAAGGCAGACATGATCGTTAAGATCAAGGAGCCGCAGCCGAGCGAATGCCGGATGCTGCGCGAGGGCCAGATACTTTTCACCTACCTGCACCTGGCGCCAAACCCGGAACAGGCGCGGATGCTGATGGAATCGGGAGTTACCGCCATCGCCTACGAAACGGTCACCGACAGGTTCGGACGGCTGCCGCTGCTGGCGCCGATGAGCGAAGTGGCCGGGCGCATGGCGGTGCAGGCCGGCGCGCGCTGCCTGGAAACGGAAATGGGCGGCTGCGGCAAGCTGCTGGGCGGCGTTCCCGGAGTGCTGGCTGCCAATGTGGTAGTTCTGGGCGGCGGCGTGGTCGGCACCAACGCGCTGCGCATAGCAGTGGGCATGGAGGCGCGCGTAGTGGTACTCGACAAGTCGCTGGCGCGGCTGCGCGAGCTGGACATGCAACTGGGCGCGCGACTCAATACCATGTACTCCACGCGCTCGTCTATCGAGGAATACGTGGAACAAGCAGACTTGGTGATCGGCGCGGTGCTGGTTCCGGGCGCCGCTACTCCGCAGCTCGTATCGAAGGAGATGGTGGCGCGCATGGCAGCCGGGTCGGTCCTGGTGGATGTGGCCATCGACCAGGGCGGCACATCCGAGACCAGTCGGCCCACCACCCACTCCGCTCCCACGTTCATTCACAACGATGTAGTGCATTACTGCGTGGCCAACATGCCGGGCGTGGTGCCGCGCACGTCCACGCTGGCGTTGAACAACGCCACGCTGCCATTCACCCTGGCGCTGGCCAACAAGGGCTGGCGGCAGGCGCTGCGCGAGGATGAGGGCCTGATGGCGGGACTCAACATTCACGCTGGCCGGGTTACCAATGCCGCCGTGGCCGAGGCGCTGGACCATTCGTTCACGCCGCCGCAAGACGCGCTCGCGATCCACTAGACCTGTTTTTTCGGAAAGACCAACTATGCCTACAAATACCCAACCCGACCAACGGCCCCGGCGCGCGCTGGGCAAACGACCGGCGTTTTACGGCGATGAACGCCTGGACATGCTGTTCGCGATGCTTACCGCCCTGCTGGGCGAAGTGAGCGTTATTCGAGAGCGGCTAGACACCCACGAACGGCTGCTGGAAAAAGCCGGCCTGTTCGGCAAGGACACCGTGGACGCATGGCTGCCCGACGCCGCGGCGGAAGCCGAGCGGGGACCTATCCGCCAGCGGCTGATGGGACGGGTGTTACGCTACCTTGAGGAAGACATGGAACCCGCAGCGGCCGGCGGTGAACTCGACCGCATTTCAAAGGAGGTTCAACATGGTGATGTTTGAAGCAGACGGCGTACGCCAGGAGACCATGCGCAGCGACGTGTATCCGCGTCACGGCATGATGGCTGGCGCTACCCACGACGAGCTGGCGGCGCAGAAGTACTTTCTTGGCCTGCGCGCCTATGCCAACGGGCGGCTGATGGCGCAATGCGTCGAGGCCTGCAACGAGCAACTTATGCCGGAGATGGGCGAGCGCGACCCGGAGGCCGAAGAGGACCGCACGGAGGTGCTGCGCAAGGCCGAAGAAATGCCCATATTCCAGAATTGGGGCGCGCTGCTGCGCACCTCCCAGGAACTGATGTGGGACTACGTGGCCGACACGGTGGACCGGCAACTCGACGAACTCGAAGACAAGTTCCGCGCGATCGAGAACCCGGTGGGCAGCCTGACCCTGCATCCGGAAATTCCGAACCCGGCGTACCTGACCCTAGTGGATCAGCACATTCAGCCGGGCGGCTATCTGCACGACGCCGGTGGCGACGATGTGCGCGCCGGGGCGATCTACGACCGCGGCGCTGTGCTCTATGGCCTGGGCCGCGCCGGCGGGCTCAACGACATGCGCGGCCACACACTCTGCGCCTTCATCCAGGACGGGTTCCCGGAAATGCAGCCCAAGCGGATCCTGGACCTGGGCTGTGGCGTGGGTCACGGCACCCTGGCGCTTACCGACCTGTTTCCGGATGCCGAAGTGCATGCCGTAGATATTGGCGGCGCCTTGCTGCGCTATGCCCACGCCCGCGCCGAGTCGCTGGGCAAGCCGGTGCACTTCCACCAGCAGGACGCGCGCGCGTTGAAATTCGAGGACGCCAGCTTCGACATGGTCACGTCTGAAATCCTGTTCCACGAAACTTCGCGCACCGGAATGCCGGCCATCCTGAAGGAAGCCTTCCGGGTGCTGAAGCCGGGAGGCGCGATGTGCAACCTCGAAGTGCCGCTACGCTACAAGGGCATGGACATGGGCGCGGTGGTGGTGCGCGACTGGCAGAACTACTACAACGCCGAACCCTTCTGGGGCTCGCTGGGCACGGTGGACATGGAAAAAGCCATGCATGATGCCGGCTTCACGCGCGTCGTGATGGGGTTTCAGCCGCGCACCAACGATTTCCAGGGCGAACGCGGCAAGCTGACGGACAAGGATCCGAGCATGGGTATGCTCTCGCACTGGCTGGTGTTCGGCGGCCACAAGGAGTAGCTCGCCGGCCCAACAAGGGGAGGGAAAACCCTCCCCTTGTTCAGAAAGCTCAGATCAGAAGCTGGCCTTCACCTTGAGGCCTACCTCGCGCTTGCGGGGCAGCGGCGCAAAGGTCTTGCGGTGCGGCAGTCCGAAGATGCTCGTGGTGCCACCCGCCGTGGTGTAGCTCAAGTCGTTCGTCAGGTTGGTGCCGTATAGCTCAACCGCGAAGACGTCGCTGATGTCCGCGTGCAGCCGGGCGTTGATCTTCCAGTATCCATCGACCGAGTTGTAGTTGAAGTTGTCGATGTAGAACTGACCCTGGTAGATCCCGTCCACCCTGAGCCAGGCGCCGTTCGCGAAGCCCACCAACTCATCGAGCTGGAGCGTGGCAGACAGGCTGCCGGTCCATTCCGGAACGTAGCGGGGCCGACCGCCAACCGAGGAGATCTGCTGTCCGATGGCCAACGTGGGAGGCGGAGCGAGCACCGCCGTGGCCACCGATCCGGTGCCGGCGAAGTCGGTGAACTCCACATCATTGAAGGAAAAGCCGCCGCTCACGCTCAGCCATTCGCTGGGCGTTACCTCAAACTCCACATCAATGCCGGTGGTTTCCGAATCGCCGGCCAGATTGGCCGCTACGAACAGCGGCGCCGGGCTCAACTCGAAGAAGGTCTGGTTTTCCCAATCCATGAAATAGACCGCCACCGCATAGCTCAACCAGCCGCCCACGCGCTGTTTCACGCCGACTTCAAACGCCGAGAGCGTCTGCTTGGGGGTAAAGATGCCGAGCGGCACTTCGACCATGGTGGCTTGCGAATAGTCGGTGGCGTTGGTAAAGATGCCCTGCAGGTTGCTGTTGGAGAAGTGCCCGTAGAAATTCATGTTCTCGTTGGGCTGCCAGGAAATGATCAGGCGCGGCATGAAGGCGCTGTATTGTTGTTCGAGGTTCTCCAACGGCGCCGGATCGATGCCCTGGGCGATCGAGATGCCGTCGTAGAGGATGGTCTGCGTATCGCGGTTCCAGCGTCCTTCCAGCGACACGGTCCACTGCTCCGTAAGCTGATATTCGACGGAACCGAATACACCGAAGTTGTCGCCATCCTGGAAATTGAGATTGTTGGTGGCGCCGAAGCTGCTGAAGTCCGTCAGGCGATTGTCCTGCGCGTAGTAACTGGCCCCAACCACGTAGTTGATACGCTCCTGGGGCTGCGGCGCGTAGCGAACCTCGGCATAGGTATCGCGCACCCAACTGGCCTGCGCGGAAAGCCAAGGATCCGCCGAATTCGCAAACACGAACAAGGTTGGCGTTCCGAAATTGTTGTCGAAGATGCGCCAGCTTGTGGACTCGCCGCGCGCGAATTGCGCGCTCACCACGCCTTCATTGGCCAACTCGTATTCTGCCGACAGATCAGCCCGCCACAGCTCGTAGGTGTTGCCCAGACCATCCGGAGGATCAACGATGCCGAAACTGCGCAACTCCGGCGGCAAGTTCTGGACGAACGACCACGGGTTGGAAAACTGGAACAAAGGCGTGCCTGCCGTAATCTTGCCGGCAGCCGACAAATTGGGCTCCACGGCATCCCAATCGGGCGCGTTGCCGCAAAACAGGTTCCTCGGCGATTGCGAGAGGTCGGTGCTGAAACTGCCGGCGTTGGCGCCGCTTCCCACGGCGCGAATCGTGCCCGAGTAGGTCCGGTTGCAGCTACCCGCCGCCACCGGCGCATTCTGGGACTGCAGCGCCATGGTGTCGTCGGAGTCCACGTAGAAGCCGGACACCTGGAAGCTCAGGGCGTCGGAAACCTCGAAGGTGGCCAATCCGGTAACGGCGGTGTTGTTCTGCTCGCCGATCGGATCGCCGTTATCGAACTGGAAATCTCCGCCCACCTTCTGCTGCATGAAGGCAAATCGAACGCCGGCCCGTTCGCTGATCGGTCCGCCCACGGCGGCGGTGAAGTTGTAGCTGGTATCGTCCGAACCGGAGTAGGACAGCGACGCCTTGCCGCCGAATTCCTCGCCGGGCCCCGCCGGGATGTAGTTCACCGCGCCGGCAAAGGTATTACGCCCGAAGAACGCGGTTTGCGGCCCCTTCAGCACCTCGATCCGCTCCAGGTCGATAAGCGGCAGGATGCCGGCGCCATCGGAAATATAGCCGCCCTTCCAGAACACCGCGCCGGCGCGCGAAGCGGGGCTGCCCTGCTGCACGCTCAGACCGCGGAAACGGATGTTGGGATTGTGCCGCCCGCCGGTGCCGCCCGGACCCACGTTCTGAAAGGCGAAGCCCGGCGTGACACTGGAAACGTCCTCCAGCGTGTTCATACCCAAGTTGTCGAGGTCGTCCTGCGAGAACGCAGACACGGAAATCGGGATTTCGAGCACCGACTCGCTGCGTTTGCGCGCGGTCACCACGATCTCTTCGAGTTCGCCGTCCTGGGGCACGGCGTCCTGAATACCCATCAGGGCTGCCGCCAGCCCGACAAAGGCGCCGCCAAAAAGACGGCGGAAACTACGGTAGGTCATGCACAAGCCCTCCCAAGCTCTGCTGATTCGGCAAATTCCCCGGAAGGCCCAAGGATCGCGCCGCACAGGAAGACGGAGTATATGTGCTGGCGCCACAGAGTCAAAACCCGGCAGTTCCGGCAGCGACCCCAAGGCCGGGCCAAGGCTCGGTTATATTGGCGGCGTTTTTTTCGGATGCCTTTCGTTGAAGCGGACTGATCCACCAGGGGAGCCGGCGCCCATGCCGTCGGAACAAGACAGCAGCAATGCCGAAGCGGCGACGGCCGAACGGGTGCTGGCGTACTACGGCATAAGCGCTGCAGCGCTTGATTTCATGGATCACGGTCTGATCAATCGCACCTGGCAGGTGCGCGCCCACGACGGAAGCTGTTACGCGCTGCAGCGGCTAAGTCCCATTCTGGGGGCCGAAATCCATGGCGACATCGAAGCCGTAACAGCGCATATCGCCGCCCAGGGCATGCCTACGCCGCGTCTGCTGCGCAACCTGCAGGGGGGCCTTTATATAGAGCGGGAAGACGGTATCTGGCGAATGCTGACCTGGCTGGAGGGGGAGTTCCACAATCGGCTCGAAAACGCGAGCCAAGCCGAGCAGGCCGGAGCGCTGCTGGCGCGCTTCCACGGCGCACTGACCGACTTCAACCAGCCCTTCGCCAGCCGCCGCCGACCGATTCACGAGCCGGCGCGACGCTTCGCTGCTCTGGACGAGGCGCTGACCCGACACCAGGATCATCCCTTGCGCGAAGACGCCCAGGCCTTGCGCCAGCGCGTGATGGAAATCGTGTCCACCCTGCCGCCGGCGCCGAAAACACCGCCGCGCGTTGTGCATGGCGACCCCAAGATCAATAACATGCTTTTCACGCCCGCGGGCGAAGGGCTGGCGATGGTCGATCTCGACTCGCTGGGCCGCTTGCGCCTGCCCTACGAATTGGGCGACGCCTTCCGCTCCTGGTGCAACCCTGCCGGCGAGGACAGCGCCCGCACCGAGTTCTCCGCCGAGCTGTTTCGCGCGGCGCGCGGCGCCTACCTCGACGTGGCTGACTTCATCACCGCAGCGGAGAGAAAGGGCCTGGTGGACGCCACGCTCTGGATCACGCTCGAACTCACCGCCCGCTTTACCGCCGACATACTCGACGATCGCTACTTCGGCTGGGACCCGCAACGTTTCGCCTCGCGCGCCGAACACAACCGCCTGCGCGCGCGGGGCCAGCTTAGCCTGGCCGAATCCCTGCTCGCGCTGCGCCCGTCCCTGCAAGGCGACTGATGCCGCCCCGCACTGCTCCCGCGCTAAAAGCGCAAGGTTCCGCGGATGCCGATGGCGCGCTTGTACGGGAGCCCGGACACGAAAGCTCTCTGGAAATTGTCCAGATCCGTGTTGATCGCCACGTAGGTGTAGGTGTCGTCATCGAACAGGTTCGTGGCATAGGCTTCGACGCGGTAGCTTTCAGCCTCCACGCCGAAACGCAAGTTCACGAGGTTCCGGTTGCCGGTGTCGAATACGTTCGCTTCTGTGGCGTACTTGGTGGATTCGTACAGGTATTCCCCGCGCACAAACCCCTCCATGCGACCGCCAAACACGGGCTGGGTGTAGGTGGCCGTGGCCGACCCCGTGAATTCCGGGGTCAGAAACGTCTGGTTGCCCAAGTGGTCGCGGTTGGACGCCGTGGCGCCATTGCTTACGCAAAGATTGCAGATGCCTTCCACATACTCGGTGTAGTTGCGGGCAAACGCACCCGTCAGCATCCATCGCTCCGTTGCCTGGAAGCGGGCCTCGATTTCGATGCCGTTCATATCGAGCAGGCCGACATTGGTCAGAATGCCGACAGGTGACTCGAGCCCGGTTTCGTCGTCGATGAACAAACCTATCTGCTGAACCTGCTGATCCTTTATCTCGCCCCAATAGCCGACCAGCGAACCCTGCAGCCGTCCGTCCAGCAGTGTGCCCTTCACGCCCACCTCGTACTGGTCCAGCGTCTCCGGAGCCACGTCCAGCTTCGCGCCGGAGTTCTGTTCCAGGCTGGCGGCCTCGGCGGGCGACAGGGTAACCACGATGGAGTTGAATGTGCCGGGACGAAATCCGCGTGCATAGTTGGCGAACAACATGAAGTCATTGGCGGTCCGGTACTGGATAGTTGCCCGCCCTCCGACGTCCTTGAATTCCGCCGACAGGCCGCCGGATTCCACATTCACCTCGTCGTTCTGATAGCGCGCTTCCGCGCTCACGGTGAGCCTCTCGGTGAAGTCGTAATAGACGCCTCCGAACCCACCCAAGGTAGAGGTGTCGAGAACAGGGCGGCAAGTAAACCCGCGCGGCGCAAAAAACACCCCGGCCACGCAGGAAGCGACGTCCTCGCTTTCCACCACGTTGGCGCCCGCGGTCCAGCGCAAGCGCCCTTCGCCTCCCGACGACAGCCGCGCCTCGTGCGAGGAATTCTTCGACCATCGCTCCACGAGGAAAGTATCGGCAAGCCCGGAAACGGATTGCCTGGGCAGCGTGTTCTCGTCGCTCACGATCATGGACTTGGTTTCGTTGAAGCCGCTTATCCAATCCAGGCTCATGCCGCCGGGCAACTCCGCCGCAGCCGTGAAAGTGGCGCCCGCAATGCGCTTGGCCAGTCCCATACTCTCGATAAACACACCCTCGTCGTCGATCTGCCTCGACGAGGAATCCGAAAACAGCGAGTACGCCTCGATAACGTCCCGCACGTAGTTGCCGTTGCTCAAATAGTCAGGCGCAAACGCGTCGTTGTGGCCCACCAGGGACTCGGCGACGCTTGCATCGGGCGGCAAGCCGCAGCGGTAGGTGATCGTTCCATTGCCGTCCGAATCGCAATTCGCGAAACTGCTCGGGAAACGAAACGAGGGTTGCGGCCCGTCCTCGATCTCGATATCTTCGAGGCGCAGCTTGAAGCGCAGCGTGTCGGTGGGGGTGGCCAGGAATGTCGCCACCAGCGACCGAGTGTCTTCGTCGCCGATCTCGCGCGCGCCGTTACGGTTGTTTACCCAGTGACCTCCCTTCCGGTTGCTGCGTCCGGATAGACGGAACGCCAAGCGGTCCGCAACAATGGGCCCTTCCACGGAAAGTTGCAGGTCCGCAGTGCCGAATCGATCGACATCCAGGCCCAGCGAGCCGCCGAATTCCTCGCCGGGGTCCTTGGTAACAAGATTGACGGCGCCGGAGAAAGTGTTGCGTCCGAAGTAGGCCGACTGCGGCCCGCGCAGCACTTCCACGCGCACCACATCCACAAAGCTGCCGACCTCGCCGCCGAACACGGGCGCGCCGTCGATAAAGAACAGCGCCGCGACCGACGAGCTTGAAACCGCGTTGATGTTCAGCCCGCGGATGATGATGTTCGGCACGCCGCGGTCGGCGCGGTTGGCGGTGGCGTTCTGGTATGTCAGCCCGGGCGTGAACAGCGACATGTCCACGAAGTTCTTCAGGTTGGATATGTTCAGCTCGGCCTCGGAAAACGCCGATACCGCGAAGGGGATGTCCGTCAGGGCCTCCTCGCGTTTTCGCGCCGTAACCACGATTTCCTCAAGCGCCACTCCCTGCGCCAGCGCCCTGGATTCGGGCAGCAGCAGGCCTGCGGACAGCGCAGCGCCAAGCACCCAGAAGGCAGTGCGATTTTGTGTCTTGAACATCATGACCTCCTCATTACCGTCCCGCGACCTTTCATCGCGGACTTCCGAGTATTGCACAGATCAGCGACTGGGCGCCCCAAGAGTGCGGGTTACTCGAAAAATATTCCATATGTGGAATCGAGAAAAGTGTTTGAATTCGCCTGGGACCAAGCGCACAATACAATTCCGCCTCGCAGTTCCGCACCTGGCGAGCATTCCGCGTGACGGGCCTGCCCATGCCAAACCATGAAGCCTTGAAGAATTCACGAATAGGGCGCTGAAGACATGGCGCTGAAGCACTTGGTCGAGACGTTCCGGGAATGGCGGGCAGCCAATGACCGGCTAGTGCTGGGGACGGTCTATCAAACGGCCGGTTCAACCTATTCGAAGGCGGGCTCGCGGGTGCTCATCGACGGCCAGGGCAACTACCAGGGGCTGGTGAGCGGCGGCTGCCTGGAGGGCGATCTGGCCGAACACGCAGCCGCCGTTCTGACGAGCGGAGAACCGCGCTCCGTTTGCTACGACATGCGCGGGGAGCACGACGAGCTGTTCGGCACCGGAGTGGGCTGCGAAGGAATGCTGAAGGTGCTGCTGCAGCCGCTTTCCGGCGACGGCACGGAACCCTGGGCGCCATTGACCCGCATGTCGGACCTGGCAATGAGCGGGAAAGCGGCGCGCTGCGCCGTGGTGGTGGAAGGCAGCGAGCAACTGATCGGCCGCACCACGTTCGGCGATGAAGTGCCGGCAGAACTGGCTCCCGGGCTGCACCGACTGCACGACCCGGACCGGCAGTTGCTGGTGCATGTGCTGCACCCGGTACCCCGGCTGCTGGTGCTGGGCGCCGGCGTGGACGCCGCGCCGGTGGTGGACTTCGCCGAACGGCTGGGCTGGCGAGTTACCGTCTGCGACCACCGCCCTTCCTACCTTGAAAGAGGCGACCTCGGCGCGGCGGAACAAGTCATCGAAGTGCGCCCCGAACAGTTGGCCGAGCGCGTGAATCTCGGCGGTTGGAGCGCCTGCGTGGTGATGAGCCACAATCTCGCGGCAGACCGCTCCTATCTGGCCGCGCTGGCGAACCAGCGCATCCCCTGGGTTGGCGTGCTCGGCCCCAAGGCTCGCCGCAAACGTCTGCTGGAAGACCTGGGCGAGGGCGCCGGAGACCTGCGCGAGAAACTGCGTGGGCCGGTGGGCCTGGATATCGGCGCCAGCGACCCGGCGTCCATCGCGCTCTCGATCATGGCTGAGCTGACGGCCTCCCATGCCGAGCGCAGCGCCTGACTCGCGGCGCAAAGCCCTCTCTCGCCCGGAATTCCCGAAACGGATTCGATCCGCGGGCCTAAGCGTCCAAGTCCCGTAGCTGGTCGCGAAAGCGACGCGCGTTGCGCACGTAGATGTCGGCTCCGCGAGCCACCTCCGCCCGCTCGGCGTCGGACAGCAGGCGCACCTGGCGCCCAGGCACGCCCACGATCAGACTGCCAGGCGCAAACTCGCGGCCCTCTGGAATCAACGCGCCGGCCGCCACCAGGCTATTGGCGCCGATGCGCGAGCCGTTCATCAGAATCGCGCCCATGCCGATGGTAGAGCCCGATTCCACTGTGCAGCCGTGCAGGATTACCCGGTGTCCGACGGTCACATCCTCGCCTACCGTGGTGGGATAGCCCATGTCGGTGTGCGCCACTGCTCCGTCCTGTATGTTGCTGCGCGCGCCAATCACTATGGGCTCGTTGTCGCCGCGCAGCACGGCGCCGAACCAGACGCTGCTGTCCTCGCCGAGCGTCACGGCGCCAATCACGATTGCGTCGGCAGCAACGAACAACGCCTTCGAGAGCGGCTCACGCTCGCCCAGCGCATACATCATCGCGCAGCTCCCAGGCGCTGGTGGGGCTGAGCCCGCATGCCGGGCCCGAATTGGTAGAGCAGCGGCTGCCCGGTGGGAATCTCCAGCTTCACGATGTCCTCGTCGGAGATGTTCTCCAGCAGCTTCGCCAGCGCCCGCAGGCTATTGCCATGGGCCGCCACCAGCGTACACCGACCGGCACGGATATCCGGCGCAATGCGCTGTTTCCAATACGGCTGCACCCGTTCCAGCGTGTCCCGAAGCGATTCGCAGGCCGGCGGCGATTCGATATCCGCGTAGCGCGAGTCGTGGCGCGGGTGGCGCGGATCGGCAGGCGCCAGCGCGGGCGGCGGCGTGGAATAGGAACGGCGCCAGACCTGCACCTGCTCGGCGCCGTGCTTCGCGATGGTCTCGGCCTTGTTCAAGCCTTGCAGCGCGCCATAGTGGCGTTCGTTCAAACGCCAACTGGCGTGCACCTGAATGGCGCCGGCATCCAGTTCCTCAAGCATCAGCTTGAGCGTTCGCGCCGCGCGCGTCAGCACCGAGGTATGCGCCAAATCGGGAATCAGCCCGGCTTTCTTCAGCAAACGCCCGGCGCGGCGGGCCTCTGCCTCGCCGTCGGCGGTAAGACCGACATCCGTCCAGCCGGTAAAACGGTTTTCGCGGTTCCACACGCTCTCGCCGTGCCGGCACAGGATCAGCCGGCCCAAAGGGGACTTCACGAGGCCTGCTTGAGGTCCGCCAGCACGGCGCTCAGGAAACGCGAGGCTTCGGCGCCCGCCACGCAGCGATGATCGAAGGTGAGCGAAAGCGGCAGCATGCGCCGAATGGCGATCATGCCATCCACCGCCACCACTTCGTCGCGGGCCGCCCCGCTGCCCAGGATGGCCACCGTGGGCGGCACCATGAGCGGCGTTGCATAGCGCGACGAACCGCCGGCGATATTCGATAGCGTAATCGTGTAACCACGTACCTCGGCGGGCTTGAGCGCGCGCTCCATGCCGGCCTGCTTGAGCCGCGCCACTTCGTCGCGCAACTGCCCAAGGCTCAGCGCCTGGGCATTGCGGATCGTGGCCACGATCAGGCCGTGAGGCGTATGCATGGCCAGACCCATGTGCACATGCTCGGCCAGGGACAGCACGCCCGTGTCCGCGTTGAACAGGCCGTTCAGGCACGGTTCCGCCCGACAGCCGGCCACCATGGCGCGAATCAGCCGCGGCGTGTAGTCGCGGGGCGACTCCCAGTCGTGGATGTCGGCGTCATCCATCACGGTGCATAGCGCCACTTCGCTGCGCGCAGCGCTCATGCTCTTGAACATGACCCGGCGCGGACCGGCGAGCTTTTCCTCGGCGCCGGGTTGGGGGCCGGAAGCGGAACGGGCGGAAACGCCGGTGTCTTGTTGGGTTTGCGGGCCGACAGCGCCGGATGCTCCGGCATCC
Source organism: Candidatus Foliamicus sp. (assembly GCF_965221325.1). Taxonomy (GTDB): domain Bacteria; phylum Pseudomonadota; class Gammaproteobacteria; order Steroidobacterales; family Foliamicaceae; genus Foliamicus. The sequence continues at coordinate 570,178 of NZ_OZ244880.1, read as the reverse complement.
GCGGGGGAATCGGAAGCTCCACTTTCCGGATGCGGGCTCGTTCGGGCTTCTTCTCCGGCTCTTGCTACATCCTTGGCAGTGATCCGCCCTCCTGGACCGGAACCTTGCACCTGCGCCAGATCGACACCGAGTTCCCGCGCCAGCGCCCGCACCGAAGGCGCGGCCTTGGCCCGCTGCTTGGGTGGCGCCGCCGGAGATGCCTGCGTGGTGTCGCTCAGTACCACCCCGCTGGCCGGCAGCTCGCCCACCACGCCCGGTGGCTGCTCCACGCTGCCCGGTTCGTCAGTCGCAGCGGTTTCTTCAGCATCGTCCGCTTCGCCAGCGTCGCCCTCGGCGGCAGCGGATGACTGGCCGGCTTTCGCTGTGCCGCCGGTGGCTGTTGACTCGTCAGCATCTGCGCTGTCATCAACCCCGGTGTCGAAGCGCGCCAGCACCTCGCCCACGGGGATCACATCGCCCGGCTCTCCATGCACGGACAATACGCGGCCCGATACCGGCGAAGGCACCTCGACCACGGCCTTGTCGGTCTCCACCGACACCAGCGGCTGGTCCAGCCGGACGCGGTCATCGGCGCTTACGTGCCATTCGACGATTTCGGCCTCGGTCAACCCCTCGCCCAGATCGGGTAACTTGAACTCTTTCATCCCGCTTTCCCTGGAGCATTGCCCGCTGCTGTTGTGCGAAGAAGCGGCAAGCGGCTAGCTCTCCATGTTTTCCTTTACGGTGTCCTTGATGCGCTGCACACTGGGAATATAGCCGTATTCCATGCGCGCCAGCGGCGGCACCGCATCGTAACCCGCCACTCGCGCCACCGGCGCTTCCAGGCTGTAGAGGCCTTCGGACGCCAGGATGGCGGCAATCTCCGCGCCTACGCCGCCGCTCATTGCCGCTTCATGCACGATTACCGCACGGCCGGTGCGCGCCACCGATTCCAGAATCGTATCCTTGTCGAGCGGGCTGACCGTAGCCACATCGATCACTTCGCAATCAACACCTTCATCGGCCAGCTCGCCAGCGGCATTCCATGTCTCCAGCGCCGAAGCGCCCCAGGAGATGAGCGTCAGATCCGTGCCCGGACGAGTCACGAAAGCGCGATCCAGCGGCAGGCCTTCGCCATTGTCGGGCACTTCCTGGCGAAACGCGCGATAGATGCGCTTGGGCTCCAGGAACACCACCGGATCGGGATCGCGGATAGCGGAAAGCAGCAACCCGTAGGCTCGCGCGGGCGAGGAGGGAATCACCACCCGCACACCCGGCATATGCGCAAACAGCGCCTCGGTGCTCTCGGAGTGGTGCTCGGGCGCGTGGATGCCGGTTCCGAACGGCGCCCGCAGCACCATCGGGCAGGTCAGCCGCCCGCGGGTGCGGTTGCGCAGCCGGCTGGCGTGACTGATGATCTGGTCCAGCGCGGGATATATGAAGCCCATGAACTGGATTTCCGGCACCGGTTTGAGGCCCTGCGAGGCCATGCCCACCGAAAGCCCGGCAATCATCGCCTCGGCCAGCGGCGTGTCGAACACCCGCTCGACGCCGAAGCGCTCCTGCAGGCCAATGGTGGCCCGAAACACGCCGCCGTTCACGCCCACATCCTCGCCGAACACCACCACCGAGTCGTCATGCGCCATTTCCCAGGCCAGGGCCTGGTTGACAGCTTCGACCAGCGTCAGATGGGCCATCAGTCGTGACTGGGAACCGGATACTTGCGGGCGATCTCGCGTTGCGCCTCAAGCATGGCGGGCATATTGCCGAACTGATGCGCGAAGATGTCTTCGATTTGCGGCTTCGGCATCCGCAAATAGGCATCCACCTCGGCTTCCACTTCCGCTTCGATTTCTTCGTGCAGCGCCGTTTCCTGCTCTTCGGTCCAGCCGAAGTTTGCTTCCATCAAACGCCGCATCCGCTTCAGAGGTTCACGGTCGCGGGCCTCCTGCACTTCGCTGTCCTCACGGTAACGGGAGGCGTCATCGGCCGTGGTGTGGTCCCCAAGCCGGTAGCTCAAAGCTTCGATCAGCGACGGGCCGCCTCCGGAACGCGCCCTGCGCATGGCTTGATCCGCCTGCCGACGCACTGCGATCAGGTCGTTGCCGTCCACCTGCTCGCCCGGCAAGCCGGCGGCAATCGCCTTTTGCGCCAGCGTGCCCGCCGCCGTCTGGCCCGTCACCGGCATGGAGATTGCGTAGCGGTTGTTGGTAACGACGAACACCACCGGTAAATGCAGGGCGCCGGCGGCGTTAAGCGCTTCGTAAAACGCGCCCTCGGAGGTGGCGCCGTCTCCGCACAGGGCCACGGCGCAGTTTTCCTGGCCGCGCATCTTAAGCGCGAACGCCGCCCCGGCCGCATGCAGGCACTGCGTGGCGATAGGCACACAATACGGGAAATCGTGGCGCGCGCCATCCCAATCGTGCCCGCGCTCGTCACCGCCCCATACGGCCAGGAGCTGGCTCATGCGAACGCCGCGCCAGATTACAACGCCATGTTCGCGATACGAAGGAGCCAGCACATCGTCCGGACGCATCGCCGCAGCCACACCGATCTGCGCGGCTTCGTGACCATGACTTGAGGCAATGGTGCCCACCTGACCGGTGCGTTGCAGGTTGATGCAGCGTCGATCGAAAATCCGCGTGAGCTGCATGAATCGATACATGCGCGTCATTTGTTCCGCATCGGCCGCGAATTCCGGCAACTCTCTCTGGGTTTTGCCGTGTTCGTCCAGGAACTGCGTGTACTTGATCTCGAACTTGGCTACTACGGTCATGCGACAACTCGATTGGAGGGTGCGAAGTATATCGCGTATAGCCCGCTAGCCCTGCGCCGTGGCAGGCCGAAACTATAATTCCAGCTAGTGCTCTCGCATATCGACTCACAACAGCGCCCCGGCATGGTGGACGTGGCCGACAAGGCGGTCACGGCCCGCGCAGCGCGCGCTCGCGCCTGCATTTCACTGCCCCCGGAAGCCGCGGCAATGGCCGTGAACGGCGAGATCGCCTCCCACAAGGGGCCCGTATTCCAGACCGCCATCATCGCCGGCACCCAGGCCGCCAAGCGCACCCACGAACTGATCCCGTTCTGTCACCCACTCAAGCTGGAGGGCTGCCGGATCGAAGTGGATCTCAAGAACGACGAGGTGGTGATCGACTGCGCGGTGCGGGTCAGCGACAAGACCGGGGCGGAAATGGAAGCGCTGACCGGCGCCACGGTTGCGGCGCTTACGGTTTACGACATGCTGAAGTCCGCCGCGCCGGGCATGGTGATCCGCGAGGCCCGTCTGGTCGCCAAGTCGGGCGGCAAGAGCGATCGCGCGACTGCTCGGCGTGGCTGAATTCGAAGTCCCGGTTCCCCGCTTGTCGGGCCTGGTGCTGGCCGGTGGCCAGAGCACCCGCTTCGGCAGCGATAAGGCGGCGGCCCGGATCGCAGGCGCAAGTTTGCTGGAACGCGCCGCGCGGCTGCTCGCAGGCTGCCTGGACGATGTCTGGGTATCGGTGCGGCCGGAACACGCTCTGGACCCGTTGCGCTCGCGTTTTCGCTGCCTGCCGGACCGTTATCCGCAGCGCGGACCGGCAGCGGGACTGGAGGCGGCTCATGCCCAGGCCCCGGCGAACGCCTGGCTCACCGTGGCTTGCGATCAACCGGGGCTGTCCGAGCGCGACATCCGGCGTCTGATCGCCGAACGCGACCCGGAGTGCGCGGCAACCGCGTTCTGCAATCCCGATACCGAAGACCCCGAGCCGTTGTGCGCCATCTACGAACCGGCTACCCTTGCGGACTTGGCAAGAGCCGTGGCGAGCGGAGCAACGCCTTCGCCACGGGACTATCTCCGGCGCCGGCCGCTGAAACTGATTCCTCTGGCAATTGCGAACATTAATAGCTATGAAGACTTGCGTGGATTCGCAAACCGTAGCGCCATCTCCCGGGGAGCGGGCTTATGAGCAAGAATGAAGTGAAACGGCCCACGCGGGCCGAGGCGGAACAGGCAGTCCGCACCCTGCTGGGCTGGGCCGGCGACGACGTGAACCGCGAAGGCCTGGTGGATACGCCCAAGCGCGTGACGCGCGCCTTCGAGGAGTGGTTCAGCGGCTATTCCGTAGATCCCTATGAGTTCATGTCCCGCACCTTCGAGGAGGTGAACGGCTACGACGAAATCGTGGCGCTCACGCACATCGACTTCAACTCCCACTGCGAACACCATATCGCGCCCATTATCGGCAAGGCGCATGTCGCCTACCTGCCGCGCGACAAGGTGGTGGGCATCAGCAAACTGGCCCGGGTGGTGGATGCCTACGCGCATCGTCTGCAGGTGCAGGAAAAACTCACCGCGCAGATCGCCGGCTGCATCTCCACGGTGCTGGAGCCGCGCGGCGTGGCGGTCGTGGTCGAAGGAGCGCACGAGTGCATGACCACACGCGGAATCGGCAAACGTAACGTGAGCATGGTAACCAGCCAGATGCTGGGCGTGTTTCGCGACGACGCGCGCGCGCGCGCCGAGTTCCTGGCCATGATCGAGCGCGGCAGGCGATAATACGCGGCAAGGCAGAGTCGCGGCGGATCATCCTTGGGGCATGAAGTTCGCACAATAGAAGACGCCCGCGGGCTGGAAGGCTTGGAAGTGGGCGTTTCGGACTGGATCCTGGTGGACCAGGAGCGCATCGACCGTTTTGCGCGCGCCACGGAGGACTTCCAGTGGATTCACGTGGATCCGGAGCGCGCCGCCCGGGAGCTCGACGCCGGCGCCACCATCGCCCACGGCTACTTGACGCTGTCCCTGATTCCGGGCGCCACGGAGCGGTTCGTTCACTTTCCCACGCTCAAGAGGGCGATCAACTGGGGGCTCAACAAGGTGCGCTTCTCGAACATGGTGATATGCGGAAGCCGGGTGCGGGTGCGCACCACGGTGCTGCAGGCACGCGCGCGCGCCGGCGGCATTCAGATGACCTGCCGACACCGCATCGAGATCGAGGGACAGAGAAAGCCGGCCTGCACGGCCGAGACCCTGGGCCTCTACATGGTCTGATGCGCCCGCTGCGCCGACAGCGCGGCGTTCGGGACCAACCAGCCGCTCAGGAAGCGGCGGCGCGCAGGGCGGCGAGGAAGTAGCGGATACGGCGCGCGTTGGTGCCCAGGTCGGCCATGTCAACGCGCGACTTGGAGCGCACGTCCACGGTCACGCCGCCTTCCTCAAGCGTAACCCGCACCACCACGTCATCCTTGAAGCCAAACCATGGCGTGGTGTCCACGGCCTCCACGCGGCCCGCGTCGGGAGCGACGGCCACTACCTGCCAGCCCAGCTCCTGCGCCGTTTGGTGGGCGAGCTGCACCGCCTCCGTCACGCTGGCCTCGATGAACAGCGGCTGGATTTCCGGATAGGCGGCGCGCTGCTGGCGCGCCACCGCCTCGCCTGCGTATTCGGGCGGGCTGGGCGCGGAAGCCCGCAGCGGCAGCAAGGCCTCGAAAGCCGGCGGGTTTTCCATGTCGGTGCTGATATCGTTGATGGCCGGCGATACCTGGGCCTGACGAAACCAGAGCAGGTTGTTCAAGGTCATGCACACGCACAACACCAGGGCAATCCAGGCCGCCGAGTTGAACGCCCAACTGCCCAGGCGGCCGCGCGAACCTATCATCGCAACCAGCATCACCGGCGCCGCCACAGCCAGCGCCAGCACGCTGCCCGCATAGCCGCCTATGGCCGGAAACAGGGTCAGTAGCTGCAAGCGGTAGCCGCCGATGCCCGCCGCACCGAGAACCACGCCAACCGCGCAGGCAGCGATGCCGATTTTCGCCAGAAGCACCGACATCCTCATTTTCGCAGCCATGCACAGGCCCTCGAAAACAGCAGGCCACGTATCTTACGGCATTATTCTGCGCCGATTGCTGGTACGCTAGCCGCTATGCAAGAGTCAGAGGCGACCCGGCATAGCGACGATCTGCGCAAGCTGATTGAGCAGTTGGAGCTGGAGCGCCTGGAGGAAAATCTGTTTCGCGGTCAAAGCCGCGACTTCGGAACCGGACGGGTGTTCGGCGGTCAGGTGCTGGGCCAGGCGCTGTACGCCGCGCTAAGCACCGTCGAGGAGCGCGTTGCGCATTCCTTGCACGCCTATTTTCTGCGCGAAGGCGATCATCTCGCGCCGATCGTTTTCGAGGTGGACAGGGCGCGCGACGGCCGCAGCTTCGCCAACCGCCGGGTGGTGGCGATCCAGCGCGGCCGGCCGATCTTCAACATGACGGCGTCGTTTCAGGTCCGCCAGGAGGGACCGGAACACCAGGATCCCATGCCGGAAACGCCGGCGCCGGAAGCGCTCAAGGACCTGCGGGACTTCGCCACCGCGGAGGCCGATTGGATGCCGCGCCGCTACTTCAATCTGCTGCGGCTTTCGAAAGCGCTGGACTTCCGGCCCGTGGATCCCGAACGCAGCCTCGGCGGCGGGGTGCGCGAACCTCGCCAGATGTTGTGGATGCGAACCTCGGAACGGCTGCCCAACGACATCGTCGCGCACCAGGCGTTTCTCGCCTTTCTTTCCGACCTGGGCCTGATCGGCATGGTCACGTTCCCGCACCAGCGGCCGCGCTCCGGGTTCCAGCTCGCGAGCCTCGACCACGCCATGTGGTTCCACTGCCCGATACGGGTGGACGAGTGGATGCTGTTCGATCTGCACAGCCCCTGGGCCGGCGGCGCGCGCGGTTTCGCGCGCGCTTCCGTGTACCGGCGCGACGGCGCGCGCGCGGCCACCATGGCACAGGAAGGCTTGTTCCGCGTCCGCCGAGCAATGGAGCAATAGGATGAGCGCACCCAAGACACTGTTCGACAAGCTCTGGGACGCGCACGAAATCGCGGTTATGGACGATGGGCAGTCGCTGCTCGCCATCGACCGGATATTTCTGCATGAGCGCACGGGCACCTTGGCGCTGCGCGCGCTGCAAAAGGCAGGCCGCGCCATACGGCGTCCCGAGCGGGCCTTCTGCGTCATGGACCACATTGTCGATACGCGACCCGGGCGTCCCGAGCTTTCGCGCATGCCGGGCGGCGTGGAATTCATCACCGCCACGCGCGAGGCAGCGCGCGAGGCCGGCATCCGGCTGTTCGACATCGACGATCCGAGTCAGGGCATCGTGCATGTAATATCGCCCGAGCTCGGCATCGCCCAGCCGGGTCTGACCCTGGTATGCCCCGACAGCCACACCTGCACGGTGGGCGGCCTGGGCGCGCTGGCCTGGGGCATAGGCACCACCGAAGCGGAACACGCGCTGGCCACGGGAACGCTGCGCGTGGAGCGTCCGAAAACCATGCGCGTGCGCTTTCTCGGCAGCACCGCTTCGCCGGTAAGCGCCAAGGACATGATCCTGGCGCTGATCGCCCGCCATTCCGCCATGGGCGGGCTAGGCCACGCGGTGGAGTTTGCCGGCCCCGCTGTCGAGGCCCTCGACGTGGAAGGCCGCATGACGCTCTGCAACATGGCCATCGAGTTCGGCGCCTTTACGGGCATGGTGGCGCCGGACGAAAAGGTGTTCGGGTTTGTTGCCGGACGGGAGTTCGCACCCCGCGGTGCGCTCCGGGAACGCGCGCTGGCGCACTGGCGCACGCTCAAGTCCGACGCCGGAGCCCGATTCGACCGCGAGCTGGAACTGGATTGCACGAACCTGGCCCCGCAGGTGAGTTGGGGCACCAGTCCGGAACACGCGATCGGCATAGACGCGCGGGCGCCCGAACCGGACGGCCCTGCCGGGCGCCGCGAGGCCATGCAGCGCGCCTTGCACTACATGGGCCTGAAACCGGGCCAGCGTATGGAGGAACTCGAAATCGAGGCCGCTTTCATCGGTTCCTGCACCAACGCCAGGCTCTCCGACCTGCGCGCCGCCGCCGGGATTCTGCAGGGCCGCCAGGTAGCCGACGGCGTGAAGGCCATTTGCGTGCCCGGCTCGATGGCCGTGCGCGCCGCCGCCGAGGCCGAGGGGCTGCACCGCGTGTTCGAGGCAGCCGGCTTCGAGTGGCAGGAATCCGGCTGCGCGATGTGCTTCTATGCCGGCGGCGAGGGCTTCGGCGGCCTGCGCACCGTGTCGAGCACCAACCGAAATTTCGAAAATCGCCAGGGCCCGGGCGCGCGCACGCACTTGGCCAGCCCCGCCACCGTGGCCGCATCCGCCGTTTGCGGCCACCTCGCCGACCCCCGAAAACTGGCCCGTTTAACGCCTTGACAGCCGTCAGCTCGCTCGCTATAAAGGGCTATCAAGGAGACAAGGACACGACAAGATGTCTTCTCCGCCAAGGAATTCGCAAGGAGTGGGAACATGGCAGAATTGGCCTATGACACGGTTGCCGAAGCGCGGTTGCTCGAAGCGGCGGGCTTTGACGAGCGGCAAACGGAAGCGATGCTGGGCGCCATGAGCCGAACAATGGCATTCGGGCAGCGGCTTGCCGAGACCCAGGAAGACATCCTGGCGCGCATGGTCACGAACGAGCACCTTGAGGCGATCACGACTAACGTCGTCACGAAAGAGTACTTCGACGAAGTCACGGAACAGTTCGTCACTAAAGATCACTTCGACGCAGCAACGGCTAACTTCGTCACCAAGGAATACCTCGACGAAGTCACCGAAAAGTTCGTCACGAAAGATCACTTCGACGCAGCAACGGCTAACTTCGTCACCAGGGAATACCTCGACGAAGTCACCGAAAAGTTCCTCACTAAAGATCACTTCGACGCAGCAACGGCTAACTTCGTCACCAGGGAATACCTCGACGAAGTCACCGAAAAGTTCGTCACTAAAGATCACTTCGACGCAGCAACGGCTAACTTCGTCACCAAGGAATACCTCGACGAAGTCACCGAAAAGTTCGTCACGAAAGAATACTTCGACGCAGCAACGGCCAACTTCGTCACCAAGGAATACCTCGACGAAGTCACCGAGAAGTTCGTCACCAAGGAATACCTTGCGGAAGCACTGGTGGATTTGCGCAAGGAGATGCGGAGGGACTTCGCGACGAAGGCGGATCTGGCCGAAGGGTTCTACCGCATGCAACGCACAATAACCGTGGGCGTGGTGGCGATTTGCGGACTGATCGTGGGACTCATTCCGATCATGCTCGTCCTGCAATGAAAGGCCTGGTTGCGGGCGTGGCCGCGCCGCTGATGCGGCGCAACGTGGATACCGACGCGATCATTCCCAGCCGCGAGATGAAGCGGGTCTCGCGCGAGGGGCTGGGCGAAGGCCTGTTCGCGAACTGGCGCTATACAGACCTTGCCAGGCGCCGCGAAGCGCCCGACTTCGTCCTCAACAAGAAGCGCTACCGCAAGGCCAAAATCCTCGTTTCCGGCGAAAACTTCGGCTGCGGGTCGTCGCGCGAGCACGCCGTCTGGGCGCTGGCCGACTGGGGCATAGGGGCCGTGATTGCACCGAGTTTCGGGGCCATCTTCCGCGCCAACTGCGCCCAGAACGGCATTGTCGCGGTGGCGCTTCCCGAACCGCAGGTCGAGGAACTGGCCGCCGAGGCCGAACAGCGCGAATTTCGCCTCACGGTGGACCTCAAGGCCTGCGAAGTGCGGGGCTATGGCAACCGCGCGCTGCCGTTTTCGATACAACCGCGCGAGCGGGAGATGATTCTCAAGGGTCTGGACCCCATTGCCCTCACGCTGGCTAGCCATGGCGCCGCCATTGAAGCCTTCGAGCGCACTGACAGCACTGCCAGGCCCTGGGTCTGATCCGGATGACCGAACAAGCACACGGGCCGCTGGCGGGGCTCAAGGTCCTGGAGCTTACTCACATGGTAATGGGGCCGGCCTGCGGGCTGATGCTGGCTGATCTGGGCGCCGACGTGATCAAGGTGGAGCCGCCGGGCGGCGATCCCACGCGGCGCCTGCCGGGATCCGGCGCGGGCTACTTTCCCATGTACAACCGCAACAAGCGGAGCATCTGCCTCAATCTGAAATCGCCGCAAGGCATGGCAACGGCGCTCAAGCTCGCCGACCGCTCCGACGTTCTGATCCAGAACTTCCGCCCGGGCGCGATGCAGCGCCTGGGACTGGACTACGCGACGCTGTCGGCGCGCAACCCGCGGCTGATCTACTGCACCGAAAAAGGTTTTCAGGCAGGGCCCTATGAAAATCGCGCGGCTCTGGACGAAGTAGCGCAGATGATGGGCGGGCTGGCGTACATGACAGGACCGCCGGGGAAGCCATTGCGCGCCGGCGCTTCGGTGATCGACGTACAAGGCGGCATGTTCGGTTCGCTCGGCATTCTGGCCGCGCTGCACGAGCGCGAACGCTCGGGGAAAGGCTGCGAAGTGGTGGCCACGCTCTACGAGAGCGCGGTGTTCCTGGTGGGCCAGCACATGGCGCAAAAGGCCGTTACCGGCACCGCCGCCACACCAATGCCGGCGCGCGTGTCGGCCTGGGCCATCTACGAAGTCTTCGCCACCAGCACCGGTGAGCAAATCTTCGTGGGCGTGGTCAGCGATGTGCAGTGGGTGCGGTTTTGCGAGGCCTTCGAGCTGCACGAGCTGGGCGCGGATCCGAACCTCAAGACCAACGCAGGGAGGGTGGCGCGGCGGACCGAGTTCATCCCCAAGATCAAGGCGACCTTTGCGGCCATGGCACCGGCCGAACTCATGCAGCGCTGCGCGCAGGCCCAGTTGCCGTTCGCACCGATCACGCGGCCGGAGGATCTCTTTGATGACGCCCACCTGAGCGCTTCCGGCGGTCTGGTTGAGGTTACCGTGCCCGACGGCGATAACGCCGGCGAGAAGGCGGCCTTGCCGGCCTTGCCATTAGCCATCGGCGGCAGACGCCCGGAGCTGTTTCGGGATGTGCCTACCGCGGGCCAGCACACAGACGAAATACTCGCGGAACTCAATAACGAGTAAACCCCAGCCCGGACTTCCGAAAACCGGCGCACAATGCCGGACATGCAGGTCAGTCCCACCTGAGCCCGGCCACCAGAGGGCCCGCGGTTTCGTATTGCCGGATGGTCAGCCGGCCTTGGCGCCGGCGGTTACAGCGAGGGGGAAAGCGCGCCCAGCGCGCGCAGCAGGTCCAGGCGGGCCTGAGCCAGTTCCATGCGCTTCTCCAGCAAGGTGACGTCGGTCTGAGCCACGACTTCCTCCGCTTCGAGTTGGTCGAGCACCGTGCCGCGCCCAACATCCAGCTTCTCCTCCAGGATGGACACGATCTCGGCGGCGTCTTCGAGTGACCGCTCAAGCTCCAGACAGGCCTGCTCCAGACCCTTGACCAGGTTCCACGACACGGTGATGTTCAGCTCCAACTGCTCCAGGTTGGCGTCGAGGTCGTATTCGGCGGCCTCCATGGCATAGCGGGCCTTGCGCAGCAGCGCGAATTTCCTGCCGCCCTCGAAGATCGGCATGCGCAGCATCAGTTGCGCATCGGCGTCGCGGGTCTGGATCTCGCCCACATAACCGTCGGAGCCGCCGAGCTTCAACTCGAGCTGGGGCCAGAGTTCGGAGCGCTGAAATTCCATCCGGCTGCGCGCCACCACCAGGTTCTGGCGGGCCTTGCCGGCCATCGGCGCGCCTTCCAGGGCCAGGCCCCTGGCCACTTCCAGGTTCTCCGGCTGCAGGCGCTCCAGGTCCGCGAGTCCCTCCGCGTCGAGATTCCCGCGCAGCGCGCCGGTAAGCTGCGCCAATTCGAATTGTGCGCGCTGGTAGGCCGTGTCGGCTTCGATCCGCTGCGCGCGGGCCTGGTGCAGGTAGCGCAGCACCTCGTACACCTGGGCCTGGTCGGACTTGCCCAACTCCAGCAGCTCGCGCACCGACGTTTCCTGCTCCGCCACCAGGCGTTCGAATTCAATGCGGCGATCGAGAATGCGCCGCGTGTAGATCTGCTCCGCGTAGGCTACACCCACATCGCTTTGCACCGACTGACGCACGTCTTCGGCATCGAAACCGGCGGCGGCGATCAGGGCGCTGGCCTCGCGTTCGCGCGCACCAATGCGGCCGAAGGAATAGACCGTTTGCGTAAGCTGCAGGCCGGAGCTGCGCGACTCGCCCTCGTAGATGCCGATATTGCGCGCCTCGTTGCGGTTATAGCCGTAGCCCCGGCCGCCGGTAAGATTGACGTTCGGGAAACGCAGGCTGCGGGCGGCGGCAAACTCCTCTCCAGCTTCCTGCACCCGGCTGCCGGCGGCACGGATGCGGGGATCGCGCTCCAATGCGTCGCGCAGCGCCTGCTGCAGCGTGTAGGGCGCATCGGAAACCGCGCCGGCCTTCTGGGCCGAGGCCGGCGCAGTGGCGAACAAAACCAGCGTCAGGAAGCTGGCCAGGACCCCGGTGACGAGCGTTCCCTGCGTGACCCGCAAGCAGCTCTGCGCGAGTGGGCGGCTGAAGCCCTGGCCGCTGTTGCCGGCGTTGCTGCGGTTCATTCTTCTTTCATACCCTTGCGGATCGCATCCGAAATCGGGTCCGCCAGATACTGCATAAGGGTGCGTTCGCCGCCGCTGAACGTAACCTCAACCGGGAAACCGGGCAGAACGTCTTTCTCGCCCAGCTTCGCCAGCTCCTGATCAGGAAGGCTGATGCTCGCAAGGTAGTACTGCATCTTCGTATCGGTGTCGGTGAGAATGTCGGCCGAAACCAGCGTCACCTCGCCTCTCAACTCGGGCGTGGCGCGCATCTTGAACGGCGTGATGCGCAAGCGGGCCTCCTGACCGACCTGCACGTTGTCCACGTCGGTCGGGCGAATCTTCGCCTCCACGATAAGCTTTTCCTGCGCCGGAACGATATTCATTATGGTCTCGCCCGCAGCCACCACGCCGCCCTCCGTATGCACCTGCATGTTGATGACCTTGCCTCCGATCGGCGCCAACATGCGCGTGCGCGCTACCTGGTCGCGGATTGCATACAGCCGGTCGCCGGTCTGGAAGTAGAGATCCTGCGCTTCGGTCAACCCGGCGGTCAGCTCGGTGCGGTATTCGTTCTTCAACTGGATGATGCGCTGGCGGGACTCGCCGATAGCCAATTCCGCCTCGGCGATCTCGGCGCTGATCTGACCCGCCGTGCCGCGCGTCTGGGCCAGCTCCAGGCGGCGCTGCGTTAGCTGATCTTCCGACAGGAGCTCGCGTTCGAAGAGCGAGGTGAGCGTGTCCACATCTTTCTCCAGGAGCTCGATTTCCTGGCGCGCGGCGTCGCGGCGGGCGGTCAGGCCTTTCTTCTGCTCGCCGAGCTGCTCCACCCGGCCCTTGAGAATTTCTATCTCGCCCTCGTGCTGCGCGCGCCGCTCGTTGAACAGATCCATTTGGTTCTGCAGGATTTCCTCGATCCGCGCGTCGCCGCGCAGCGGCTCGAACTCCTCGGAAAAAACAACTTCCTCGCGCCCGTAGAGCTCGGCCTCGATACGGCCTATCTCCGCCAGGGATCTGTAGTAGCGCGCTTCCAGCAACTCCTGCTCAGCGCGGGGCGAGGTGTCGTCGAGAATCAGCAGCGCGTCGCCCGCAGCCACCGTATCGCCCTCGCGCACGAACAGCTCCTTGACGATTCCGCCTTCGAAATGCTGCACCTCCTTGTTCTCGCCTTCCACTCCCACGATCCCCTCGGCTACGACGCCCTGCGCCAACGGCGCCAGGGAGCCCCAGAGAATGAAGCCCAGCAACAGGCCGCCCACCACGCAGGCGCCCCACCACATGGCGCGGTCCTTCAGAGGGTCCACGACCTGCGTCTCCTCGACTTTCAGCGGCTTCTCGACAAACCGCATCAACAGCGCCCGCGCCTTCCCGCGCCAACCCTCTGGTTCGCTCTGTATCTGTATGTTCACTGCGAGTACTTCACCTGAATGGGCCGCGCCGGACCAGTCGGCTGTTTTTCGCGCGCGCCGCGAGCGGCCGGCTGGGAACTGCGCTTGGCGAACTGGCCGAGCACCTCGTCGCGGGGGCCGAAAGAAACCATCTGCCCCTCGTTCATCACTCCCACCTGGTCCACGCGCCGGAGTAGGCGCGCGTTGTGGGTAATGAGAACGGTGGTTATGCGTCGCTCGCGCAGGGTGTCCAGAGCCTGGGCCAGCGCCTCCTGCCCCTCGGTGTCGAGGTTAGCGTCGGGCTCGTCCAGCACCACGTAGGCCGGATCGCCGTAGAGCGCCCGCGCCAACGCCACCCGCTGGCGCTGACCGGCTGACAGACCCTGGCCGCCGGCGCCTATGCGCGTCATGTAATTCTGCGGCAGACGCATGATTACCTCGTGACAGCCCGCCATTTGCGCGGCGGCGATTACCGCTTCCGCATCCGGCTCTTCCTGCAGCCGCGATATATTCTCCGCCACGGTACCTTCGAACAGTTCCACGGTCTGCGGCAGGTAGCCGAAATGCTTGAGCCGCAGGTGTTCGGGCCAGCCGCCTATTTCGGCGCCGTCCAGGCGCAGGGCGCCTTCCAGGGGTGGCCATACGCCCATCATCACGCTGGCCAGCGACGACTTGCCGCTGCCGGACGGCCCGACCAGCCCGGCAATCGAGCCTGCCGGAAGCACGAAATTCACCTCGCGCACCGCCGCAGCCTCGGCGCCGGGCGGAATCACGCTCAGATTCTCGGCCTCCACCGTGCCTTCGGGGCGCGGCAATTCGGTAGCCTGAACTTCCGAGTCGTCATCCCCGGCGAAGGTCTCCAGAAGGCCGTTCACGCGCCGCCAGGATTGCCGCGCGCCTACAAACCCGCGCCAGGCCGTGATGCCTTGCTCAATAGGCGCCAAGGCGCGGCCCATGATGATGGAACCCGCGATCATCATGCCGAGCGTCAACTCGCCGGCCAGCACCAGGTAGGCGCCCGTGCCCAGCATTCCAATCTGCATCCAAGACCGAAATGCCTTGGTGGTGGATAGCAATACGCTCAAACGGCCGGCCGCTGCCGACTGGTAGGAAGCTGCGCGCCGATGCCGACGCCGCCAGCGGCCCATCAGACCATCGAACATGCCCATGGCCTGCAGCGAATCGGAATTGCGCATGGAAGATTCGAGCAACTGATACGACTGTATGCCTTCCATCGCGGCCGCGCGCATGGGCAGCCGTGAGCGGAATTCCGCCAACATGCCCAGGGTGAAGATCACCACCGCGCCAAACACGGCCACTGCGCCCATCAGGGGATGGAACAGGAAGATCACGGCAGTGAAGATGGGCGTCCAGGGAATGTCGAAGAACGCGAAAATGCTGGGGCTGCCCATGAACTGGCGAATGCTGTCCAGATCGCGCACCGGCTGGGTAGTGGACCCCTTTTGCGTGGCCAGACGGCTGCGGAAGGCGCTGGACAGCACATCGTTAGCCATGTTGAGGCCCAGCGCGAGTCCGATGCGCTGCATCAGGCGCTGGCGCACCCATTCCAGCGCGCCGAAGCAGGCCAGCAGGAACAAAGCGACCAAGCTAAGCATCAGCAACGTTTCGAAGCTGGCGCTGGGGACCACGCGGTCGTACATCTGCAGCATATAGACCGGCGATACCAGCATCAGCAAGTTCACCAGTGCGCTGAACGCCGCGATCGCCATGAAGCCGCCACGATAGCGGCTCAGCGCCGCGCGCAGCGGCGTTGCCGGCCGCTCGACGCTGGGGGTTTTGGGCTGCTTACTCAATCCGGGCTAGCCGGCGGCGCCGCCATTGGCTTGCGCAGCGCGTTGCTTCTCCACTTCCTGACGCAGACGCTCGTTAACTTCCTGCATCATGCGAAGGGTGCGCAAAAAGCCCGGCCAGGGCATGGCCACACGGGTCTTGGGGATCATCTTGGGCGATGTGTCCGCGCCTTCGTTCTCGGGCTCGAACTCGCCGAATTCCAACCGAACCACGCCATCGCGCAGCACGGCCGACATCAGTCCATCCACAAAAATCTTGCTATCGCTCATCTGGAGTTTCTCCCTTGGCGGTCTGAAAAAGGTTGGCGGTACTGTCCTCCCAAGGCGCACCGCACGGCAGGAATTCTAGCGGAGATATGGGGCCGCGGGCACGTGAATCAAGCGCAACCGGCGCCGACCGCGCGGCCTTCTTCGATTGCGGCGGCCACAATAAAAACGAGGCGGGCATCCAGCCCGCCTCGCTGCAACACAAGTTGCTTGCTGGATCAGGCGATGTCGAGACCGTCGTCGATCACCAGCATGAAGTCTTCGAGCAGGTCCTGTTCGAACACATCCATGCCGTCGATGTAGTCTTCAATGACCGCGCCAATCGAGGCGCCCGGAGGTGGCGGCAAACCGCCGTCCGTGTCGGTATCGTCGCCGTCCGTAGTGTCGTCGCTGTCGCCGTCGTTGTCCTTGAGACCCGGCACGGGATCCACAGGCGGAGGGTCCTTAGGATCGTCGCTTGTATCGTTGGTGATCGTAATCAACAGCGTGATCGGCGAGTAAAACGCGCCCGTGCTTGCGTCCGGAGTGCTCAAGCCCCCGCCATCCGTAGCAACGAATGTCAGCTTAAGCTGCTTGCCGGCAGTGTCCGCATCCGCATCTTCAAGCGCGTCATAGTCCACCGTCGCGCCCTCCTTCAATTTCAGCTCCCAAGTGCTGCCGTCGCCGTCCTCGTCATCGACGATTTCGAACCGTGCATCGTCCACCGTAACCACATGCGTTCCGAATTTGTGATCGGTGCTGTTCTCGTCCAGAACATTCAGCTTGGCTACAAGGCTGCCTCCAGTTGTCGCGTCGTCTTCCTTGATTCTGCTGACCTCGTCGGTAAAGGTAATATCCCTCGGCGCTACGTTGATCCGCAGGAACACGCTGGCCTCCGCCTCCGCATTGGTCCCGCCATCATCATTGGCTCCAATCTTGACTTCGATCACGTTGCCCGCGCCGTCTGTACGGATGCCATCATGCCCGTGCGTTAAAATGCTCACGAAAGTAAGCTTGCCACTGCTCGGTTCGAATACCAGCATGCTTTCGCTTGCGGATGGGAGTGAAGGGTAACCTCGATGTGCTGTCTTCCCCACGTAGGTAGGGTGGTCTGGTTCGAGGTCGGGGCCAGTCGTCGCTTCTTGCACCGCAAAGGTCAGGTGTGCACTGTCCGGATCCTGGAAGAGGCTTCTGATATCGACGGTTTCCGTAACCGACAGGGTTTCCCTAACGGTTATATCATCTCTTCTTACAATGTATATCCCCCCCGGACTACTCGAGAACGGCAAATCGACATTCACCTCGATAGTGTGGTCGGCAATCTTTACCGGCGCAATGTCGGTTGCAACTCCGCCTATCTGGACCGCGCCGTCGCCGCGCCCGCCCAACGTGGCCAGCACCACTGCCGTAACGCCTGAATCCCCACTGTAGGTCGCCACCGCGCGAACCGTAAGGCCCGCGTGCGTGGAGTCAAGCGCAAGATCGCCAGTAGCATTCGGAATGTCCGCCCAACTGCCGTCGTCCTGCTGGCTCTGCCATTGCAACGATGCGCCGTCGGCATTCTGCACTATCAGCGTACCGCCCGGGTTGGGGCTGCCGATAATGGTGGGCGCCGGATCAGGAGCCGCAAGCTTGCCCACCTGAATGGCATCGCTCGCAATCCGCTCGTCATCACCGGGGGTTCCCTCTGTATCTCCGTCCCCGTCATAGGTGGCGACTACGCGATAATACTTGCCTTCGCCATCCGCCAGAGACAGTTCAAGGTCGCCTTCGTCGGCCTCGTCTTCCGAGACCTCCGTCCATCCGCCACGGCCGTTGTTCGACACCTCCCAGGTGTAATCGACATTGTCCGGCGAACCGCTGTCATCCTGGTCATCGATGTAATCCTCGTCGTAGAGCACCGCCGCGGCCGTCAATCCATCGTTGGTCGCGTTGGTCAGAATGCTGAACTCGCCCGTCCCGCGATCCTGGCTGTTGGCGACAACTGTGGTGGTCGTGGCCGTCCTGTACGCTGGCGTATCGTCACTAATGTTCCCCCACAATATACTGCCCGCAATCTCGTAGTACTTGACGGTCACCCTAATGAAATTTCCAACATCTTCTTGCGTTAACGCAATACTATCGGTGTCGGTAGTGACCGCGAACGGAACCGATGCTGTGCCCGGGTTGCCCTCGCTGTCGGGAGCGACCCGCTGCCACACGTAGTACACCAAGGATGCATCCTTATAGCTGCCGGCCAGGTCGGGATCTTTCTCCTCGTCGAAGCTCGCCTGCAAGCTGTCGCCCTCGCGAGGGTTCGAGCCGCCGGAAAGCGTAACCGCTACGGCTTCAAGGTCCCGATGGCTCTCGTCGGGTAATATGGTCACCTTTGTTTCGCCGACGGCGCCGCCTTCATCCTGCGCGGTGAGAACAATGCTGCCGTTTTCGCCTTCGGGCTTGTGCTTGGAGTTGTCGAGCTCGATCACCAACACCATCGTGTTGGCATCCGCCGGCGCGCTGTCGGTGTTGCTGTTCTGCCACATCGGATCGTCGTCGTTGCCCGCTACGCCGTCCGCACCATCGCTGATATCGCCCCACTCGACAGGACCACCGTGCAGAAACTCGATCCAGGACGTGGAAGTGCTGGCGCCGAACGTCAGATCATCGTCGTCATCGTCGTCGTCGCCATCCTCCCAAAGCGCAAATAGATCAATATAAATCAGTTTGGTCTTGCCGGAATCGCTGGTTACTGGCTCGTCCGTCACTGTGCTGGCCTCTTGGTAGTCCAAGTACTCGTCCAGGTCCACGTACCCGTCCGGCACCGTGGCGACCGGTGCCTCATTCGCGTCGACAATCTCGATATCGACCTCTTCTTGCACGCTGGCGCCAACGCCATCGGTCGCCTCAATCGTGAGCTCAATGTCCTTCACCTTCTCATAGTCGAGAAGCCCCGCAGCGTCATTGACATTCAATCCGTAGGTCCACACCGAACCATTCTTGACAGGCTCGGCGTCAAGCTTGAACACCGCCGTGTAGTCCGTGGTGTCAGACGCATCCCTGCTCTTGGCGCTCACTATCTCCACCTTGACGATGGAAAACGGATGACTCTCAATGTCCTGATCTTGATCCTCCACCCGAATAGTGGCAATACGCTGGTCGCCAGAACCTTCGAGATACTCGACATCACGCGGAACCTCAATGCTCGGCTCTTCGTTGTCGTCGATCAGCGTGTTGTCGGCGTCAACCGAGTTCGTAACGCCCGCGCGCGCTTCATCCGATAACGCCACATACAGCGTGAAGCTCACCGAAGCGGACTGGCCGTCGGCATTGTCGTCGTCCGCGCGGTCCTCGCCCTGGTCAGTCGCCGTAACCGTGATCTGATAAACGCCGCGCTCGGCAATCATCTCGGCCTTGTTGGTGATCGCGCCCGTGTCCGCGTCAATCTGAATCCACGGCGCACCGCTGATGGAATAACTAAGCTTGTCGCCACCGGTTGCGAGATCCTCATCCCCAAAAGCAGGGTTTGCGTCCCCGGGCGTCTCCAGCGAAAAGCTCAGCCACTCGCCCGCAGCCGCATCCTCAGCGTCCAGATCGGCGTCAATGGTCACCCACCAGTTGCCAATCGTCTCAGCCGCCGTGGGCGCGTCGTTCTTGTCGTTGATAGTGACACGAATGCCCGGAGAACTAAACGTGTTGCCCTTGTCGCCGCCGTTGTCCTCCGCCATAACCACAACCGTGACGGAACCGCCTTCCTTTTCGTAGTCGAGCGATGCGTCCGCCTTCAGCGCCAGCCACAAACCACCATCGTCATCCTCGCGAATCTCAAAGTTGGGATTGTTCACCGTGACTTCGTGCTTGCCGTGCGGATGCAGGGGATTGTCCGGGTCGGTAACGGTGATGCGCCCAAACACCTGACCGGATACGTTCTCGTCCACTTCCAACACGTAGTTCACGTTGACGGCCTCGTTGCCGTCGTCATCCGCCAGCTCGAACAGGGTGATGCTCTCGATACGGTCGTTGCCGTCGTCGGTGATCACGCGAAAATCGGCCGTGCCCGTGGCGCCGCCCGCGTCGCTGGCAACAATGCCGGCGTTATGCACATTCTCGCTGTCAGGACCCGTGGTCGGCGGCGTGCCGCGCAGATAGCCGGTCGCAGTCTTCTGACCGTCCTCGTCTTCGCCAAATTGCACTTCCAGACGCATCCACGACGGCGCCGCATCGCTTAGCTCGTAGCTAACCACCGCGTCGCCCTCATCCGGATCGCCAAACAGGGCCAGCAGGTCAATCTCCTGGTTGACGGCCGTGCCCGCCACTGCCGTGATGTCGGCAATCGCGCCAAGCACCACCGGCCCTTCGTTCACATCGTTGACCGCCACGGTAACCGTCGTCGCACCAGACTCGTTGCCATCGGCGTCGCGCGCGGTAACCGTCAAAGTAACCGAACTCTCCGACTCGTGGTCAAGACTCTCGCCGTCCTTGAGCTTCAGCACAAGACCGTCGTCAACCTCGAAACGGTCGTCGTCCACGTGGTAGGTCACCGCGCCGCCTTCCGGATCCTCCGCCGCTTCCACCGAACTGATGGAGGCGCCCGCCGCGTTCTCGTCCACTGCCGGACTTGCCGCAACAACCACCGGCGCGCCCGGCGCCTCGTTTACGTCGTTAACCGTGACGCTGACCGTGGCAGTAGCGCTATCACCGTCGCCGCTGGCCGTGATCGTGACCGAAATCGGGGACTCGCCAGCCTCAAAGTCCAGGGACGTGCCAGCCTTGAGCTTGAGGCTGCCGTCAGCAACCTCGAAACGCTCGTCGTCCACCGTCACCGCAGTGGCGTTCTCGGTCGCTACCGAAGTGATCGACCCACCATCCACATTCTCGTCCACCGAAGCCTCGGCGTCCACCGTGATCGTCGCCGCCGGAGGCGGAGGCGGGGGCGGAGGAGGCGGAGGAGGAGGCGGCGGAGGCGGAGGAGGCGTAGGAGGCGTAGGCCTCTGAGACCCGCCACCCCCGCAGGCGTCCAAAGCGAGCGCCAAGGCGGGAAGAATAAGAACATCCGCGCGCGACGGACTCTCCCGGCGCCGGCGTATCGCCCTCTCAAGACGAGCCTGCAAGAGTTGAATTACCGTTCCTGATTTAGACATGAGCCTGCCTCCTTATCGAGCAAGTTCAATTGGCTGAATGAAAATGATGGAATAAACCCTCCCGGGCAGATCGGAAGAATGATGTAACTCCGCCGTACTATCCAAGATTCCAGCGTGACCGCTCTTGGAGCCACTGCTTCTGCCGTGCAGGATTCTACACGAAAAGACTGCGCAGCCTTGATCCGAACGTGACTGCGTATAGGCCACAAAAAAGCGAGGCGGGCATCCAGCCCGCCTCGCTGCAACACAAGTTGCTTGTTGGATCAGGCGATGTCGATACCGTCGTCGATCACCAGCATGAAGTCTTCGAGCAGGTCCTGTTCGAACACATCCATGCCGTCGATATAGTCTTCAATGACCGCGCCAATCGAGGCGCCCGGAGGTGGCGGCAAACCGCCGTCCGTGTCGGTATCGTCGCCGTCCGTAGTGTCGTCGCTGTCGCCGTCGTTGTCCTTGAGACCCGGCACGGGATCCACAGTCGGTGGGGTCGGAGGATTGTCGCTTGGATTGTCCGTGATCGTAATCGACAACGTGATCGGCGGCTCGGCAGGTGTGCTCAAGCCCCCTTCATCCGTGGCAGTGAAGGTCAGCTTGAGCTGCTTGCCGGCAGTGTCCGCGTCCGCATCGACAAGCGCGTCATAGTCCACCGTCGCGCCCTCCTTCAATTTCAACTCCCAAGTGCTGCCGTCGCCGTCCTCGTCATCGACGATTTCGAACCGTGCATCGTCCACCGTAACCACATGCGTTCCGAATTTGTGATCGGCGCTGTTCTCGTCCTGAACATTCAGCTTGGCTACAAGGCTGCCTCCAGTTGTCGCGTCGTCTTCCGGGATGCTGCTGACCTCGTCGGTAAAGGTAATACCCGTCGGCGCCACGTTGATCTGCAGAACCACCTTGGCTTGCGCCTCCACATTGGTCCCGCCATCGTCGTCATTGGCCCCGATCGTGACTTCGACCTTGTTGCCTCCGCCGTCGGCTCCGTTGCCGTCATGTCCATGCGTCACATCGCTCACGTAGGTAAGCTTGCCACTGTCGTCGCCTAGCTCGAACACCAAGGCGCCTGCGTTGTTCTCCCCCACATAGGTAGAAACACCTCGGTAGGAGTCGGAGCCGACCGTCGCGCTTACCACCGAAAAGGTCAGGCTCGCGCTATCCGGATCCTGGAACAGGCTTCTGATATCCACGGTTTCCGTAACAGACAGTGTCTGCCCAGGATTCCCTGCCGCATGCGGCACATCGACATTTACCTCGATAGTGTGGTCGGCGATCTTTATCGGCGCAATGTCGGTTGCAACTCCGCCAACCTGGACTGCGCCGTCGCCGCGCCCGCCCAACGTGGCCAGAACGACTGCCGTAACGCCCGAATCCCCACTGTAGGTCGCCACCGCGCGAACCGTAAGGCCCGCGTGCGTGGAGTCAAGCGCAAGATCGCCAGTAGCGTTCGGAATGTCCGCCCAACTGCCGTCGTCCTGCTGGCTCTGCCATTGCACCGATGCGCCGTCGGCATTCTGCACTATCAGCGTGCCGCCCGGGTTGGGGCTGCCGATAATGGTGGGCGCCTCCTCAGGAGCGGCAAGCTTGCCCACCTGAATGGCATCGCTCACAATCCGCTCGTCATCCCCGGGGGTTCCCTCTGTATCTCCGTCCCCGTCATAGGTGGCGACTACGCGGTAATACTTGCCTTCGCCATCCGCCAGAGACAGTTCAAGATCACCCTGGTCGTCTTCGTCTTCCGAGACCTCCGTCCATCCGCCGCGGCCGTTGTTCGACACCTCCCAGGTGTAATCCACATTGTCCGGCGAACCGCTGTAATCCTCGTCGTAGAGCACCGCCGCGGCCGTCAATCCGTCGTTGGTCGCGTTGGTCAGAATGCTGAACTCGCCCGTGCCACGATCCTGGTTGTTGGCGACAACTGTGGTGGTCGTGGCCGTCCTGTTCGCTAGCTCATCGCCCCCGTTACCCTCCAATTCACCATCGTGAATCTCGTAGTAGTGGACGATAACTCGAATAAAGTGGTCAACATCTTCTTGCGTTAACGTAAGACTATCGGTGTCGGTGGTGACCGCGAACGTAGTTGCTGCGCCCGCGTTGCCCTCGCTGTCGGGAGCGACCCGCTGCCACTCGTAGTACACCAACGACGCATCCTTGCTGCCGTCCAGGTCAGGATCCTTCTCCTCGTCGAAGCTCACCTGCAAACTGTCGCCCTCGCGAGGGTTCGAGCCGCCGGAAAGCGTAACCGCGCCGGTTCCGATGCCCCGGCTATCGTCGTCCGGGGTTATCTCCACCTTGGTTTCGCCGACAGCGCCGCCCTCATCCTCGGCGGTCAAAGTAATGCTGCCGGTTGCACCTTCGGGCTTGTGCTTGGAGTTGTCGATCTTGACTACCAACACCATCGTGTTGGCATCCGCCGGCGCGCTGTCGGTGTTGCTGTTCTGCCATGTCGGATCGTCGTCGCTGCCCGCTACGCCGTCCGCACCATCGCTGATATCGCCCCACTCGACAGGACCGCCGTGAAGAAACTCGACCCAGGACGTGGAAGTACTGGCGCCGAACGTCAGATCATCATCGTCATCGTCGTCGTCGCCATCCTCCCAAAGCTCAAAAAGATCAATATAGATCAGATGGCTCTTGGGTGCATCATCATCGGTTTCCGCCGCCTGCGGCACCTTCGTGTCGTTGGCAGCGTCCAAGCCACCGTTCTCAGCCGTGGCGACGGGCTTTTCGTTGGCGTCGAGAATCTCGATATCGACCTCTTCTTGCACGCTGGCGCCAACGCCATCGGTCGCCTCAATCGTGAGCTCAATGTCCTTCACCTTCTCATAGTCGAGAAGCCCCGCAGCGTCATTGACATTCAATCCGTAGGTCCACACCGAACCATTCTTGACAGGCTCGGCGTCAAGTTTGAACACCGCCGTGTAGTCCGTGGTGTCAGACGTATCCCTGCTCTTGGCGCTCACTATCTCCACCTTGACGATGGAAAACGGATGACTCTCAATGTCCTGATCTTGATCCTCCACCCGAATAGTGGCAATACGCTGGTCGCCAGAACCTTCGAGATACTCGACATCACGCGGAACCTCAATGCTCGGCTCTTCGTTGTCGTCGATCAGCGTGTTGTCGGCGTCAACCGAGTTCGTAACGCCCGCGCGCGCTTCATCCGATAACGCCACATACAGCGTGAAGCTCACCGAAGCGGACTGGCCATCGGCATTGTCGTCGTCCGCGCGGTCCTCGCCCTGGTCGGTCGCCGTAACCGTAATCTGATAAACGCCGCGCTCGGCAATCATCTCGGCCTTGTTGGTGATCGCGCCCGTGTCCGCGTCAATCTGAATCCACGGCGCACCGCTGATGGAATAACTAAGCTTGTCACCACCGGTTGCGAGATCCTCATCCCCAAAAGCAGGGTTTGCGTCCCCGGGCGTCTCCAGCGAAAAGCTCAGCCACTCGCCCGCAGCCGCATCCTCAGCGTCCAGATCGGCGTCAATGGTCACCCACCAGTTGCCAATCGTCTCAGCCGCCGTGGGCGCGTCGTTCTTGTCGTTGATAGTGACACGAATGCCCGGAGAACTAAACGTGTTGCCCTTGTCGCCGCCGTTGTCCTCCGCCATAACCACAACCGTGACGGAACCGCCTTCCTTTTCGTAGTCGAGCGATGCGTCCGCCTTCAGCGCCAGCCACAAACCACCATCGTCATCCTCGCGAATCTCAAAGTTGGGATTGTTCACCGTGACTTCGTGCTTGCCGTGCGGATGCAGGGGATTGTCCGGGTCGGTAACGGTGATGCGCCCAAACACCTGACCGGATACGTTCTCGTCCACTTCCAACACGTAGTTCACGTTGACGGCCTCGTTGCCGTCGTCATCCGCCAACTCAAACAGGGTGATGCTCTCGATACGGTCGTTGCCGTCGTCGGTGATCACGCGAAAATCGGCCGTGCCCGTGGCGCCGCCCGCGTCGCTGGCAACAATGCCGGCGTTATGCACATTCTCGCTGTCAGGACCCGTGGTCGGCGGCGTGCCGCGCAGATAGCCGGTCGCAGTCTTCTGACCGTCCTCGTCTTCGCCAAATTGCACTTCCAGACGCATCCACGACGGCGCCGCATCGCTTAGCTCGTAGCTAACCACCGCGTCGCCCTCATCCGGATCGCCAAACAGGGCCAGCAGGTCAATCTCCTGATTGACAGCCGTGCCCGCCACTGCCGTGATGTCGGCAATCGCGCCAAGCACCACCGGCCCTTCGTTCACGTCGTTGACCGCCACGGTAACCGTCGTCGCACCAGACTCGTTGCCATCGGCGTCGCGCGCGGTAACCGTCAAAGTAACCGAACTCTCCGACTCGTGGTCAAGACTCTCGCCGTCCTTGAGCTTCAGCACAAGACCGTCGTCAACCTCGAAACGGTCGTCGTCCACGTGGTAGGTCACCGCGCCGCCTTCCGGATCCTCCGCCGCTTCCACCGAACTGATGGAGGCGCCCGCCGCGTTCTCGTCCACTGCCGGACTTGCCGCAACAACCACCGGCGCGTCCGGCGCCTCGTTTACGTCGTTAACCGTGACGCTGACCGTGGCAGTAGCGCTATCACCGTCGCCGCTGGCCGTGATCGTGACCGAAATCGGGGACTCGCCAGCCTCAAAGTCCAGGGACGTGCCAGCCTTGAGCTTGAGGCTGCCGTCAGCAACCTCGAAACGCTCGTCGTCCACCGTCACCGCAGTGGCATTCTCGGTCGCTACCGAAGTAATCGACCCACCATCCACATTCTCGTCCACCGAAGCCTCGGCGTCCACCGTGATCGTCGCCGCCGGAGGCGGAGGCGGAGGCGGAGGAGGCGGAGGGGGAGGAGGAGGAGGAGGCGGAGGCGGAGGAGGCGTAGGCCTCTGAGACCCGCCACCCCCGCAGGCGTCCAAAGCGAGCGCCAAGGCGGGAAGAATAAGAACATCCGCGCGCGACGGACTCTCCCGGCGCCGGCGTATCGCCCTCTCAAGACGAGCCTGCAAGAGTTGAATTACCGTTCCTGATTTAGACATGAGCCTGCCTCCTTATCGAGCAAGTTCAATTGGCTGAATGAAAATGATGGAATAAACCCTCCCGGGCAGATCGGAAGAATGATATATCTCCCAAACCTGTCAAGCAAGGCATTGTGCGGGTCCGCAACATATTTGCCACATCACCCGATGAACAGCGACCCGACGGTGTCGGCATGACGCTCCCCCATTCCTGCAACGTCGTGGTGCGAAGCGAAATTCGAGAATCTAATGCTTCTGGAATCAATGCTTCTGCCGTGCAGGATTCTACACGAAAAAATTGCGCAGCCCATGCTTTGCGAAGATTTTTCATATTTTGAGAAAATATTTTACGCAGTTTCAACAAACCCTTGGGTATGAAAGGAAACTTTTTTCCCCTCGCCTTCATCGCTCTTTCAGCCGGCCCGAAAGCGCAATACATCGCCGTCGCGAACCGCGTAATCGCGGCCCTTGAGTTCCGGCGCGGCCCTGGGCGTGGCGGCAAACGCCTGCCAGGGGGTGACCTCGACGCGCGCGAAACGGCGCTGGAAGTCGGTGTGGACGCGGCCGGCCGCTTCCCAGGCGCTGGCGCCACTGGGTATGAGCCAGGCGCGGGCTTCCGAAGGGCCGGCGGTGAAGAAGCAGTCGAGTTTCAAGAGCCCGCGCAGCGCGTGCATGAAGCGCTGCAGAACGGCTTCGGGCAGGCCCAACCCGGCGCGCAGGCTTTCCTGTTCGGCGGCGGGCATCGCGGCCAGTTCCGATTCGAGCCCGGCGGCAACCCGCACGGCGGACGCGCCGCTTCGCGCGGCCCAGGCCTCGGCGCGTTCCGCCGGACCGCCCGAATCGAGGTGCTGCTCGTCCACGTTGAGCGCGTAGAGCGTAGGCAGGCCGGTGAGCAAGGGCGGGAGGTCGAGCGCGGCCGCGTCGTGGCCCTCTGCAAGAACCAAGGGCACGCTCTCCAGGCCGCCCGCCGCCAAACGGACCTGCAGCGCCTCCAGCACCGCGGCGCGCTGCTTGCGTTCGGGAGCGCCGGACTTGGCGTGGCGGCGGGCGGCATCCAGGGCGCGCTCCACAGTCGCGAGGTCGGCCAGCAGCAGCTCGGTGTTGACGGTCTCGGCATCGTCCACCGGATCGACGGCGCCGGACACGTGGGCCACGCGCGAGGATTCGAAGCAGCGCAAGACGTGCACCGCGGCGTCGGCCTCGCGCACCTGCGCCAGAAAGCGATTGCCCAAACCCTCGCCGCGCGAGGCGCCTTGCACCAGACCGGCCACGTCCACCAGTTCGAGCGTGGCATAGACAATGCGTTGCATGCCGGACGCCGCCGCCACCGCGTCGAGGCGCGGGTCGGGAATCGGAACCCGGGCCAGGTTGGGTTCGATGGTGCAGAAGGGGCGGTTTTCGGCGGGAACTTCGGCGGCAGCCAGCGCGTTGAAGAGCGTGGACTTGCCGACGTTGGGCAAACCGAGGATCGCCGCTTTCATAGTGTGTCGAGTGTACGCCGGCAGCGCGGACAGAAGCGCGCAGGTCCTGCGCTCCGCAGAGGCTCCAGGCCCTCGCTTGTTGGCCGCGGCGCGGTCCGCAATTCCGGCAACCGGTGCAAAGTCCGGTTTAGTGAAGCGTTGGGGTGTGGAGCTCGTTCATGGCGGCCTGCAGGCCATTGGCGTAAAGAACGCTCAGTGCCTTGAGCGCTGAGTCCATGGCCGAATCGAGCGCAAGCGCCTCGTCCGGGGTGGGCGGCGACAGCACGTAGCGGGTCATGTCTGCGGCGCCGGGCGGGCGGCCCACGCCGAGGCGCAGGCGCAGGAAGTCGGCGCCGCAGTGTTCGATCACGTCGCGCAGACCATTGTGGCCGCCGTGGCCGCCGCCATACTTCAGCCGCGCCGTGCCGGGCGGCAGGTCGAGATCGTCGTGCACCACCAGCATCTTGCCGGGTTCCTGCCTGCGGAACTTCAGCACTTTGCGCACCACGTCGCCGCTGTTGTTCATGTAGTTGAGGGGCTTGACCAGGAGCAGCTTGACCTCCTGCCAGAATACGAGCACGCCGAAGGCGCCCAGGCGCGGCTGTATGCCCATGCTCTGCACCTGCGACTGTTCGGTGAGCCGGTCGATGAAGGTATAGCCGGCGTTGTGCCGGTTGGAGCGGTGCCGGGCCCCCGGATTGCCCAGGCCGACAATCAGCTCGGGCGGACGTTCAATCTTCGCCGCCGGACTCGTCATCGGCCGGAGCTTCGGCGGCGTCCTCATCCTCCGCAATCTCTTCGTCGTCTTCTTCCTCGTCCTCGACCTGCGCGATGCGGCGGAGCTGCACAGCGACTACCGGATGATCGGTGGTTCCATGAACGCGCTCGTTGATGACGACGCCTTCCGGCAGGTCGAGATCGGAAATGTGGAACATGGCGTCGAGTTCCGCGGCGACCAGGTCCACTTCGATCTGCTCGGGCAGGTCTTTCGGCAGGCACACGACGTGCAACTCGTTGAGCAGGTGCGAGACGCTGCCGCCCATCTTCACGCCCGGCGACTGATCGGCGTTGCGCAGCGTAATGGGCACCGCCATGCGGACCTGCTCATCGTCGCGCACGCGCTGCAGGTCCAGGTGCAGCACCGAGCCGCGCGACGGGTGGCGATGCACATCCTTGACGATGGCGGGCTGGGCCTTGTCGCCCACGCGGATATTGAGCACGCGCGAACGGAAGGTGGGGTCCTCAAGCCGGCGCGCCAGCGTTTCGGCGGGAAAGGCCAGCATGCGCGTGGGCCGGCCGGCGCCATACAACACGGCCGGCGCCAGGCCGGCGCGACGGGCGCGGCGGGCGGCGCGCTTGCCGCTGTCTTCGCGCAACTCGCCCTGCAGGTCAATCATGGAAGGCATGGGGCGCAATTGTACTTGAATGCGCAGGAAACGCGCCTATCCGGCATACGCAACGCAGTCCAGTCAGGATGCATGACAGGCCGGGCGCGGCGGCAGTTCCGCCCCGAGCTGCCGGCCCGCAATCCGGCCTAGTTGTTGGGCTCGGACAGCGCCTGCGGCAGGGGGCCTTCAAGACCCGGCTGCAAGCCTTCGCCGCGCGGGTAGCGCTTGCGCAGCGTCTGCACGGCGCGGGACACGGCATTGGCCGGACGCGTGCGGCCCGCCAGCATGGCATAGACGCAAGGCACTACATACAAGGTAAGCACCACCGACACCAGCACACCGCCCAGCACCACCACGCCCAGCGAGCGCCGGGCCGCGGACCCGGGGCCATCGCTGACGATCAGCGGGATCGAACCGCCCACCGTACACATGCTGGTCATCAGCACCGGGCGCAGCCGGGTGGCGGCGCCTTCCAGCACCGCTTCGACCACCGACAGGCCGCGGTCGCGGAGCTGGTTGGAAAACTCCACGATGAGGATGCCGTTCTTGGCCGCCAGGCCGATCAGCATGATGCAGCCGGTGAGGCTGAACACGTTCAGCGAACCGCCGGCGACATTCAGGCCCAGCATGCCGCCGGCCAGCGCCAGGGGCACGGTAAGCAGGATGATCAGGGGGTGGATGAAACTCTCGAACTGCGCCGCCAGCACCAGGAAGCAGATCAGCAGCGCGAGCAGGAAGCTGAAGTAAATCTGGTTGCCGGACTCCACATATTCGCGCGACTCGCCGTCGTACTGGATGCTCAAGGATTCATCCTGCACTTCTTCGGCGATTACCGTGTTCACGAACTCCAGCGCCTCGCCCAGCGAGTAGCCGGGCTCCAGGTTGGCGGACAGCTTGATGGAGCGCTGGCGGTTGAAGCGCTGCAGTTGGCGCGGACCGGAGCTTTCCTCCAGCCGCACCAGACTGGCCAGCGGCACCAGGCCATTCGAAGCCGAGCGCACGTAGATGTTGTTGAGGTCCTGCGGCGTGACCCGGTCGCTCTCGGACGCCTGCAGCACCACGTTGTATTCCTCGCCGCGGTCGATGAAGGTGGTGACGCGCCGCGAGCCCAGCATCGTTTGCAGCGTTTCGCCCACATCGCGCAGCGACACGCCCAGGTCGGTAGCGCGGGCGCGGTCCACGCTCACCTTTATCTCAGGCTTGGTCTCGTAGTAGTCCGAGTCCATGTTGATGATTCGTGGGTTCTCGCGCACCCGATCCATCACCCGGTCGCGCCATTCCGCGATCTGGTCGTACTCGTTGCCACGCAGCACCACCTGCAATGCACGTCCGCCGCCCATGTTGAGGCTGGGCGGCAGAAACACCATGGCCCGCACGCCCGGCAGTTCGGACAGTGGGCCACGCATCTGTCCTGCGATCTCGGCCGAGGTGAAGCGGCGCTGGTCGTGCGGCTCCAGCGGCATGTACATGAAAGCCGAACTGATGTCGCTGCCGGCGCCCCAGCCTCCGGTGCGGATGATGGCGCGGCGCGCCTCGCCGGCTTCGACCTGGCGGACGGCGATGTCCTCGACCTGCGAGATCTGTTCGTCCATGTAGTCGAAACTGGCGCCTTCCGGACCGCGCACCATGACGATCATCATGCCGCGATCTTCGAGGGGCGCATACTCCTGGGGCAACTGGTCGAACAGGAAGTAACCGCCCGCCGAAACGCCGGCCACCAGCACCAGCGCCGCCCAGGGAGCGCGCAGCGCGCGCGTCATGGCAGAGCGGTAGGCGCCGGTCAAGGCGCGGAACGCCTTGCCACGGTTGCGGCCGCGCTCCGACTGGGTGATCTTTGACTGGCTGCGCATCATGCGCGAGCACAGCATGGGCACCAGGGTCAGCGCCACCAGCGAGGAAAACACCACCGCCGAGGCCAGTGCAATGCCGAATTCGCCGAACAGCACGCCGATGCGGCCGGGCGCCAGGGCCACCGGCAGGAACACCGACACCAGCACCACCGTGGTGGCGATTACAGCAAAGCCGATCTGGCGGCTGCCGTCGATGGCCGCCAGCAGCGGCGGGCGCCCCTGCTCGCGGTGGCGCACGATGTTCTCCAGCACCACAATGGCGTCGTCCACCACCAGGCCGATGGCCAGCACCGCCGCCAGCAGGGTGAGCGTGTTGATGGTGTAGCCCAGCACCGCCAGCACCATGGCCGCGGCGATGATGGACACCGGGATGGTGAGCCCGGGAATCAGGGTGGCGCGCCAGGAATTGAGAAACAGCAGCATCACCACCAGCACCACGCCCAGGGCGATGATCAGCGCCTTGATGACCTCGGCCATGGACTTCCCGACGAACTCGGAGAAGTCCACGTTCACGTCGAGGTTGATGTCGTCGGGAAGCGACGGCTGCAGCCGCGCCACCGCTTCGGTCACGGCGCCGTTCACGGCCACGATATTGGCCTGGGCCTGGGGCACGATGCCGAGGCTCACGCCGGCCTGCTTGTTGGAGCGGGCGATCGAGCGCGTGTTCTCCGGCTCCAGCCGGATATCGGCCACTTCGTTGAGCCGCACGAAGCGGCCCGAGTCGCCGCGCCCGATCACCAGCGCGCCGAACTCTTCGGGCGTGCTCAGCCGGGTAACGGCGCGCAACGTGAACTCGCGGTCCACCGACTCGATGCGGCCTGCCGGCAGCTCCACGTTCTCGCGCCGCAGCGTGTTTTCGACATCCTGCACGGTGAGGCCGCGGGCGCCCAGGGCGTCGCGGTCGAGCCACACGCGCATGGCCGGGCGGCGCCCGCCGCTGACGCGAATCGAAGCCACGCCGTCCACCACGCCGAGCCGGTCCACGATATTGCGCTCGGCATAATCGGTAACCTCCATTACCGAGCGGGTGGCGCTGGACACATCCACGTACATGGTGGCGTCCATCATGTTGTCCTGCTTGGTGATCTGCGGCGGGTCGGCCTCTTCCGGCAGGGCGCGCAAGACCCTTGAGACGCGCTCGCGCACGTCGTTGGCGGCGGCGTCGATGTTGCGGTCGAGCGCAAATTCCATGGTTATGGTGGAACGCTCGTCCTGACTGCGCGAGGTCATTTTCACGACGCCTTCCAGGCCGGCCACTTCGTCCTCGAGCACCTGCGTGATGCGGCGCTCTATCACGTCGCCCGAGGCGCCCGTGTAACGCGTGTCGATCGACACCACCGGCGGCTGCACATCGGGGTATTCGCGCACCGACAGCGTGCTGCCGGCCAGCAAACCGAGGATCAGCAGCACCAGGCTGATCACGGCGGCCAGCACCGGGCGGCGCACGGAAATATCGGAAATCAGCATGAATCAGTCGCCTGCCGGGCTCGCGCGCGAGCCGGCGGCGGCGCTGCCGGCCGGCGGCGCGGCGGAGGCGCCGGCCATGCGCACGGGCAGACCGTCGCGCATGCGCTGCACTCCCTGGGTAACGATCTGCTCGCCGGGCTCCAGTCCGGCCATGATCTCGACCTGGCCCGGGCGGCGCGAACCCAGTGTGACCTGACGCTCTTCGGCGCGCCCTTCGCTCACTACATAGACGAACTGCCGGCCCTGGCGCGGCACCAGCGCCGCCTCGGGCGCCAGCACCACGTTCTCGCGCCGCCGGGAAATATCCACCTGCAGGAACATGCCGGGCTTGAGCGCCCGGTCTTCGTTGGGCATCAGGGCCACCACGGCCAGCGAGCGCGTCATCGGATCCACGCGGCTGTCCACGCCAACCACCGTGCCGGTAAACATCCGGCCAGGCCAGGCCGCGGCTGCGGCGAGGATGTCCAGGCCCTCCTGCACTACGCCGAGGTATTCCTCGGGCACCGAAAACTCGAGCTTCATCACGGCCGTGTCGTCGAGCGTCGTGATCACGGTGTTGGGCTGCACCAGACCCCCCACGCTGACCCGCCGCAAGCCCACCTCGCCAGTGAAGGGCGCGCGTATGTTGGTGTCTTCAAGGCGGGCGCGGGCCGAATTGACCTGGGCTTCGGCGACCTGTAGCTGGGCCTGAATTTCTTCCAGTTCCACTTCGGATACGACCTGGCTGGCGGCCAGCGTTTCCAGTCTGCCGTAGCGGCTGCGGCGCTCGCGCAGGTTGGCCTCGGCCAGATCCAGGTCGGCGCGAATCTCGCGGCTGTCGAGTTCGACCAGCACCGTGCCTTCGCGCACGCTCTGCCCCTCGTCGAAGTGGATGGCCGACACCACGCTGGAGATGCGCGGCGTAACGTCGATGGCTTCGTTGGCGCGGGCCGTGGCCAGGGCCGTGTAGTTGTCGGTCATGTCGCCGATCAGGACGGTCTCGGTGACCACCGGCGGAGGCCCGCCGCCAGGCCGCCCCCTGCTGTTCCCGCCGTCGTCGCCGCAGCCGGCGGCAAGCAGCGCCAGCGCAGACAGCGCGGCCGGCAGGGTCAGGCGGAGGCGGACGGATTGCGTGGATTGAGGCATGGCGTGATGAGCATTCGCAGCATCCTGCTGCGCGGATTTATCGGGCATTGTAGCGCCTGCGGTTTCGCGAGTGGCGATCAGCCGCGGAAAGGTGGCGCCCTGGATTTCCCGCCGACGCCTGCGCTGCTCGGCGCAGACGGGGCGCAGGAGATCAGCCGAAGAAGGCCGAGTACATAAGGTACAAGATCGCCAGAGGGGCCACCACCCGCAACAACCAGAGCCAGATAGTGAATAGCGGGCCGTCACGCCAGCCCAGTTCGCCCTGCAGCAGGGCGCGCTTCATGCGCCAGCCGGCAAACAGCGCGATCAGCGCGCCGCCCAAGGGCATCATCAGCGTGGCAGTGAGAAAGTCGATCAGCTCGAACGGGTTCTTGCCCGCCACCACGTTCCACGACTCGCCCACGCCGAACGACAGCACCGTGAGCAAGCCCAAAGCCCATAGCGATGCGCCCACGACCCAGGTGGCGCGCCAGCGGCTGAATGCGAAGCGTTCCTGCAGGAGGCTCACGGCGGCCTCCATCAGGGCAATGGCCGAAGTGAGCGCCGCGAACGCCAGCAGCAGGAAGAAAACCGTGCCGATTGCGCTGCCCCCGGGCATGCCGCCAAAGGCTATGGGCAGCGTAAGAAACACCAGCGATGTGCCCGAGTCGGGCGCCAGGCCGTTGGCGAAAACCAGCGGGAATATCGCGATTCCGGCCAGCACCGCCACGCTGGTGTCGGCTACGGTGATGCCGAGGCAGGCTTGCGGCAAGGACACCTCGCGGGGTGCAAAGGCGCCATACATCATCATCAGGCCCATAGCCACGCCGATCGAGAAAAAGGCGTGGCTGACCGCCTCCAGCGCCGACGCCGCGGTGAGCTGCTCGAAGCGGAAGTCGAACATGAAGGCGAGGCCCTCGGCCGCGTCGCCCTCCAGCAGCGCGTAGGCGACAACGGTCAGCAGCAACAGCAGCAACAGCGGCATCAGCAGGCGCACGGCCACCTCCACGCCGCGCCGCACCCCGCGTCCCACGATCACGCAGGTAACCAGCATGAACAGCGTGTGCCAGGCGCCCAGACGCACGGGGTCCTGGTTCAGGCCGGCGTTGAGCGCCGTGGCGGACTCGCGGTCGAGACCGCTGAACGCGCCACGCGCCGCCAGCACCAGGTAGTCGGCGGTGCTGCCTGCGATCACGCTGTAGAAGCTCATTATCAGGTAGCCGGTCAACAGACCCATGCCGCCCACCAGGCCCCACAGCGCCATGCGCCCGCTGCGGGTGGCCACGCCGGCCATCGCCGTGTAGGGGCTGGCGCGGCCGAGACGGCCGATCGCGACTTCTGCCGAGAGGATGGGCACGGCCACCAGGAAAGCGGCGGCCAGATACACGAACACGAAGGCGCCGCCGCCGTTCTCGCCCATGATGTAGGGGAACCGCCAGATGTTGCCCAGGCCGATGGCGCCGCCTATGGAGGCGAGCAGAAAGGTTCGCCCCGAACTCCAGCGCCGCGCTGCGGTGTTTTCGGTCATGCCTGGCTCCCGGCTTCCCCAAAACGCGCCATGATGCCACAGCCGCGGCGGCGGGCTTGGCGCCAGCACGCGGTGTCGGGAATGCGGAAACGCCCGGCCGGCAAGCGGCGGGCGGCGAGACGGCTATTCGGACGGTGCGTCTTCGACCAGGCGGACAATAGCCATGGGCGCGGCGTCGCCGGCGCGGCGGCCATTCTTGAGGATGCTCAGGTAGCCGCCGGGGCGTTCCCGGTAGCGCGGCCCCAGTTCGGTGAACAGCTTGCCCACGGCCTGGCGGTTGCGCAGGCGGCTGAAGGCCAGCCGGCGGCGCGCCACGCCGTCCTCGCCGGCCAGCGTAATCAGCGGTTCCACCACGCGCCTGAGCTCCTTGGCCTTGGGCAGCGTGGTGGCGATACGCTCGTGCTCAATCAGCGAGGCGGCCATGTTGCGAAACATGGCGCGCCGGTGGGCGCTTTTGCGCCCCAGACTGCGGCCGGACTTGCGGTGACGCATGGCGTATTCCTGGCTCGGCTCAGGCGGCCGTCTTGAGCCCGGCCGGCGGCCATTCGGGCAGTTTCAGGCCCAGTTCCAGGCCCCGTTCGCCCAGCTTCTCGCGGATCTCGGTGAGCGAGCGCTTGCCGAGATTGGGCGTGCGCAGCAGTTCGGCGTCGGTCTTCTGCACCAGGTCGCCCACGAAGTGGATGTTCTCGGCCTTGAGGCAGTTCACCGAGCGGGCATTGAGCTGCAATTCCTCGACCGGCGACATGTAGAGCTGGCGCAACTGCGGATCCAGCCCCATCAGGCCCATGTTCTCGCTGGGCGCCAGGTCCACGAACACGGTGAGCTGGTCGCGCAGGATTTCACCGGCACGCCGGACCGCATCGCCCGGATCGATGGCGCCGTTGGTTTCCAGCTCCACGATCAGACGGTCGAGGTCGGTGCGCCGTTCGACGCGCGCCGCCTCCACGTCGTAGCTCACGCGCCGCACCGGGCTGAAGGAGGCGTCAAGCTGCAGACGGCCCATGGTGACGCTGCCTTCTTCGACCTCGGCCGTGCGGGTGGCGGGGCGGTAGCCGCGGCCGGTGGCCACGGTCAGGCGCATGCTCAGCTCCACACCCGAGGTGAGCGTGGCAATGTGCTGATCGGGATTGACAACTTCCACGTCATGGTCGGTGGCGATGTCGCCGGCGGTAACCTGGCCCGGCCCCTTCTTCACGAGCATCAACTCGGCGCTGGCGCGCGCATGCATGCGCACCGCCACATCCTTGAGGTTAAGCAGAATCTCCACCACGTCCTCCTTGACGCCTTCGATGGAGCTGTACTCGTGCAGCACCTCATTCTGGATCTCGGCTTCGGTGATGGCGGCGCCCGGCATGCTGGAAAGCAGCAGGCGGCGCAGGGCGTTACCCAGCGTGTGGCCGAAGCCGCGCTCCAGCGGCTCGATGGTGATGCGCGCGCGATTCGGCGCGCCGCGCTCCTCCACTTTCACGATGCGGGGCTTCAGGAAGGTGTGTACAGATGGTTCCATGCGCTTGCACTCCGGTTTATTTCGAATACAACTCGACAACCAGGCTTTCGTTGATATCGGGAAGGATTTCTTCGCGTTCGGGAAGACTCTTGACGGCGCCGGACAGGGCCTTGTCGTCCACATCCAGCCACTCGGGGAAACCGAGCTGGCGGGCAATCTCCAGGGCATTCTGAATGCGCAACTGTTCCTTGGCGCGCGGATGCACGGCCACGGTGTCGCCGGCCTTGACCTGGAACGACGGAATGTTTACCGGCCGGCCGTTCACCTGTATGCCGCGATGCGAGACAAGCTGCCGGGCCTCAGGCCGGGTAGCGGCGAAACCCAGGCGATAGACGATGTTGTCCAGGCGGCCTTCCAGCAGCCGCAGCAGGTTATCGCCGGTGGAGCCCTTCTGGCGCGCGGCGCGCTTGTAGTAGTTGCGGAACTGCCGTTCCAGCACACCATACATGCGACGCAGCTTCTGCTTCTCGCGCAACTGCAGGCCGTAGTCGGAGGTGCGTCCGGGGCGCTGCGCGCTGCGCGCGCCGGGCACGCGGTCGTGCCGGCACTTTTCTTCCAGCGAGCGGACCCGGCTCTTGAGCAGCAGGTCCATGCCCTCGCGCCGCGAGAGCTTGCAAACGGGTCCGGTGTAGCGAGCCATAGTTGCGCCTCCTATACGCGGCGCCGCTTGGGCGCGCGGCAGCCGTTGTGGGGGATGGGCGTGACATCCTCGATATGCGTAACGCGGAAGCCCGCGGCGTTGAGTGCGCGCACCGCCGACTCGCGGCCGGGGCCGGGGCCTCGCACCCGTACCTGCAGGCTGGACATGCCCATCTCGCGCGCCCGATTGGCGGCGCGCTCGGCGGCCACCTGGGCGGCGAAAGGCGTGGACTTGCGCGAACCACGGAAGCCCGAACCGCCGGAGGTGGCCCAGGACAGCGCATTGCCCTGCGGATCGGTGATGGTGATGATGGTGTTGTTGAAAGAGGCGTGAATGTGCGCAATGCCTTCCGAGACATTGCGCCGGACCGCCTTCTTGCGGGGTTTGGGTCGCGCCATGGGTCGTTCCCCTATTTGCGGATGGGACGGCGCGGGCCCTTGCGGGTGCGCGCGTTGGTGCGGCTGCGCTGGCCGCGCACCGGCAGGCCGCGCCGATGGCGCAGGCCGCGGTAGCAGCCCAGGTCCATGAGCCGCTTGACGGCCATGGAGTTCTCGCGGCGCAAGTCGCCTTCGAGCTGGAAGCGGGCCACGGTGCTGCGAATGCGCTCGACCGAACCCTCGTCGAGATCTTTCACCTGCACGTCGGGCTGCACGTTCGACAGCGTACAGATCTCGAGCGCGCGGCTGGGGCCGATGCCGTGGATGTGGGTCAGCGCCACCCGCACGTGTTTATAGACGGGCACATTGATGCCGGCGATGCGGGCCATGCTCAGCGCTCCCCCGCAGCGCGGGCCGCGCAAACCATGATGGGTTGGCTACGCATGGCGTTCAGCCCTGCCTTTGCTTGTGCCGCGGGTCGGTGCACAACACGCGCAGCACGCCGCGGCGCCGCACTATCTTGCAGTTGCGGCAGATCTTCTTTACCGAGGTGCGCACTTTCATTCGTTCGCTTCTCCTTCAAGCCGGCCGCTCAACGCAGCCCCCGGCGCCCGTACGAGCCCAGGTTGGCTTTCTTCATCAGGCCCTCGTACTGGTGCGACATCATGTGCGCCTGCAACTGGGCCAGAAAATCCATGGTGACCACCACCATGATGAGCAATGAGGTGCCGCCGAAATAGAACGGCACCTGCCATTGCATGATCAGAAACTCCGGCATCAGGCACACGCCGGTAATGTAAATGCCGCCCCACAGCGTGATGCGCGTCAGCACCCGGTCGATGTATTCGGCGGTCTGCCGGCCGGGGCGGATGCCGGGAATGAAGGCGCCGGAACGCCTGAGGTTGTCGGCGGTGTCGCGCGCGTTGAACACCAGCGCGGTGTAGAAGAACGCGAAGAACAGGATCAGCCCGCCGTAGAGCATCACGTAGATGGGCTGCCCCGGCGCCAGGCGCGCGCCCAGCGTCTGCAGCCAAGCGAAGCCTTCGGCCTGGCCGAACCAGGAGGCCAGCGTGGCCGGAAACAGGATGATGCTGCTGGCGAAGATAGGCGGGATCACGCCGGACATGTTGAGCTTGAACGGCAGGTGGCTGGACTGACCGGCATACATGCGCCGGCCCTGCATGCGCTTGGCGTAGTTGACCGGAATGCGCCGCTGGGCGCGCTCCACGAACACCACGAAGGCGGTCACGGCCAGGATCAGCAGCATCAGGATCAGCGCGAAGGCGCCGTTCAGTTCGCCGGTGCTGACCAACTGCAGGGTGCCACCGAAAGCCGATGGCAGTCCGGCCAGGATGCTGGCCAGGATGATCATGGAAATGCCGTTGCCGATGCCGCGTTCGGTAATCTGCTCGCCCAGCCACATCAGGAACACGGTGCCGGTGGTGAGCGTGAGCGCCGCGGTCATCACGAACGTGGGGCCGGGGTTTATGACCACGCCCTGCCCCTGCAGCGCCACCGACATGGCGATCGACTGGAAGGTGGCCAGGATCACGGTGAAGTAGCGGGTGTACTTGACGATCTGGCGGCGGCCGGACTCGCCTTCCTTGCGGAGCTGGGCCAGGGTGGGAACCACCACGCCGGCCAATTGCATGATGATCGACGCCGAGATGTAGGGCATGATGCCCAGCGCGAAGATCGAAAGCCGCTCCAGCGCACCGCCGGAGAACATGTTCATCATGCTCAGGATGGTGCCTTCCTGCTGCTGGAAGAACTGGGCGAGCGCGTCGGGATCGACCCCCGGCACCGGAATGAAGGCGCCGATGCGATACACGATCAGCGCGCCTGCCAGGAACATCAAACGCTTGCGCAGGTCGGAAAAGCGCGTGGCTTCGCCCAGCGCCGAGGCGGGATTGAAGGCACCGCCGGCTCCGCGCCGCGCCATCAGTCCTGCTCCTCGGACGCTGCAGCTTGCGTTGCGCCTGCATCGGCGAGGGGCTCGACCGATCCGCCGGCCGCCTCGATGGCCTTGCGGGCGCCGGCGGTGGCGGCGATTCCGACCAGCTTTACGGGCGCTGTTATCGGGCCGCTCAGGAACACCTTGGCGACGCGGGTGTCGAAGCGGGCCAGGCCGTGCTTCTTGAGCAGCGCAAGATCAATGCTGGCGGCCCCGAAGCGCGCCAGTTCGCCGGTGCGCACCCGCGCCACGCGGCGCGCGCTGCGCGAATGAAAGCCGACCTTGGGCAGGCGCCTTTGCAGCGGCATCTGCCCGCCCTCGAAACCGCGCATGCGACCGGACCCCGAACGCGAACGCTGGCCCTTCTGGCCGCGGCCGCAGGTCTTGCCGCCGCCGGCCGAGGCGCCTCTTCCGACGCGCTTGCGCCGCTTGCGGCCACCGGCTTGCGAGAGGCTGTTCAGCATCAGTCCAGCGCCTCCACGCGCAGCATGTACGACGCCTTGTTGATCATGCCGAGATTCTCGGGCGTGGCCGGCACGGTGACGCTCTGGTGTATGCGCCGCAGCCCCAGGCCGCGTACGCAAGACTGGTGCTTGCGCAGGCGCCCATTCAGGCTGCGCGTGAGCGTAAGGCGAAGATTCTTGCGCTTCGCTTCAGCCATGAGCCTGACGGCGCCCGGCCGCTCCCGTGAGCCTGCAACCGCTGCAACAGTTCCCGGACATGTTCTTCATGCCAGAATTTCCTTGACGGCCTTGCCGCGCGCGCGCGCCACCTGGCCGGGCGAGCGGACCGCATGCAGCGCCTTGATGGTGGCGCGCACCACGTTGATGGGGTTGCGCGAACCGTACGACTTGGCCAGCACATTGCGCACGCCGCAGCACTCGAACACTGCGCGCATGGCGCCGCCTGCAATGATGCCGGTACCCTCGGCAGCCGGCTGCATATAGACGCGGGTGGCGCCGTGGCGGCCGGTCATGGCGTAATGCAGGGTTCCGCGGCGCAGCTTCACCGGCTTCATCTCGATGCGCGCTTCGGCCAGCGACTTCTGGATCGCCAGCGGCACCTCGCGCGCCTTGCTGTGGCCGAAGCCCACCGCACCGTTGCCGTCGCCGACCACGGTGAGCGCGGTAAAGCCGAACTGACGGCCGCCCTTGACCACCTTGGCCACGCGGTTGACATAGACCAGCTTCTCGAGCAGGTCTTCGCGCGTTTCGTTTTCGTTCGCCATGGTTCGCCGCCGGCTCCTTGGTCCGGGCTAAAACTTCAGTCCCGCCTCGCGGGCCGCATCGGCCAGCGCCTTGATCCGGCCGTGGAAGCGGAACCCGGAGCGGTCGAATGCGACCGCCTTCACGCCCGCCTCCAGGGCCTGCTCGCCCAGGCGCTTGCCAACCGCCGCCGCCGCCGCCACGTTGCTGGTGTTGTCGAGTTCGCCGCGCAGGTGCAGCGTGGAGCAGGTGGCCAGAACCCGGCCGCCCTCGGGAGCGATCAGTTGCGCATAAATGTGCCGCGCGCTGCGATGCACGCACAGCCGCGCTACGCCCAGGCGGGCGATGCGGGCGCGCGTCTTGCGGGCGCGGCGGGCGCGGGCGGTCCTCTTGTCGATGGCCATGCTCGCTATCCTTGATACCTACTTCTTCTTCGCTTCCTTCAGGCGCAGTTGTTCGCCGCGGTAGCGCACGCCCTTGCCCTTGTAGGGTTCCGGCGGCCTGATGGCGCGGATTTCCGCGGCCGTCTGTCCGACCCGTTGGCGATTGACCGATTCCAGCACGATTTCGGTCTGCGACGGCGTCTTCACCGATACGCCCTCCGCTACCTGGTACTCGACCGGGTGCGAAAATCCGAGCTGCAGCGCCAGCTTGCTGCCCTGGGCCTCGGCCCGGTAGCCGGTGCCTACCAGTTGCAGGCGCCGCTCGAAGCCTGCCGTGACGCCGGTGAACAG
The DNA here is from genome assembly GCF_965221325.1 of Candidatus Foliamicus sp. Taxonomy (GTDB): domain Bacteria; phylum Pseudomonadota; class Gammaproteobacteria; order Steroidobacterales; family Foliamicaceae; genus Foliamicus. The sequence goes on along the minus strand of NZ_OZ244880.1, from coordinate 529,063 downwards.
GTTGCGCACCAAGGCGCAGGTGGTGCCGGTCATGCTGCGCGCCAGGCGCGAGCCCGAGCGGGCCTTCACGCTCACTGCGCCATCGTCGAGGCGCATGTCGATCTCGCTGTGCACGGCCACGCTATCCTCGCCCTTGGGTCCCTTGGCGACCAGCAGCCCGTTGGCCAGGCTGGCGGTTACGCCGGCGGGCACGGGAATGGGTCTCTTGGCCAGGCGGGACATGATGGTTGATACTTCCTTGAGAACCCGGGCCGGCTAACTGACAATGCAGAGCACTTCGCCGCCCTGCCCGGCCGCGCGGGACTCGCGGTCGCTCATTACGCCCTTGGAGGTGGAAATCACGGCAACGCCGAGACCGCCCATGACCCGCGGCAGCGCGTCGGCGCCGCGGTAGAGCCGCAATCCGGGCCGGGAAGCGCGCTCCAGCCGGCGGATAACGGGCTCGCCCTGCTCGTACTTGAGATCGATGCGCAGGGTGCGCTCGGGGCCGGGCTGGCCGGAGGACTCGAAGCCCTCGATATAGCCTTCGGCTTCCAGCACCCGGGCAATGGATTCCTTGATCCCGGACCCGGGCATGGACACTTGCTCGTGCCCGGCCTTCTGCGCATTGCGAATGCGCGTGAGCATGTCCGATATGGGATCCTGCATGCTCATGCCGTCACCACGAAGCCTTGCTGACGCCGGGGATGTTGCCGAACATGGTTTCCTCGCGCAGCTTGTTGCGGCTTATGCCGAACTTCTTGAAATAACCTCTGGGGCGCCCGGTTATGGCGCAGCGGTTGCGCAGGCGCGCGGGACTGGAATCGCGCGGCAGGCGCTGCAGAGCCTCCAGCGCCTCGGCCAGGGCCTCGGGACTGGAAGAGCGATCCTTGATGATGCGCTTCAAGGCCTCGCGGCGCTCCCGGTAGCGCTGCACAGTGCGCAGGCGCTTGCGCTCGCGTTCCACCATGCTGGTCTTGGCCATGCGGGCTTACCTCTTGAAGGGAAACTTGAACTCGTCGAGCAGCGCGCGGCCCTGCTCGTCGTCCACCGCCGTAGTGGTAATGGCAATATCCAGCCCACGTATAACGTCGATGTTGTCGTAGTTGATTTCGGGAAAAATGATCTGCTCGGTGACGCCGATGCTGTAGTTGCCGCGCCCGTCGAAGGAACGCGGGTCGAGACCGCGGAAGTCGCGGATGCGCGGAATCGCCACGTTCACCAGGCGCTCCAGAAAGTCGTACATGCGCGCGCGGCGCAGCGTAACCTTGCAGCCTATGGGAAAGCCTTCGCGCAGCTTGAAGGCGGCCACGGAGCGGCGCGCGTGCGTGATCACGGCGCGCTGCCCGGCGATCAGCGTGAGGTCCTCGGCGGCTTTCTTCACTACGCCGCGGTCGGACACGCCATCGCCCACACCCATGTTGAGCGTGATCTTGGCGATCCGCGGGACCTGCATGGGGTTGCTCAGCTCAAGGCGCTGCATCAGCCGCGGGGCCATTTCGGTACGGTAGGTTTGCTGCAGCGCGTTCATGTGGAATCGATAACCTCGCCGTCGCTCTTGAAGTAGCGTACGCGCCGACCCTCGACCAGCGCCTTGACGCCGATACGACCGGCCTTCTCGTTGCGCGGGTTGTAGAGCGCCACATTGGACACGTGTAAAGGCCGCTCTTCCTCGACGATGCCGCCGGGCTGGTTCTGCTGCGGGTTGGGCTTGCGGTGCTTGCGCACCAGGTTGACGTTCTCGACCAGCACCCGCTCGCGGCCCACGAGCTTGCGCACCACGCCCCGCTCGCCGCGGTGCGCGCCGGCAATAACGATCACTTCGTCGCCCGACTTCAAGCGCTGCATGAGAATGCTCCCGAAGGCCTGAACGAATGGGCGCTTGCCGTGGGCTGGACAGCCGCGTCGTGGAGTTGCTGCGCCAGCATCAGAGCACCTCCGGAGCCAGCGACACGATCTTCATGAAACGGGCCGAGCGCAGTTCGCGCGTTACGGGTCCGAAGATGCGCGTGCCGACCGGCTCCAGACGCGGATTCAGAAGCACCGCGGCATTGCCGTCGAAGCGTATCAGCGAACCGTCGGGACGCCGGACGCCGCTGCGGGTGCGCACCACCACGGCGTGGTAGAGCTCGCCCTTGCGCACCCGACCGCGCGGCACCGAGTCCTTTACCGTGACCCGAATCACGTCGCCGATGCGCGCATAGCGCCGGCGCGAACCGCCGAGCACCTTGATGCATTGCAGCTTGCGCGCGCCGGAGTTGTCGGCCGCGTTCAATACGGTTTGGGCTTGAATCATGGCCGCGTACTCCCGCCGTCACTCGGTGCTCCCGTCCGCTCGTCTCAGCACGCGGACCAGTCTCCATGATTTGCGGCGCGACACGGGGCGCCCCTCGACGATCGCTACCAGGTCGCCTTCGCGCGCAACGTTGCTCTCGTCGTGCACGAGCATGCGGGTGGTGCGCCGCGCGTACTTGCCGTACATCGGATGCTTGACGACGCGCTCGACAGCCACGCGGCGGGTCTTGTCGGAGCCGCCGGGCAAGACCCGTGCAATGCGTTCGGACGCGCTCATGACGCGGTCGCCTCGCGCATGATTGTCTTGACGCGCGCAATGTCGCGCCGCAGTTCGCGGTGGCGATGCACGCGCGCCTCCTGGCCCGTGGCCTGGCTCAAGCGCATCTGCAGTTGCTCGCGGCGCAGCTCAAGCAGTCGCTGCTTGAGTCCGGCGGCGTCCATTTCCCTGAGTTCGGCAGTCTTCATTGGAGCTGCCTCTGGACGAACGCGGTATCCACCGGCAGTTTCGAGGCAGCCAACCGGAACGCCTCGCGGGCCAGCGGTTCGGGCACGCCCTCGATTTCGTAGAGCAGGCGGCCCGGCTGCACCAGCGCCACCCAGTATTCGACATTGCCCTTGCCCTTGCCCTGGCGCACTTCCAGCGGTTTTTGGGTGATGGGCTTGTCGGGGAAGATGCGAATCCACACCTTGCCCCCGCGGCGTACGCGGCGCGTCAGCGCGCGGCGCGCAGCCTCGATCTGGCGCGACGTGATCCGCCCCCGGGTGGTGGCCTTGAGGCCGAATTCGCCGAAGGCCACGAAGTTGCCGCGCTGCGCCAGACCGCGGTTACGGCCTTTGTGCATCTTGCGATACTTGGTGCGCTTGGGCTGCATCATGACGGCGTTACCTGGGCCGGCGGCTCACCGGCCGGCGCTGCTGGAGCGGCCGGCGCTGCTGGCGCGGCCGGCGCTGCTGGCGCGGCCGGCGCGCCCGGTGTGGCCGGTGTGGCCGCCACGGTCGGCGTCGCTTCCGCCGTGGCCGGCGCTTCCTCCGGTGAACTCTTTTCGCCGCGGAATATCCACGCCTTCACGCCCACCACGCCATAGGTGGTGAACGCTTCGGCCACCCCGTAGTCGATGTCGGCGCGGAAAGTATGCAAGGGCACGCGGCCTTCGCGGTACCACTCCGAACGGGCGATTTCCGCGCCGTTCAGCCGGCCCGACACCTTGACCTTTACGCCCAGAGCGCCCAAACGCATGGTGGTGCTGACCGCGCGGCGCATGGCGCGACGGAACATGACGCGGCGCTCGAGCTGCGAGGCGATGTTCTCGGCCACCAGGCGGGCATGCAGCTCGGGCTTCTTGATTTCGTTGATATTCACGCGCACCTGGTGCAACTGCGTGCCGATCAGCTTGGCCAGATCGCGGCGCAGCTTCTCGATGTCCTCTCCCTTCTTGCCGATCACGGTGCCGGGACGGGCGGTGTGGATCTGGATCTGGGTGCTCTCGCGGTGCCGCTCGATGTCGATATGGCTGACCGCGGCGTCCTTCAGGCGCCGCCGCAGCAACTCGCGGATCCGGTAATCGGATTCGACCAGCGACGGGAAGGTCTTCGAATCGGCATACCAGACCGACGACCAGGGGCGCGAAATGCCCAGCCGGATACCTATGGGATTGACTTTCTGGCCCATGCGCGTCGCCGTTCTGCTTATTCGTCCGATACCGTGACGCTGATATGCGTCTGGGGTTTGAGGATACGCGCGCCGCGCCCGCGGGCCCGGGCGCGAAAACGCCGGAATGGCTTGGCCTCGTCCACCAGCACCTCGCTCACGCGCAGCTCGTCGATGTCGGCGCCGAAATTGGTTTGCGCATTGGCAATAGCCGAGTTGAGCACCTTGCCCAGCAGGGTCGCGGCGCGACGCGGCGTGAACGCCAGGGCGTCGGCGGCCTCCTCCACGGCAAGGCCGCGAATGAGACCCGCGGCCAGGCGCGTCTTGCGCGTGGAGATGCGGGCGAAGCGCAGACGGGCGGATACTTCCATAGTGAACCTGCCCCGGCCCTAAGTGGCCTTGGCCTTGCGGTCGCCGGAATGACCGCGAAAGGTGCGCGTGGGGGAAAACTCGCCGAGCTTGTGGCCCACCATGTTTTCCGAAATCAGGATCGGGATATGGTCGCGTCCGTTGTGCACGGCAATCGTGAGCCCCACCATGTCGGGCACGATCATCGAGCGCCGCGACCATGTCTTGATCGGCCGCGGGCTGCGATTGGCGGCGGCGACTTGCACCTTCTTCATCAGGTGCAGATCCACGAACGGGCCTTTGCGCAGGGAACGGGGCATGACCGGATCCCCTACCGGCCCTTGCGGCGGCGCACAATCATGCGCTCGACGCCCTTGCGACGGCGGGTGCGGTAGCCCTTGGTCGGTACGCCCCAGGGACTTACCGGGTGACGCCCGCCGGAGGAACGGCCCTCGCCGCCGCCATGCGGGTGATCGACCGGATTCATGGCCACGCCGCGCACGGTGGGGCGTATGCCCCGCCAACGCTTGACGCCAGCCTTGCCGTCCTTGCGCAGGCCATGCTGGTTGTTGCCCACCTCGCCGATAGTGGCGCGACACACGGCCGCTACCTTGCGCATTTCGCCGGACCGCATGCGCAAAGTGGCGTGCGGGCCTTCGCGCGCCACCAACTGGGCCGAGGCGCCGGCGGCACGGGCCAGTTGGCCGCCCTTTCCGGGCTTCATTTCGATGTTGTGAATTTGCGTTCCCAGAGGAATGCGGTTCAGCGGCAAGCAATTGCCCACGCGGATGGGCGCATCCAGGCCGGATAACAACTGCTGGCCCGGCTTGACCCCGTCGGGCGCCAGGATGTAGCGACGCTCGCCGTCGGCGTAGGCCAGCAGCGCCAGGTGCGCACTGCGGTTGGGATCGTATTCCAGGCGCTCGACGCGGGCTGGAATACCGTCCTTGTTGCGGCGGAAATCGATGATGCGGTAGCGGCGCTTGTGGCCACCGCCGCGATGCCGGGTGGTGATGCGCCCGGCGTTGTTGCGTCCGCCTCGGCCAGGCAAGGGTCGCGTGAGCGGCCCGTAGGGCGCGCCCTTGTGCAACTCGGGCGTGACCACCCGCACCGCAAAGCGTTGCCCGGGAGAGGTCGGATTCAGAGGTTTGAGCGCCATGACCGATACCTGCCTATTCGCCGGCCACGAAGTCGAGGTCCTGGCCCGCGGCCAGGGTGACGTATGCCTTTTTCCAGGCCGCCCGGCGGCCCATACTGCCCCCGCGGCGCTTGCGCTTCCCCTTGCAATTGATCACCGCGACCGAATCCACCTGCACGTCGAATATCTGCCGCACCGCCTCGGCGATTTCGGGCTTGGTGGCGGTAGTGGCGACCCGGAACGCCAGTTGCTTGCGTCCGCCGCTTTCCGCCAGGTTCAGGGCCTTTTCCGACAGATGCGGCGCCCGGATGGCGTTCAGCAAGCGCTCCGACAGTTCAGCGGCGCTCATTGCAGGCGCTCCTTGAGTTGATCGAACGCGCCTTCGGTAAACAGCATCCGCCCCGAACCGGCCAACACCACCGGATTGACCTGGCGCAGGTCGATGATGTCCACGTCGGGCAGGTTGCGGACGCCCAGGCACAACTCCGGATACTGGTCGCAGGACTCCACCACGATCACCCCGCCGGGGAACTCGAGTTCCTTGAGCAGGGCCACGGCCGAGGCCGTGCGGCAATCGGGCGGGGCCAGCTCGCGGGCCACCGTGAGCCGCCGGCTGCGCGCCACTTCCGCGAGCAGGCAACGCATTGCGCCGCGGTACATCTTGCGGTTGATCTTCCTGGAGTGGGAGCGCGGCTGGGCCGCGAAGGTACGACCGCCGCCAACCCAGATCGGGCTGGAACGAGTGCCTGCGCGGGCGCGTCCGGTGCCCTTCTGGCGCCAGGGTTTGGCGCCGCCGCCGCGCACAGCGCTACGGTTCTTCTGTGCCTTGGTGCCCTGCCGGGCACCTGCCAGCCAGGTTACAACCGCCTGGTGGACCAGCGACTCGTTGAACGGCACGTCGCTGGAGAAAGGCTTGTAAACCATTCTCGTGGGCCGGCTCTTGGCTTTGCCAGCGGCTGTAGAACTTTTCCGCCCCTTGTTTTCCGTAGCCGCTGCGTTCATCGTTCAAGCCTTGGGGGAGGTTTGGGTCTGCATCGGGGTCTTGACCGCGGGTCGCACCAGTACACGGCCCATGGCGTGGCCCGGAATGGCGCCCTTCACGAGAATCAGATTGCGTTCCTCGTCGATGCGCATCACTTCGAGGTTCTGCACCGTGCGCCGCACCGCGCCAAGGTGTCCGGACATCTTCTTGCCCTTGAACACTCGGCCCGGAGTCTGGTTCTGGCCGATCGAGCCCGGCACGCGGTGGGCCTTGGAATTGCCGTGCGTGGCGTCCTGACCGCGGAAATGATGGCGCTTGATGGTGCCGGCATAACCCTTGCCGATAGTGGTTCCGGTCACGTCCACCCGCTGGCCGGGCGAGAACAGGGCAACGGTGAGTTCGGAGCCGGGTTCGTAGCTTTCGAGCTGGCCGGGATCGGCGAGGCGATGCTCGTAGAGACCCTTGCCGGGCGACTGACCGCCATACTGACCGGCCGCGGCCTTGCCCGGGGCCTTGCGCGCCTCGCCCACCGTCACCTGGATGGCCGCATAGCCGTCCTGTTGCGGGGTGCGGCGGCGGGTCACGCGGTTGGGGCTGGCCTCGATCACGGTGATGGGCACACTGACCCCGTCCTCCGTAAACAGGCGCGTCATTCCCCGCTTTTGGCCGATCAAACCAATGCTCATGCCGGTGGCTCTAGAAGAGGCACAACCCCGCCTGACATAGGCGAGGGTAAAGACGAGTTATTTTAGCCATGCCAATGCGCTAATTCAAGCGGATTTGCGCATCCACGCCGGCAGGAAGTTCGAGCTTCATCAGCGCGTCCACCGTCTTGTCGCTGGGCTCGATAATGTCCAGCAGACGTTTGTGGGTGCGCAGCTCGTACTGGTCGCGCGCGTCCTTGTTGACGTGCGGGGAGATCAGCACCGTGAAGCGCTCCTTGCGGGTGGGCAGCGGCACCGGCCCGCGCACCTTGGCGCCGGTGCGGCGGGCGGTCTCGACAATTTCGCGGGCCGACGAATCGATCAGGCGATGATCGAATGCCTTCAGGCGGATTCGGATGTTTTGCGTTTCTGCCATGTTCAACTACTCCTGCACATGCGGGCGCGGCCCGCAATCACTCCACCACCTTGGCGACGACGCCGGCGCCGACGGTGCGTCCGCCCTCGCGAATCGCAAAGCGCAGACCGTCCTCCATCGCAATCGGCGAAATCAAGTCCACCTCCATGCGTATGTTGTCGCCCGGCATCACCATCTCAACATCCGCAGGCAATGTCACCGCACCCGTAACGTCCGTGGTGCGAAAATAAAACTGCGGACGATAACCTCGGAAAAACGGCGTGTGACGACCGCCCTCCTCCTTGGTCAATACATAAACCTCCGCCTCAAAACGCGTGTGCGGCGTAATCGAACCCGGACGCGACAATACCTGACCGCGCTCCACCTCATCACGCTTCACACCGCGCAGCAATACGCCCACATTGTCGCCCGCACGCCCCTCGTCCAACAGCTTGCGAAACATCTCCACGCCCGTGCAGGTGGTCTTGGACGTGTCCTTGATGCCCACTATCTCAACTTCCTCGCCCACATGAACCACGCCACGCTCCACACGACCCGTCACCACCGTGCCACGCCCGGCAATCGAAAATACGTCCTCAATCGGCATCAGAAACGCACCATCCACCGCGCGCTCCGGCTCCGGAATGTAACTGTCCATTGCCTCCACCAATGCCTGAACACTGCCTACCCCACGATCGCCTTCCGCACCCTCCAAGGCCTGCAAGGCACTGCCGATAATCACCGGCGTGTCGTCACCCGGAAAGTCATACTGCGAGAGCAGGTCGCGCACCTCCAACTCCACCAGCTCCAACAACTCGTCATCGTCCACCATGTCCGACTTGTTCAGATACACCACGATATACGGAACACCCACCTGACGCGCCAGCAATATGTGCTCGCGCGTCTGCGGCATCGGACCGTCCGCTGCACTCACCACCAGCACCGCACCGTCCATCTGCGCCGCACCCGTAATCATGTTCTTCACATAATCCGCATGACCCGGACAGTCCACGTGCGCATAGTGACGACCCTCGCTCTCATACTCCACGTGCGCCGTCGCAATCGTTATCCCACGCTCGCGCTCCTCCGGAGCATTGTCAATCTCGTCAAACGCCTTGATCTCACCACCATGACGCGCCGCCATGATCTTCGTCAACGCCGCCGTCAACGTCGTCTTGCCATGATCCACGTGGCCTATCGTGCCTACGTTTACATGCGGCTTGGTCCGCTCAAATTTCGCCTTGGCCATCAGTGCATTTCTCCTTGGGGTGTGGGCGTTCCTCAACTGCCGGCGGCGATATCCGCCGCCAGCTTGGCGGGAACCGGAGTGTAACGGGAAAATTCCATCGAATAGGTGGCGCGGCCCTGCGACATCGAGCGCAGCGTGGTGGCATAGCCGAACATCTCGGCCAGCGGCGCCTCGCCGCGCACCACCTTGCCCGACGGCGACTCCTCCATGCTGTGCAGCTCGCCTCGGCGGCGCTGCAGGTCGGCGCTCACGTCGCCCATGTAATCGTCGGGCGTGACCACCTCAATCTTCATGGTGGGCTCGAGCAGGATCGGGCGGGCGCGCTTCATGCCGTCGCGCAACGCCTGCTGGGCGGCCACCCGAAACGCCACTTCGCTGGAATCCACTTCGTGGAAGGAGCCGTCATAGAGCGTGGCGCGCAGATCGACGACCGGATAGCCGCCAAGCACGCCTTCGGCCATCTGCTGCTGCACGCCCTTGTCCACTGCCGGGATGAACTCCCTGGGGATCACGCCGCCGGTGATCTCGTTAACGAATTCGTAGCCCTGCCCGGAGGGCAGCGGCTCAAGACGCAGGAACACATGACCGAACTGGCCGCGGCCGCCGGTTTGACGAACGAAGCGGCCCTCCTGCTCGATCGTCGCGCGGATCGTCTCGCGGTACGAAACCCGCGGGCGGCCTACATTGGCCTCGACGTTGAACTCGCGGCGCATGCGGTCCACGAGAATCTCAAGGTGCAGCTCGCCCATGCCGGCGATGATGGTCTGGCCGGACTCCTTGTCGGTGGACACCTTGAAGGACGGATCCTCGCGAGCCAGCTTCTGCAAGGCCACCGCCATCTTCTCCTGATCGGCGCGGGTGCGCGCTTCCACCGCCACATGTATGACCGGGTCGGGGATGGTGATCCGCTCCAGCGTGATGGGCTGGCCGATGTCGGAGAGGCTGTCGCCGGTGGTGACTTCCTTCAGGCCCACCGCGGCGACGATGTCGCCGGCCCAGACCTCGGAAACCTCCGCGCGCTCGTTGGCGTGCATCTGCAGCAGCCGGCCGATGCGCTCCCTGCGGCCCCGCGTGACGTTGAGGATCTTGTCGCCCGAACGAAGCCGGCCCGAATACATGCGGATGAAAGACAAGTTGCCCACGTAGGGATCGTTGGCGATCTTGAAAGCCAGCGCCGCCAGCGGTTCATCGCCGTCCGGGCGCCGCTCGGCGCTTTCGCCCGAGGGCAGCAGGCCCACGATGGGCGGCTTCTCGGCCGGCGACGGCAGGTAATGCACCACCCCATCGAGCATCGCCTGCACGCCCTTGTTGCGAAAAGCGCTGCCGCACATGGTCGGCACGATTTCGTTGTTCAGCGTACGCTTGCGCAGGCCGGCGCGAATTTCGTCCGCCGACAGCGGCGCGCCTCCCACGTACTTCTCCATCAGTTCATCGCCGCTCTCGGCGGCGGCCTCCACCATGCGCTCGCGCCATTCGGCGGCGAGTTCGGCGAGCTCGTCCGGGACCGGCTCTTCGCGGAAGTTGGCGCCCAGGTCCGTCTGGCTCCAATAGATGGCGCGCTCCTCGACCAGATCCACTACGCCGGCGAAATCCGCCTCCGCGCCGATCGGAATCTGGACCGGCACCGGGCGAGCGCCCAGGCGGCGTTCGATCTGGCCCACCACGCGGAAGAAATCGGCGCCCACGCGGTCCATCTTGTTGATGAAGGCCAGGCGCGGAACCTGGTAGCGATTGGCCTGCCGCCAAACGGTTTCCGATTGCGGCTCCACGCCGCCCACCGAGCAGAACACCGCCACCGCACTGTCGAGCACCCGCAGCGAACGCTCGACCTCAATGGTGAAGTCCACGTGTCCCGGCGTGTCCAGGATGTTGATGCGGTGTTCGGGGAACTGGCGCCGCATCCCGCTCCAGAAGCAGGTGGTGGCCGCCGAGGTGATGGTTATGCCGCGTTCCTGCTCCTGCTCCATCCAGTCCATGATGGCGGCGCCGTCATGGACCTCGCCCAGCTTGTGGGAAACACCGGTATAGAAGAGCACCCGCTCAGTGGTCGTGGTCTTGCCGGCATCGATGTGGGCCATGATGCCGATGTTGCGATAGCGGTCGATGGGCGTAGCGCGCATGCTTCGATACCGATACCGTGAAAGCCGAAGGAGGCTCGGAACAACAAGGACCTGGCGCCGCGGGGCCGGACTACCAGCGGTAATGCGCGAAAGCCTTGTTGGCCTCCGCCATGCGGTGGGTTTCCTCACGACGGCGCGCGGCGGCGCCGGTATTTTCCGAAGCGTCCATGAGCTCGCGCGCGAGGCGCTCGGCCATGGTTTTTTCGCTGCGCTTGCGGGCCGCTTCGATCATCCAGCGCATCGCCAGCGTTTCGCGCCGGGTGGTCCGCACTTCCACGGGCACCTGGTAGGTGGCGCCGCCGACCCTGCGCGAGCGCACCTCCACCGCCGGCTTGACGTTCTCCAGCCCCTGCTCCAACAGCGCCAGCGCCTCTTCGGCGCTCTGCTTGCGGGTCGTGGAGATGACGTCTATGGCGCCATAGACGATGTTTTCCGCCACCGACTTCTTGCCGCTTTTCATAATCATGTTGATGAAGCGCGACAGCAGCTCACTGCCATAGAGCGGGTCGGCGAGGATGGGCCTTCTGGGGGCGCGGGAGCGGCGGGACATGGCGCCTGGAACCTCAGCGTGGGCGCTTGGCGCCGTACTTGGAGCGCCCCTGGCGGCGGTCGGATACGCCGGCGCAATCCAGGGTGCCGCGGATGGTGTGGTAGCGCACGCCCGGAAGATCCTTCACGCGGCCGCCGCGAATCAGCACCACCGAGTGCTCCTGCAGGTTGTGGCCTTCGCCGCCGATGTAGCTGGTGACCTCGAAACCGTTGGTGAGGCGCACCCGCGCCACCTTGCGCATCGCCGAGTTCGGCTTCTTGGGCGTGGTGGTGTACACCCGGGTGCAGACGCCGCGCTTCTGCGGGCTGTTCCCCAGCGCCGGAACGCTGGTCTTGGCGCGCCGCGGCGAACGCGGCTTGCGCACCAACTGGTTGACCGTGGACATGCTGCTTGTCTGGCTCCTGCGCCGCCCTGTCTGTTAGTGACCGAAAGCATGCCTGCGAACCGCATTGAAGCTGTCTTGCCGACGGCCTCGATTCACAAGCGCGTAACCCGTAAATTATCCGGCTTTCGCCTGCGAAGTCAAGGCAAATGGCACCTTGTCTTACCCCGTCCGATCCGCAATTCGGAGGCGGTTTCGCGGCCCCGAAATGAGCGCCTTGCCGCAGCGGAAATTGCGGTTATTCTGTGCTAAGCCTACGTGATGCCGTAAGCAAGTTTATCAAGTAAGTCATACGCAAATTGGGAGTGAATCATGAACTATCGGGAAATCTTTACTCTCCCGCGGCTCTGGACGGGTTTTGCGGGCCTCATGATCGTAATGTTCGGCACCCTGCTGCTGGTGGGAGGCCGGGCGTTCCAGGTGGCGCCGCCCGTGCCTACCGAGGTCATCGCGGTCGATGGCGGTCAGCCCACTGTTGTGTTCACGCGTGAGGACATCGATAGAGGGCGCGATGTGTGGCGCCGACTCGGGGGCATGGAATTGGGCTCGGTTTGGGGGCATGGGTCGTACCTGGCGCCCGACTGGACGGCCGATGTGCTGCACCGCGAATCGATGGCCATGCTGAATGCCGATGGGCGTTTTGCCGCGCTCGACGAACCGGAGCGCGCCGCCAGAATTGCCGCCCATGCCGCACGTATCCGGGTCAACACGCACGATCCTGAAACGGGCCGCATCATCATTTCTTCGGAGCGCGCGCAAGCCATCAACAGTATCCTGGAACACTATTCGGCGTTGTTCGGCGGAGCCGGAGACAATGCCGAAGCGATGGCGCTCAGGGAAGCCTATGCCATCCCGAATCAGCCGCTTGGTCCCGCGCCGGATGCGGACATCCGCGCGCTGTTTGCCTGGTGGTGGTGGACCGCGTGGGCGGCCTCGACTCTGCGCCCCGACGACTCGGTCACCTACACCAACAACTGGCCCCACGAACCGCTGGTAAACAACAAACCCAGCGCTTCCACCTTCATGTGGTCGATCATCTCGGTCGTGTTGCTGATTGCCGGGGCGGGTGCACTGTGCTGGTTCTTCCTGCGCGAACGCCAGGTATGGCGGCGAGACCTCGAACCCCAGGAAGGCTATCCGCACGAGAACCCGCTTGCGTTCGCACAGCCCACAGCATCCATGCGCGCGGTCGTGAAGTATGTCTGGGTAGTAGCGCTGCTGATCGGGCTGCAGATCGGGGTGGGAGCCGTGACGGCGCACTACGCCGTGGAAGGCCACAATCTCTATGGTTTGCCGATGGCCGACATCGCGCCCTATGCGCTGACCCGCACCTGGCATGTGCAGCTTGCCATCCTCTGGATCGCGGCCGCCTGGCTGGGCGCAGGGCTCTACCTGGCACCGGTGATCGCCGGGTTCGAGCCACGCCGGCAAGCACTGGGCGTGAACATACTGTGGGTGGCGCTGGTGGTGAGCGTGGTCGGATCGCTGGTTGGCGAGTGGCTCACGATCACGGGGCGCATGACCAACCCGGCGCTGGTCTATTGGCTCGGCCACCAGGGCTACGAATACCTCGACATGGGCCGCGCCTGGCAGATACTGATTTTCGCCGGCTTGCTGATCTGGCTGGGGCTGATGATGCGCTGCGTCGTGCCCGCAATCCGCCGCTCGGGGCCGGACAAACACCTGCTGTTGCTCCTGCTGCTGTCGTCGGCGGGCGTCGGGCTGCTGTTCGGAGCCGGACTGCTATACGAGCGCGACACGCACCTCACGGTGGCCGAATATTGGCGCTGGTTGGTCGTGCATCTGTGGGTGGAAGGCATCTTCGAGGTTTTTGCAACCGCCTGGATTGCCTGGGTTTTCGTTCACCTGCGCCTGCTCAGGGCTTCCACGGCAGCGTTCTACGTGATGTTCTCGGCCATGATCTTCCTGGGCGGCGGCGTGCTCGGCACCTTTCACCACCTCTATTTCGCGGGCACGCCCGAGCCGGTGCTCGCACTGGGCGCGGTTTTCTCCGCACTGGAGGTAGTGCCGCTGGTGCTGATCGCGTTCGAGGCTCACGATCACTGGCGAGCGGAGAAAAATGCACCCTGGGTGCGGCGCTATCACCTGCCGCTGATGTTCTTCCTGGCGGTGGCCTTCTGGAACCTGGTGGGCGCCGGCGTGCTCGGCTTCCTGATAAATCCGCCGTTGGCGCTGTTCTACCTGCAGGGGCTGATGACCACGCCAACGCATGGGCATGCGGCGCTGTTCGGCGTATATGGGATGCTCGGCATAGGGTTGCTGCTGCTGTGCCGGCGCGACTTGCCGCAAGTGGCTTGCCGATGGTCGGACCGCGCCCTGCAGTGGGTTTTCTGGCTGTTCAACGGCGGGCTCGCGCTCATGGTGTTCGGCTCCCTGCTACCGCAGGGAATCCTGCAGGGCCTGGTGTCCTTCAGGGACGGCTACTGGTATGCGCGGACAGCGGAAATGATGCACTCGCAGGCAATGGAAGCGCTCGTCTGGTTGCGCGTGCCGGGAGACGTCGTGTTTGCCGTTGGCGCTCTGCTGCTGGTGGTCCTGCTGGCGCGCCTCGAATTCGGGCACCGCACCAACACGCCGATGCCGCCCTGGTAAGGCGGAAGCAAGAAGGCCCGCGGTGGCGGGTGTCCTGCGCTGCCTCAGCGCCGGGCACCCGCCCTCGCCCGCTTACGCGGGGACGGCCGGTGCCGGTTCCGCGGTAGCCTCCGCGGCCTCGGCGCTCTCCGCAGTCTCTGCGGCGGCCTCGGCGGCGGCTTCCTCGGCTTCCATTTCCAGGCGCTTCTCGCGCCGCAGCAAACGCTCGCGGTGATAGTGAAAGCCCGTGCCGGCCGGAATCAGCCGGCCCACGATGACATTCTCCTTCAAGCCCTTCAGGTCGTCGCGCATGCCGATCACGGCAGCCTCGGTGAGCACCCGGGTGGTTTCCTGGAAGGACGCCGCGGAGATGAAGGAGCGGGTCGCCAGCGAGGCCTTGGTGATGCCCAGCAGCAGTGGATGGTAGGTGGCCTGATCCTTGCCTTCCTCTTCCATGCGCTCGTTGATCTCGAATAGCTGGGCGCGTTCCAGTTGCTCGCGCTTGAGCAGCCCCGTGTCGCCAGGCTCCTGCACTTCGACGCGCTTGAGCATCTGGCGGATGATCACCTCGATGTGCTTGTCGTTGATGCGCACACCCTGCAGTCGGTACACCGCCTGGATCTCGCCCACCAGATACTCGGCCATCGCCTGTACGCCGCGCAGACGCAGGATGTCGTGGACGTTGGGCTCGCCGTCGGCGATCACCTCGCCGGTCTCGACGCGCTCGCCGCCAAACACGTTGAGCGGGCGCTCCTTGGGGATCAGCATCTTGACCTCCTCGCCCTGCTCGTCGGCAATGATCAGCCGGCGCTTGCCCTTGGTGTCCTGGCCGAAGCTGACCACGCCGTGGTGCTCGGCCAGGATGGCCGCTTCGCGCGGCTTGCGAGCCTCGAACAGGTCAGCCACCCGCGGCAGGCCGCCGGTGATGTCGATGGATTTGGCTTCGCTGGCCGGCACCCGCGCCAGCACGTCGCCGGTCACCACCTTCTGCCGCTTGGCGGTCGATTTGCCGTCCTCTTCCTGTGTCTGGGAAGCCTGCCAGGCGGCGGCCAGAACAGGATCCAGAACCGAGCCTTCCGGCAGCTTGTGCTCAACCGGCGCGTCGGTGCCGGCGAAGTTCAGCACCACGCCGTTCTTGTCGGTGAGCCGGATGCGCGGTTCCTTGTCGGCGCCCGAGGACGGGCGGCGGCGGCGTTCCAGGACCGCCACGTTGGACAGCCCGGTAAGCTCGTCGATCCGCTCCTCCACGGTAATGCCTTCGAGCAAATCCTCGAATTCAACCCAGCCCACCACTTCGGAAATGATCGGCCGGTTGTGCGGATCCCAGGTGGCGACGGTCTGGCCCGCTTTCACCTGGTCGCCGTCCTTGACCAGAATCGAGGCGCCGTAGCTGACCTTGTGGCGCTCCAGCGCCCGGCCGTCGGCGTCCACCAGGGCCAACTCGCCGGTGTTGCTCACGGCCACCAGGCGTTTCTCGCTCTTGTGCTGCAAGGTCTTGAGGTTCTGCAGCCGCACCACGCCGGCGCGGCCCACTTCGATGCTGCTGCGCGCCCCGGTCCGGGACGCGGCGCCGCCGATGTGGAAGGTGCGCATGGTGAGCTGGGTGCCGGGCTCGCCGATCGATTGCGCCGCGATCACGCCTACCGACTCGCCGATGTTCACCCACTTGCCGCGTGCCAGGTCGCGCCCATAGCAGTTGCGGCACACACCGAAGCGGGTCTCGCAGGTAATCGGCGAACGCACCGTGACCCGCTCCACACCCTGCTCTTCGATCAGCGCGGTCAGTCGCTCGTCGAGCAATTCGCCGGCGGCGATCAACTCCTCGCCGCTGACCGGCGAAACCACCGGCTGGGCGAGGGCGCGACCGAGTATGCGGTCGGTCAGCGACTGAATCTGCTCGGTGCCGTCCAGCACCGCCTCCATAACGAGGCCCGCGGATGTTCCGCAGTCCTCCTCGGTCACTACCAGATCCTGGGCCACATCCACCAGCCTGCGCGTGAGGTAGCCGGAGTTGGCGGTTTTCAGGGCCGTGTCGGCCAGTCCCTTGCGGGCGCCGTGCGTGGAGTTGAAGTACTGCAGCACGTCCAGCCCCTCGCGGAAATTGGCGGTGATCGGCGTTTCGATAATCGAGCCGTCCGGCTTGGCCATGAGGCCGCGCATGCCCGCCAACTGGCGCATCTGGGCGGCCGAGCCGCGCGCTCCGGAATCGGCCATCATGAAGATCGAATTGAAGGACTTCTGGGTAACTTCCTTGCCGGATGCGTCGGCCACCTGCTCGGTGCCGAGGTTGTCCATCATCACCCGCGCCAAGCGATCGCTGGTGTGCGACCAGATGTCCACTACCTTGTTGTAGCGCTCGCCATCGGTAACCAGACCTTGCGAGTGCTGGTCCTGGATTTCCTTGACCTGCCGTTCGGCCTCGGCCAGGATTTCCGGCTTGTCTTCCGGCACTTCCATGTCATTGATGCCGATGGAGACACCCGCCGACGTGGCGAACTGAAAGCCCATGTACATGAGGCGGTCGGCAAACACCACGGTTTTCTTGAGGCCGGCGCGCCGATAGCACTCGTTGATCAGGCTGCCGATCTCGCGCTTGTTCATGGTGCGGTTGATCAGGTCGAAATCCAGCTCCTCCGGTAGCAGCGCGCCGAGCAGCGCGCGGCCCACGGTGGTGTCCACCATCTGCCCACCGGTGCGCACCCGCACCGCGGCGTGCAGGTTGGCGGCCCCGGTCTCGTAGGCGCGATGCACCTCGTCGCGGCCGCTGAAAGTCATGCCCTCGCCCTTGGCGTTGATGCGCTTGCTGGTCATGTAGTAGAGACCCAGCACCACGTCCTGGGAAGGCACGATGACCGGCTCGCCGTTGGCCGGCGACAGGATGTTGTTGGACGCCATCATCAAGGCGCGGGCCTCGAGCTGCGCTTCCAGCGACAGAGGCACATGCACCGCCATCTGGTCGCCGTCGAAATCGGCGTTGAAGGCGGTGCAAACCAGCGGATGCAATTGGATGGCCTTGCCTTCCACCAACAACGGCTCGAAAGCCTGGATTCCGAGGCGGTGCAGAGTGGGGGCGCGATTCAGCAGTACCGGGTGCTGACGGATGACCTCTTCGAGGAAATCCCAGACGATCGGCTCCTCGCGCTCGATCAGTCGGCGCGCCGCCTTCACCGAAGTGGCGTCGGTAAACAACTGCAATTTCGAAAGCACGAAGGGCTTGAACAGCTCCAGCGCCATCTTCTTGGGCAGACCGCACTGGTGCAGCTTGAGGGTGGGGCCCACCACGATCACCGAACGCCCGGAATAGTCCACGCGCTTGCCAAGCAGATTCTGGCGGAAGCGGCCCTGCTTGCCCTTGATCATGTCGGCCAGCGACTTCAGCGCGCGTTTCTTGCTGCCGGTGAAGGCGCGTCCGCGGCGGCCGTTGTCGAGCAAGGCGTCGACGGCCTCCTGCAGCATGCGTTTTTCGTTGCGCACGATGATTTCCGGCGCGTTGAGATCCAGCAGCCGGCGCAGGCGGTTGTTGCGGTTGATGACGCGGCGATAGAGGTCGTTGAGGTCCGAGGTCGCAAAGCGGCCGCCTTCCAGCGGCACCAGCGGGCGCAGCTCCGGCGGCAGCACGGACAGCCGGGTCAGCACCATCCACTCGGGCCGGTTGCCGGAGTCCTTGAATGCCTTGAGCAGCTTCAGACGCTTGGTGAGACGCTTGATCTTGGTTTCCGAACCGGTGGCGTCGATTTCTCCGTGCACCTTCTCGATGGCTTCGTCAAGGTCCACTTCGCGCAGCAACTTGCGGATCGCCTCGGCCCCCATCTCGGCCTCGAACACGGGGCCGTATTTCTCCAGCGCCTCGCGCTTGAGCTCCTCGGTGAGGAGCTGGCCCTGAACCAGGTCGGTGTCGCCGGGATCGGTGACGACGAAGGCTTCGAAATAAAGCACACGCTCGATCTCGTGCATGGTCATGTCGAGCATCAGCCCAATGCGCGACGGCAGGGACTTCAGGAACCAGATATGGGCCACCGGCGTGGCCAGGTCGATGTGCCCCATGCGCTCCCGGCGCACCCGCGCCTCGCGCACTTCCACGCCGCACTTCTCGCAAATCACGCCGCGATGCTTGAGCCGCTTGTACTTGCCGCAGATGCACTCGAAGTCCTTCAGCGGACCGAAGATGCGGGCGCAGAACAGTCCGTCCCGCTCCGGCTTGAAGGTGCGGTAGTTGATGGTTTCGGGCTTGCGTACTTCGCCCCACGACCAGGACTTGATCATCTCCGGCGACGCGAGGCCGATGGTGATGGAATCAAAGTCTTCGAATCCGGGGGTGGCCTGGGCCATGCGCGTGATTTCTCTCATGCATCGCTCCTTGCAATTGCTGGTTGTTCGCTGCTGGGTCGGCGCGGATTCTCGATCCGCACCGCTGAAGTTTTTCTGGCTGGAATCGGCATCGGTCTAACGGCGCGCCAGTTCCACGTTGATGCCAAGCGCGCGGATTTCCTTCACCAACACGTTGAAGGATTCCGGCATGCCGGCTTCAACCCGGTGACGACCGTCCACGATACTCTTGAACATCCGGCTGCGGCCGGCCTGGTCGTCGGACTTGACGGTGAGCATTTCCTGAAGCGTGTGGGCAGCCCCATACGCCTCCAGCGCCCAGACCTCCATTTCGCCGAAACGCTGCCCGCCGAACTGGGCCTTGCCGCCCAGCGGCTGCTGGGTCACCAGGCTGTAGGGTCCGGTCGAGCGGGCATGCATCTTGTCGTCCACCAGGTGGTTGAGCTTCAGCATGTACATGTAGCCGACCGTGACCGGGCGATCGAAGGCCTTTCCGGTACGCCCGTCATACAGCGTGGTCTGACCCGATTCCGGCAGTTCCGCCAGCTTCAGCATGTCCTTGATCTCGGTCTCGGTGGCGCCGTCGAACACCGGCGTGGCCATGGTCACGCCGGTAGTCAGGTTGCCGCCCATTTCGGTGAGTTCTTCGTCGCTCAGCGACTCCACGCTCTGCCCGGAACCGGCGGCAGAATAGCTGTAGATCCCCTCCAGCACCTCACGCAGCGGCTGTGTGCCGCCATCCTGAGACGCTATCTCGCCAATCTTCAGCCCCAGTGCCTTGGCGGCCCATCCGAGGTGACACTCAAGGATCTGTCCCGTGTTCATCCGCGAGGGCACACCCAGGGGATTGAGCACCATGTCCACCGGAGTGCCGTCGGCCAGGTAGGGCATGTCCTCGACCGGCACGATGGTGGATATCACGCCCTTGTTGCCATGCCGTCCGGCCACCTTGTCGCCGGGCTGAACGCGGCGCTTCACGGCCATGTACACCTTCACCATCTTGCGCACCCCGGCGGCCAGTTCGTCGCCGGCGGTGATCTTGCGGGCCTTTTCCGCGTAGCGGCGCTCCATCTGCTCGCGGATCTCCTCCAGGCGCGCCCGCGCACTCTCCAGCGTGGCATTGAGCTTGCGGTTGCGCAGGACAATTTCGAACCACTGCTCGCGCGGCAGAGCCTCAAGCTTGCGGGCAGTTACCTTGCCCGGCTTGAAGCCGTCCGGTCCGCCGTCGGCGACCTTGTCCTGGATGCGCTCACGGAGGCGCTGAAACAGGTCTTCCTCGAGGATCCGGCGCTGATCGTCAAGGTCTTTCTTGACGCCGGCCAACTCCTGATCCTCGTTGGCCAAGGCGCGCTTGTCCTTTTCCACGCCATCCCGCGTGAATACCCGCACATCGATAACCGTGCCGTCCATTCCGGCCGGAACGCGCAGCGAGGTATCCTTGATATCGGAAGCCTTCTCGCCGAATATCGCGCGCAGCAGCTTCTCCTCGGGCGTGAACTGGGTCTCGCCCTTGGGCGTGACCTTGCCCACCAGGATGTCGCCTGCCTTGACCTCAGCGCCGATGTATGCAATTCCCGATTCATCGAGCTTCGCCAGCG
The DNA here is from genome assembly GCF_965221325.1 of Candidatus Foliamicus sp. Lineage (GTDB taxonomy): Bacteria > Pseudomonadota > Gammaproteobacteria > Steroidobacterales > Foliamicaceae > Foliamicus. Next base: position 508,797 of record NZ_OZ244880.1, on the reverse strand, counting down.
CCGCCTCGCCCACATTGGGGATGTCGGCGGTGACTTCCTCGGCGCCCAGCTTGGTGTCGCGCGCCATGCAGGTGAGCTCCTCGATGTGGATGCTGGTGAAACGGTCTTCATGCACGAGGCGCTCCGAAATCAGGATCGAGTCTTCGAAGTTGTAGCCATTCCAGGGCATGAAGGCGACCAGCAGGTTCTGTCCCAGGGCCAGTTCGCCCATGCTGGTTGCGGCGCCGTCGGCGAGCACATCGCCGGCCTCCACACGGTCGCCTCTACGAACCTGCGGGCGCTGGTTCATGCAGGTGTTCTGATTGGTGCGCTGGTACTTGACCAGGTTGTAGATGTCCACACCCGGCTGACCGGACCCGGCATCCTCCTGATCGACGCGCACCACGATGCGCGAGGAATCGAGGTAGTCCACCATGCCGCCGCGACGCGCCACGATGCAGGAACCGGAGTCGATCGCCACGGCCCGCTCCATCCCGGTGCCCACCAGCGGCGGCTCGGCGCGCAGCGTAGGCACGGCCTGGCGTTGCATGTTCGAACCCATCAGCGCGCGGTTGGCGTCGCCGTGCTCGAGGAACGGGATCAAGGCTGCCGCCACCGAGACGGTTTGACGCGGCGACACGTCCATGTACTGGATCCGCTCGCGCGGCATCAGGGTGGACTCGTTGCGATAGCGCACCCGCACCAGCGAATCGCTGAACTCGCCGGCATCGGTGATTGCGGCGTTGGCTTGCGCGATAACGTACTGGCCTTCCTCAATGGCCGACAAGTAATCGATGGCGTTGGTGACCTTGCCGTCGGTGACCCGCCGGTAGGGCGTCTCCAGGATGCCGTACTCGTTGGTGCGCGCATACACGGCCAGCGAATTGATGAGCCCGATATTCGGCCCCTCGGGCGTTTCGATGGGGCACACCCGGCCGTAGTGGGTGGGATGCACGTCGCGCACTTCGAACCCGGCTCGCTCGCGGGTCAGACCGCCGGCGCCCAGCGCCGACACCCGCCGCTTGTGGGTGGTTTCCGCCAGCGGGTTGTTCTGATCCATGAACTGCGAGAGCTGGTTGGAGCCGAAAAATTCCTTGATGGCTGCCGATACCGGCTTGGCGTTGATCATTTCCTGCGGCATCAAGCCGTCGCTTTCGGCCATCGAAAGGCGCTCCTTGACCGCGCGTTCGACCCGCGCCAGACCTTGACGCAGGGCGTTCTCGGCCATCTCGCCCACGCAGCGCACCCGGCGGTTGCCGAGGTGGTCGATGTCATCGACGTTGTCCTTGCCGTTGCGGATGTCGAGCAGCACGCGAATCACGTCAACGATGTCCTCGCGGCTCAACACCGAACTGCCGGTGGTTTCCTCGCGGCCCACGCGGCGGTTGAACTTCATCCGCCCCACGCGCGACAAGTCGTAGCGTTCGGCGCTGAAGAACAGGTTATTGAACAGGTTCCTGGCGGCTTCCTGCGTGGGCGGTTCGCCCGGGCGCATCATTTTGTATATTTCGACCAGCGCCATGTCGCGATTGCGGGTTTCGTCCACGCGCAGCGTGGAGGAAATATAGGGCCCGTGCTCCAGTTCGTTGACGTAGATGGTGTTTATTTCCGCGACGCCATGAGCGATAAGGCGGCGCAGGACCTGGTGATCGATCTCATCGTTGGCGGCGGCCAGCACTTCGCCGGTTTCCTTGTCCACCACGTCGCAGGCGAGTGTCTCGCCCAACAGCGGATGTGTGCTTTCCTCGGCCGCGGGCGTTTCGTCATCATCCGCGTATTGGGGCAGGTCGGGCAGTTCCAGCCACTTGAGCCGCGATTTTTCCAGCATGCGCACGTGGCGCTGGGTGATGCGGCGGTCCTTGGGCGCGATCACTTCGCCGCCGGCCACGATGTCGAAGCGCGCGGTGAGGCCGCGCAACCGCGCCGGCACCAGTCGCATCTTGACCTTGCCGTTCTTGTCGATCCGGTATTCGTCGCGCTCGAAAAACAGGCCGAGAATCTCCTCGGTGGAGAGTTCCATGGCGCGCAGCAGAACGGTGGCCGGGATCTTCTTCTTGCGGTCGATGCGCGTATATACGCAATCCTTGGCGTCGAACTCAAAGTCCAGCCAGGATCCGCGGTAGGGAATCACGCGGGCATTGTGGAGCAGCTTGCCGGAAGAATGCGTCTTGCCGCGATCATGGTCGAAGAACACGCCCGGCGAGCGGTGCAGTTGCGACACAATTACCCGGTCGGTGCCGTTGATAATGAAACTGCAGTGCTCGGTCATCAGCGGTATTTCGCCCAGGTAAACCTGCTGTTCGCGGATTTCCTTGACCGCTCGCGAGCTGCCGCGGTCGAAAATCGCCAGGCGCACCATGAGATTGAACGGCGCCGCGTAGGTGGCGCCGCGCAGGCGGCATTCCTCCTCGTCGAAAGAGGGCTCGCCAAGGCTGTAGCTGACGTATTGCAGTTCTACGTTGCCGGTGTAGCTCTCGATCGGGAAAATCTGCGAGAACACCGCGTGCAAGCCGTGATTCTCGCGCTCGTTGGGAGGGGTGTCGAGTTGCAGAAACTGGGCGTAGCTGTCGCGCTGCATGGCCAGCAGGTACGGCACCTCCAGCACGGTGGAGCTTTTTCCGAAGCTCTTGCGGATACGTTTCTTTTCGGTATAGCTGTAAGTCATTCGCAGTTAATCCTCGCAATCTACATTAGCGGCTGGTGATTCTTGGCGGTTCTCCCACCGCCTTTCTCGCATCCAACCTTTTGGGGAGGCGCCATCCCTGGCTCGGTTTCGCCATCCTGGCTCCAACGCTCCCCAAAAGGTTGGATGCGAGAAAGGCTCCCACCGGAGGGCGATTGCTTGCACAACTCGCCGTGGTCCGGACCGTGGGCTCGGGTTCGCCATCCTGGCTCCAACGCTCCCCAAAAGGCTTGATGCGAGAAAGGCTCCCGCTGGAGAGCGACTGGTTGAACGCTCGCCGCGAGCCGGCCCATGAAACTCGAGTTCGCCATCCTGGCTCCAACGCTCCCCAAAAGGTTGGATGCGAGAAAGGCTCCCGTTGGCGGGCGACTGGTTGTACGCTCGCCGCGAGCCGGCCCATGAAGCTCGGGTTCGCCATCCTGGCTCCAACGCTCCCGAAAAAGGTTGGATGCGAGAAAAGCTCCCGTTGGCGGGCGACTGGTTGCACACTCGCCGCGAGCCGGCCCATGAAACTCGGGTTCGCCATCCTGGCTCCAACGCTCCCCAAAAGATTGGATGCGAGAAAGGCTCCCGCTGGCGGGCGATAGCTTGCACACTCGCTGTAGCCCCACTTGGTTCCCTTCTTCCGGGAGCGTTGGAGCCAGGATGGCGGAAGCGAGCTCCATGGATGGATTCATGCGTCTCCCGGAAGAAGGGAACCAAGTGGGGCGGGATCGAAGCGCAACCGCATAGCCGGACCAAGCGCGGCGCGACCGAAGCGCAGCCGCAAGACCGCGCCGAGAGGGGCGCGACCGAGGCGCAGCCGCGAAGCCGGAGGGGGAACACCCTCGCTCCCAGTGTGGGCAGACAATGCCCAACTACTTGACTTCGACCGTCGCGCCGGCTTCCTCTAGCGTGGCCTTGAACTTCTCGGCGTCTTCCTTGGAGACATTCTCCGAGACCGCAACGGGGGCGCCCTCGACCATGTCCTTGGCTTCCTTGAGGCCGAGGCTGGTAATGGAGCGCAGGGCCTTGATCACGCCCACCTTGGAGGAGCCGAAACTCTGCAGCATCACCGTGAACTCCGTCTGTTCCTCGGCGGCGCCAGCTTCATCGGCCGGCCCGGCCGCGGGACCAGCAACGACGGCGGCAGCGGCGCTCACGCCCCACTCCTCTTCCAGTTCCTTGATCAGTTCGACCAATTCGAGCACCGGCATCTTGCCCAGCGCTTCGCGGATTTCGGTTCTTCCTACAGTCATGACTAACTCCTTACGGGATTTGGTTCAGCAATTCGATGCGGCGCCAGCGTCAATCGGCGCCTGCCTGGCCGCGGCGTGCTTCCAGCAGTCGGGCCAATTTCGCCGGGGGCTCGGCCAACGTCGCGGCAAGTTTCTGCATGGGCGCCTTGAGCGCGCCCAAGAGCTTTGCGCGGGCGCCGTCCAGCGTCGGTAACGTGGCAATGCGGTCGGTCTGATCGCCGGCATACAGGACGCCGTCGAGCACGAAGCCGCGCGGCTCCAGCAATTCGTGCTGCTTCGCAAAGTCCTTGAAAAGCCTTGCGATGGCGCCGGGATCATCGGTCGAAAAGGCCAGCAGCATGGGGCCGGTGAGCGCTTCGGCAAGGCTCTCGCAGGGCGTGTCCTTGACCGCGCGCCGCGACAAGGTGTTCTTGACCACCCGCAGGGTAACGCCGGCGCCGCGCGCCTGACGGCGCAGATCGGTCATCTCGGCGACATTCAAACCGCGGTAGTCGGCCGCCGCCGCGGCCACGGCGTTCTCGGCCGTGGCGCGCAGGTCTTCGACCAGTTCCTTTTTCCGCTGCAGGTTCAGAGGCATGGTTGGGGCTCCGTCTATTGCAGCTTGATGCTGGACTGATCGACGCGCACACCTGGCCCCATGGTTGTGGACAAGGTGATGCGCTGCATGTAAACGCCCTTGGCTGCCGGCGGCTTGGCCTTGGTCAACTCGCCGAGCAGCGCCGTCAGGTTGGCGAGGATGTCCTCCTCGCTGAAATTCTTCTTGCCGATGGAGCAATGCACGATGCCCGACTTGTCGGTGCGATAACGCACCTGCCCCGCCTTGGCGTTGCGCACGGCATCGGCTACGTTGGGAGTAACGGTGCCGGACTTGGGGTTCGGCATCAGCCCGCGCGGGCCGAGCACCCGGCCCAGCGCGCCCACCACGCGCATGGCGTTGGGGGCGGCGATGTACACATCGTGTTCGATCTTGCCCGTCTTGACTTCTTCGGCAAGATCTTCCATGCCCACGGCGTCGGCCCCGGCCTCCACCGCTGCCTCGGCTGCCTCGCCGTCAGCAAACACGGCCACGCGGACTTCCTTGCCCAGCCCGCACGGAAGCACGGTTGCGCCGCGCACGATCTGGTCGGCCTTGCGCGGATCCACGTTGAGGTTCACGGCCACATCCACCGACTCGCCAAAGGCGGTGCCCGGCGCCTCCCGGACCACGCGAATGGCTTCCTCCACGGGCAGCGCCTCCTTGCGCCCGGGCAACTCGCGGAACGCCTTCTGGCGCTTGCTCAAACGGGCCATGCCTAAACCTCCGCGCCAGCCACGGTCAAGCCCATGCTGCGCGCCGTGCCGGCAATGGTGCGCACGGCGGCGTCCATGTCGGCAGCGGTCAGGTCCGGCTCCTTGCTGCGCACGATTTCCTCAAGCTGAGCGCGTGTCACTGTGCCCACCTTCTCGAGGTTGGGTACGCCACTTCCCTTGTCCACGCCGGCAGCGCGCCGGAGCAACACGGCCGCCGGCGGGGTCTTGGTGATGAAACTGAAACTGCGGTCGTTGTAGATGGTTACGACCACCGGGGTCACCATGCCGGGCTCCAGACTCGAAGTCTGGGAATTGAAAGCCTTGCAGAACTCCATCAGGTTCACGCCGTGCTGACCAAGCGCCGGCCCCACCGGAGGACTGGGATTGGCCTGTCCCGCCGGGACCTGCATCTTGACCAGTGCCATTACGTTCTTTGCCATAATTCGCGCCTCTCGGAACGGTAATCCGGATCAGGCCTTGCGCACCTGGCCGAAACTGAGTTCGACCGGGGTCGAGCGGCCGAGAATCTGCACGGCCACACGCAGCCGGTTCTTCTCGTAGTTGACCTGCTCCACAACGCCGTTGAAATCGTTGAACGGTCCGTCCACCACGCGCACCACCTCGCCGGGCTCGTAGAGCACTTTGGGGCGGGGCTTCTCGGAGCCTTCCTCGACCTGCTGCAGAATGCGGTCGGCCTCGTCCGGGCTGATCGGTTCGGGATGCTCGCTGGTGCCGCCCACAAAACCCAGCACTCGCGGCACGCTGTTGACCAGGTACCAGGAACTCTCGTCGAGGTCCATCTCCACCAGCACGTAGCCGGGAAAGAAACGGCGCGAGGACCGGCGCTTTCGACCTTCGCGCATCTCCACCACTTCCTCGGTGGGAACCATGACGCGGCCGAACTTGTGCTCCATTTTCTCGCGGCGAATGCGCTCCAGAAGGGCTTCTTTCACCTTCTCCTCGTAATTGGAGTACGACTGAACGATGTACCAGTGCATGGCGTCGCGGACCCCGGTTAGGCGTTGGTGAACCAGCGGGTAATAGCTGCCAGACCCATGTCCAGCAGCCAAAAGAACACGCACAGGATCAGCACAATCACCAGCACGGTGGCGGTGGTTTGCAGGGTCTCCTGGCGATTGGGCCATACCACCTTGCGCAATTCCACGCGCGAGCTCTGGACGAACTGCCAGGCGTCCTGGCCACGGGTGGTGCGCAGCAGCACCACGGCGGCCAGCGTCAGGCTCAGCAGCACACCTCCAACGCGCACGAGGATCGACATGTCCTCGAAGAAGTAGAAGGCATAGACGCCGCCCACCAGCAGCAGCGCAGCGAGCAACAGCCACGCCGCGTCGAGTGAATTGCCGGTTTTTATTGGGTTGTTGCTGTCTTTCATCGCCTGACGCGCGCGAACCTCTCAGAGATTGGCAGGCCAGGAGGGACTCGAACCCCCAACCTGCGGTTTTGGAGACCGCTGCTCTACCAAATTGAGCTACTGGCCTGCTGCGTTTCAACGGTTGGTAACGGCCGCTCTACTCCACCACCTTGGCGACGACGCCGGCGCCGACGGTGCGTCCGCCCTCGCGAATCGCAAAGCGCAGACCGTCCTCCATCGCAATCGGCGAAATCAAGTCCACCTCCATGCGTATGTTGTCGCCCGGCATCACCATCTCAACATCCGCAGGCAATGTCACCGCACCCGTCACATCCGTGGTGCGAAAATAAAACTGCGGACGATAACCTCGGAAAAACGGCGTGTGACGACCGCCCTCCTCCTTGGTCAATACATAAACCTCCGCCTCAAAACGCGTGTGCGGCGTAATCGAACCCGGACGCGACAAAACCTGACCGCGCTCCACCTCATCACGCTTCACACCGCGCAGCAATACGCCCACATTGTCGCCCGCTCGCCCCTCGTCCAACAGCTTGCGAAACATCTCCACGCCCGTACAGGTGGTCTTGGACGTGTCCTTGATGCCCACAATCTCAACTTCCTCGCCCACATGAACCACGCCACGCTCCACACGGCCCGTCACCACCGTGCCACGCCCGGCAATCGAAAATACGTCCTCAATCGGCATCAAAAACGCACCATCCACCGCGCGCTCCGGCTCCGGAATGTAGCTGTCCATCGCCTCCACCAATGCCTGAACACTGCCTACCCCACGATCGCCTTCCGCACCCTCCAAGGCCTGCAAGGCACTGCCGATAATCACCGGCGTGTCGTCACCCGGAAAGTCATACTGCGAGAGCAGGTCGCGTACCTCCAACTCCACCAGCTCCAGCAACTCGTCATCGTCCACCATGTCCGACTTGTTCAGATAGACCACGATATACGGAACTCCCACCTGACGCGCCAGCAATATGTGCTCGCGCGTCTGCGGCATCGGACCGTCCGCCGCACTCACCACCAGCACCGCACCGTCCATCTGCGCCGCACCCGTAATCATGTTCTTCACATAATCCGCGTGACCCGGACAGTCCACGTGCGCGTAGTGACGACCCTCACTCTCATACTCCACATGCGCCGTCGCAATCGTTATCCCGCGCTCGCGCTCCTCGGGAGCATTGTCAATCTCGTCAAACGCCTTGATCTCACCACCATGACGCGCTGCCATGATCTTCGTCAACGCCGCCGTCAAAGTCGTCTTGCCATGATCCACGTGGCCTATCGTGCCTACGTTTACATGCGGCTTGGTACGTTCGAATTTCGCCTTGGCCATCACTTCTCCTCCTGTCCGCGCACCGGCCTCGGCAACGCGGCCTGAAGTTGCAAAACAAACATGAAAAAGCCCACAACCGGACTTGAACCGGTGACCTCTTCCTTACCAAGGAAGTGCTCTACCGACTGAGCTATGTGGGCGACATTCACCCCCTTCCAGATGGAGCGGACGATGGGAATTGAACCCACATCATCAGCTTGGAAGGCTGAGGTTCTACCATTGAACTACGCCCGCAATGCTCCACAAACCCATTTGTGGCCGTTCCCCAGCCGGGTACTCAAGAAATCCTGGGGATACAGCCACCTCCCACAAACTGGAGGGGGTAGGATTCGAACCTACGAAGGCTGAGCCAGCAGATTTACAGTCTGCCCCCGTTGACCGCTTGGGTACCCCTCCGTGGACGGAACGGCCCATAATCTCACAATTGCGTCACGCATGTCAAGCGGAATAACGGTAAATCGGCTGTTTTCGCGCCGGCGAATCCGCGCGGACGCTTGGAACCGAACCTACTTACCGACAATATGGTACACAATAGCACCAGATGCGACGCAAGACCCTTCCGCTGCTGATCCTTCTTGCTACCGCAGGAATTGTAGCCATGCTGGTGCTCACGCGCCCCAGCATGGCGCCGGTGGAACAGGTGGAAATGGAATGGCCGGTGCGGGTGGCCACCGCCCGTTTCCAGGATCTGCGCCCCGTATTAAAGCTGTACGGGGAGATCGTGGCCGGACGCGAGAGCGAGCTCCGGGCGCTCGCCCCCGGCCCCATAGTGGAAGTGGGCGCAAACTTTCGTGAAGGCGCCGCGGTGCGCCGGGGCGAATTGCTGCTGCGCGTAGATCCCTTCGACTACGAAATCGCCCTGGCGGAACAGCGGGCCGCAACCGTGGAAGCCGAAGCGCAACTGAGGCTGAAGCAGCAGGACATGGAGCGGATCGAAGCTTTGTTTGGCGAAGGCAATGTGTCCACCCAACAGCGGGATACGGCGCTGCTGGAACTGGAAATGGCGCGCGCTGCGCTGGAACGCAGCCAGGCCAGTTCGCGCCGCGCCGAACGCAATCTGGCCGACACGCGCCTGGTTGCGCCCTACGACGGCGTGCTGGTGGATGTGGCCGCCAACCTGGGCCGGCAGCTATCGACCACGGACCGGGTGGCGAGAATCGTCGATCCGGGTTCGCTGGAGGCGGGATTCCCGCTCTCCAACCAACAGTTCGGGCGTTTAATTTCCGAAGGCAACATTGCCGGCCGCGCGGTGCGCATATTCTGGGAAATCGGCGAAACCGAGCTCGAATACCAAGGCCGCATAGAGCGCATTGGCGGCGAGATTGCCGCCGCCAGCGGGGGCATCCGCGTGTTTGCGGAATTGCTTGACGCCTCGGTGGACACGCCGTTGCGACCGGGCGCGTTCGTGCGCATCGAACTGGACGACCGCGCGTACTCGCAGGTGGCGCCGGTGCCGGATACCGCTCTGTATGGGGAAAACCAGGTATTCGTGGTGCAGGACGGGCGGCTGCGCACACGTGCCGTGGAAGTGATCGGCTACGACGGCGAAACGATGCTGCTGGGCGCAGCGTCGGAGAACCCGCTGAGGAATGGCGAGCAGGTAGTGATCACCCAGTTGCGCGAAGCAGGCGACAATGCCCGCGCCCTGATCGTGGACTAGCGGACCGCTAAGCATGGCATCCAGCCGCTTCCTCGTGTTCTTTGCCCGCCACAAGGTGGCAGGCAACCTGATCCTGGCACTGATGATCCTGTTCGGCCTGCTCGGGGTGCAGCAACTCAACCGTCAATTGATGCCCGACTTCACGTTGGAGCAGATCCAGATCGACATTACCTGGGCCGGGGCCAGCCCGCAGGACATGCAGTCGAACGTGATCGAGCCGCTGGAACGCGAACTGCTGCTCCTGGACAACGTGGACAAGCTTGACGCGACCGCCTTTGAAGGCCGGGGTGTGGTTGCGGCAGGGTTCGACTTCGGCAGCAATATGGCCAAGGCGCTGACCGATGTGCAGTCGGCGGTAGCCCGCGTGGCCACCTTTCCGCAGGAAATGGAGCGGCCCGTGGTGCGCTTGCTGCAGCCCAGCGAAGTGATCTGCAACATTGAGATTTCCGGGCCATTCAGCGAGAGCGCCCTCAAGTCCTACGCCTGGGAAATCCGCAACGACCTGCTGCAGCGGGGCGTCAGTTCGGTGCGTATGAGCGGACTGCGCAGAAGCGAGTTGCGCGTGGAGGTTCCGGCCGAAACTCTGCGCCGCCTCGACCTCACGCTGGACGACATCGCACAGCGGATTGCCCGCTCCAGTCTCGATTTGCCGGGCGGCAACGTGGACACCGAACGCATATCCCGGCAGATCCGCAGCGAGCGCCGGGCGCGCACCGCCGCCGAGCTGGGCGAGGTGGAGGTGCTGGCCAACGATTCCGGCGAACGGCTGCGCCTGAAAGACATCGCGCGAATTCATGAAACGCCCGCCGATGGCGAAGTGGCGCGCAGGGTGGGCGAACATCCATCGATCAACCTCAATGTGCGGCGCAGCCGCGGCGTGGACTCCATGGTGGCGCAACAGTTGGTCGAAAGCTACCTTGAGGAGTTCAAGGCACGTGCGCCAAGCAGCCTGCGCGTGGACCTGTTCGATGTGTTCGCGAATCAGGTCACGCAACGGATAGACATGCTGCTCAGCAACGGCTTCGGCGGGCTGCTCCTGGTGCTGGCCGTTCTCTACCTGTTCCTGGGCGGGCGCCCTGCCTTCTGGGTGGCGGTAGGCATTCCGGTTTCCTTCCTGGCCGCAATGGCGGGCATGGCCGCGGTGGGATTGACTCTCAACATGATCAGCATGTTCGCGCTGATCATGGGGATCGGGATCATCGTGGACGACGCCATCGTGGTATCGGAGCATGCCGGCAAGCTGCATGCCGCGGGGATGTCGGGCGGCCAAGCGGCCGAACGCGCCTCGCGGGTGATGTTTCCACCGGTCATGGCGGCCTCGCTGACCACTCTGGCGGCCTTCCTGCCTATCCTCATGATCGAGGAAGAGGTGGGCAGCGTAGTGAAGGAACTGCCCATTACCCTGGCCATGGTCATCCTCGCCAGCCTCGTGGAGTGCTTTCTGGTGCTGCCCATGCATTTGCGCACCGCGCTGACCAAGCAACGCCCGCCGGCACGCTGGCGCAAGCGATTCGAGGCCGGCTTCGAGCATTTCCGGGACGGTCTGTTCAGCCGGTTTCTCGAAGGCGCGCTGCGGCAACGGTATGCCAGCGTCACGACCGCCGTATGCCTGTTCCTGCTATCCATCACCCTGATGGGCACCGGCCGCGTAGGCTTCGATTTCTTCCCCGCCCCGGAGTCGGACCTCGTCTATGCCAACTTCGCCCTGGCGCCGGGCGCGCCGCGGCGCGAATCGGAAGACATGGTGGCGGAGCTTGGCCGCGCTGCGCGGGCTGCGGAACAACAGCTCGGCGCCGGTCCGGGCGAGTTGGTGGTGTTCGGGGTCGGCTCCGTGGCCACTCGCGATCCGGGCGTGGGTAACGCGCCGCTGGAGGTGAGCGGCGATCACATGGGTGTATATACGCTGGAGCTTGCGCCAGGCGACATCCGGACGGTGCGTAACGAAGCGTTCATCGAGGCCTGGAAACAGGAGACCCGCAGGGCGGCGGGAGTGGAGAAGCTGATCTTCTTCTCACGCCAGATTGCTGGGCCGCCCGGCGCCGACCTGGACCTGAGTCTGTCCGGCAGCAGTCTGGAAGACCTCAAGGCGGCATCCGGCTACGTAGAGCGCTGGTTGGTGGCAGTGCCCGGCGTGGATTCGGTCGATGACGACTTGCCGCGCGGCAAACAGGAGGTGCTGCTGGAGATCACCCCCGCCGGCGAGGCGATGGGCTTCAGCGCCGCGGAAGTAGCGCGGCAGGTCCGCAATGCCTACGAAGGCGCCCTCGCCGATCGAGTTCCGCGAGACGAGGAAGAGTTGAAGGTGTTGGTGAAGCTGCCGGAAGCCGGCCCGGATCAATCCGGGCTGCGTAGCTTGTACCTGCGCTCGCGCAGCGGCGAGGAAGTGCCCCTCACGGAAGTCGTCAACCTGCGCCAGCGTGTGGGCTTCGCTCAGATTCGGCGCATTGACGGACTGACGCAGGTCAGCGTTTCGGCGGACCTGAATCCCGCCATCACCACCAGCGGGCAGGTGATTCGCGCCATGGAAGAACAGGGAATCATCCGCGCGATGCGGGAGCAATACGGCGTATCCGTGAACTTCAAGGGGCGAGCCGAGCAGCAGAGCGAAGCTCTGGCGGATTTCCGCATGGCCGCAATAGTAGCGCTGGGCAGTATCTATATCGTGCTGGCCTGGGTGTTCGCACGCTATGGCACACCGCTGGTGGTGATGAGCGTGATCCCCTTCGGCTTGGTGGGTGCAATCCTCGGACACATGGCGCTGGGCTTCAATCTCAGCCTGTTCAGCCTGGTGGCGCTGCTGGGATTGGCGGGTGTGCTGGTTAACGATTCCATCATCCTGGTATCGGCGGTGCAGCGGCACCGCGACGAGGGCGATTCGCTTCTGGAAGCGCTGCAGCACGGCGCCCGGGAGCGGCTGCGGCCGGTGTTGATGACCAGCCTGACGACTATCGTGGGAGTCACGCCGATCCTGTTCGAAAGGAGCCTGCAGGCGCAGCTAGTCCAGCCGCTGGCCATTACGCTGGTGTTCGGGCTGCTGTTGGCCCCGCCGCTGGTGCTGGTATATGTGCCCTGCGTGATGGCGATCGGCGGCGATGTGCGCCAGCGCCTGCGGGCCACGCGCTCGGGGGCACGCGATGGCTCGCGACAGACTGCGCCGGGAAGCCCGGAATCCGGTGAAGTATCCGGGCTGGCCGGTTAGCCCGCCCGAAAGCAGGACCCTAAAGCGTCAACCCTCGCTGCCGCCAATCGGCAGCCGGGATAGCAGTCAGGCGCCGACGGCGCGCAGCGGTTGCGCCGTGGGTTTGGGCTCGACCAGCGGCACGGGGTCCAGCACCCAGGCTTTGGATGTGCGCCGCGCCGGCGAAGGAATGGCGTAAACCACGTTGCGCTTGGCGCGCATGCGCTTTAGCTCATCGGCGTCGATGCGCCAGCCCTTCTCGTCCCACTGCTCCAGGCGCTCGCGGTAGAGCCAGATCACCTTGTCGGCCGGCATCAGCAATTCGCGCGTACTGCGCTCGGCCGGCGTGCATATCGGGTCGAGCTTTTCGATCACGACCCGGTCCTGCTCGGCAATGGCGAAGTTGCGCTTGTCCATTTGCTGGTCGGCAATCTTCAGGAACCACTTGTTTTTGGGGATCATGCAGTTGCGCATGGACACCAGGAAGGTATGCAGAATGTGCTCGTCCACGGGGGTTTCGTAAACGTATTGATGAAACCACTTGGTGGGGGTGAGATGAATGTAGGTGTAGAGACCGTTGGGCCCGTGGTGGCCCGAACCCGCGTCCAGCGGCCCATCGTAGTTACGGATCTTCTTCATCAGCCAGTTCTTCAGCGGCGGCGACTGGAAGGTGTGCATGAAGGCAAAGCCGTGCTCGTGGTGCTCCAGGCGCAGTTCGTTGACCTTGTAGGCATCGCGCTCGCCGGAATAGCCGTGGGTGGGATGCACGAATTCGTTGTGCGCCGGGTCCAGGCCGTTCTCCACGGCGCGCTCGTAGTTGGCGTTCCAGTGGTAGTCCATGGTGTTGGCCCGCCAGCCTTCCTTACCCCACTCGGGAATCGGCATTATGGGCGGGCGCTCTTCTTCGGGCAGGTCACCGAGGAACACGAAGATCAGTCCGTAGCGCTCTTCGGTTGGGTAGGCGTCCACCTGGCCGCGCGGCGGCACCTTGGTGCGCCCTTCGGGGCCGAGCGAAGGTATGTTCACGCATTGACCGGCTCCGTTGTATTGCCAGCCGTGATACGGACATTGCACGCAATCGCCCTTGATCTTGCCTCCCGACAGCGCCGCGCCGCGATGGATGCAGGTGTCGCTCAGGCAATGGGCCTTGCCATTGGAGTCACGAAACAGCACGAAGTCGTGGCTCAGCATGCGCACCCGCAAAGGCGCGTCGGCCGTGAGCTTGTGGGACCGCTCTGCGGCGTACCAGAAATTGATATACATTGGACATGCCTCCTCGAAGAAGGACGGGTTTTCGATTGTAGCGCACCCCAGCGCATGGAAAATTCGCGTTTGCGGCGGCGCTCGGATTCACGGCGGCCCTGCTGCGCCTGAGGGCGGCGTTCAGAAGTGTCCGGCAAGCGGCAGGATAAGCGCGCGCAGTTGGCGGGTTACAGGCAGGATAAAGGCCTGGAAGATGCTCCAGTTCCGCCCCAATTGGGCGCCCAACCACGGGAGCACGAAGAACAGAGCCAGCAGCAAGGCAAAGCCATGCCGTTCCAGACGAGCCAGAGGCCGCGCCAGCGAATCGGGAAGCAAGCCCACCGCCACCCGGCCGCCATCCAGCGGCGGCAGCGGCAACATGTTGAACACCGCCAGCAGCAGATTGAAATAGATCGCCACATTCAGGACCTGCGCAAACCAGGCGTCAAGGCCGGACAGCGGCGGATTCAGGACATGCAAGAGCAACGCCGCGACCCAGGCCTGCAATATGTTGCATAAGGGTCCGGCCGCGGCCACCTTGACCATATCAAGGCGCGGATTGCGCAGGCGATGAAAGGCGACCGGCACCGGCTTGGCGTAGCCGAACATGAAAGAGCCGCCGGAGAGCAGCAGCAGGAGCACAGGCATCGCAACCGTTCCGAACGGATCGATGTGGCGCAGCGGGTTGATGGAAATGCGGCCCAGACGCTGGGCCGTGTCATCGCCAAGCTTCAGCGCCGCGTAGCCGTGCGCGGCCTCGTGGAGCGTGATGGCAAGCAGCAGCGGAACTGCCCAGACGGACAATCCATACACCATTTCCGCGAGCGAGTTCATTTACTGTTCTTTTCCGTCAATACCTGCCGGTAGCTGCAGCACTTATTCATCCTTGAGCAGATCGTCCATTTTCCTGAACAACTGATCGCTCTTGAACTCAGGCAGCTCGTAGGCCCAGCCGCCCAGCTTGGCGTTCAGCTCCGCAGCGCGCGCGTCGGCGCTCGGGGCCGGCTCTTCCGTGGCGGGTGTCGGTTCTTCCGAGGCCTCGCCTGCCACTTCCAACCCAGCCTCATCCGCATCAGTGGTAGCGGACGGCTCCTCAGTTTCCTCCGCCGCGTCGCCCGGCGCCTCATGCAGCGATTCAGCGTTTGAATCCACATCCGACACAGCGGCGGGCGCCTGCAGCGCCGCGGCCGAGAACAGCACCCAGTAGCGAGGATCCTCTTCGCCGCTATCTTCGGCAGCGGCAGGCGCCTCCTCGCGCACGTCCAGGTTCAGCCGCAAGCCATCGAAGGTTTCGTAGCTAGCCGTAGCGGCGCGGGGCAGCGGCACCACCTCCGCGGCCGGACGCACATCGTTGGCCTGCACGTTGGCCAAGGCGCCGGCTATGCTGTTGGCCACGCTGCCGTAGCTTAGCTCGCGGCCTTCGGGGATGCCCAGCGGAGTGAAATTGATGGCGTCGGCATCCTCCTTGGCGATCTCCAGAAGGTCGCCCCCGCCGCGATCCAGCAGCACCCGCCGCACCTGGCTGGAAGCCAGGTTCACCACATCGCGATCCAGCCAATCGCGGCGCACGTCCGACAAATCGAAATCGGCGCTTACCATCCAGCTTTGCGTCTCGCCGGCGGTGCGGATATAGGCCATGCCGGTCCCGGCGCGGCGGCCGACGATAAAGCCCTCGGACGGATGCCGACCGCCGTATTCAAGCTCCAGCAGATAGCCGGCTGCATCGGGAGCGGCCGGATCTTCAACGCCCAACCGCGGATAGAACTCGGGCAGCGCCGTCTTGCGTTCCACCCTGCGAGCCTGCGACAGCGCGTTCAGGACGCCGCGGAAGCGCTCGAAGTTGACGGGATGGCCGCCGTTTTCGTCCACCGTCCAGCCCCCACCGCTGCGCCTGATCGTGGCCAGGACTTCGTTGCCCGCATGCACTACGCGCAGAGACTCCAGGTCCGCGAGACGTTCTGCCAGGCCGGGCGCATGCAGTCCGCTCATATCCCCGCCACGATTGAAATCGACGCGGCTCAGCAACAGGACCACCGCCAGCGCAGCGGCCAGCCCGGCCAGGATGACGAGGCTGCGGCGATTCATGCGTCGCTGCGGCGTCCGCGCCTGCGCATGAGCGCCACCGCCAGGCCGCCCAAACCGATCAACAGCGGGACGAGACCTATGTTGACGATCTTGAGCACCGCTCCGAGGCGCTGGATGCTGGCGTCCAGGTTGCGGCGCACTTCGCGCAGCTCCTTGCGGATGCGCAAGCGCTCCTCGGTGAATTTTTCCAGTTCCGCTTCCTGCTCAGGCGTCAGACTCAGGGCATAGACGTCGTCGCGCGCCTGCTGCAGTTCCGCGAGCCTGCTTTCGGTGCTTGCCAGTTCCTGCTGAAGCTGGTCCTCGGTGCGGCGGAACTGCGCTTCCGCCTCCACACGCAGGGCATCAACCCGCTTGAACGGACGCGAGAACGCAGCCCGACCCCGCAGGGACATCAACCCCGCGCTGCCGGACAACTGATCCAGCGCATTGATTACGAAATCACCGTTGCTGGCAAAGGCGGTGATGAGGCGCTGGCCGAACAGGCTTTGCGCCTGCGCCCACATCCGGTCCGATAGCAGATCGGCGTCCGCCACCACGATGGCCTGCACTTCACCCTCGGCAAGGTGTTCCAGGGGCGGCAATGCATCCGACTCGTCCGGGGCTTCGGCCGCCGCCAGTGGATTGGCCTGGAGCCCGTCATCCTCCTCGGCGGGGAGCGCAGGTTCCTCGGGGCGCCCGTCCGGAAATGCGCTGCCCACTCTACCGCTGAGCCGCACTGCCAGGGTCAGTATTTCGTCGCTGGGAGTGAATCCCGACCAGAGGCTGTTGACGTCGGGCGCGAAAGCCAGCATGTTGGGGTTGAGCGATCCGGCTTCAGCGCTGCTGCGCACCAGCGGCGCGATCTCCAAAGCAGGTTCTTCCAGAGTCTTCAGATAGCCGGAAAACGCGAAGTTGAGCACGTCCAGTTGCGCGGTCACCACTTCGCCGGAGTCCGCTTGCTGAAGATCCACCCCGATGTACGCCGGGTGGCGCATCAGGGTGCCGTCGGCCTCGCTGACCCGCAAGGCGTATAGCGCGTCGCCCGCAACCGCATCGCGGGGCATCTCCAGACCCCAATGCGAGAGCAGCGGCGCAAGGTTCGACGACCGGTCGGCGGGCATGCCGGCCATCGCGCCGCCCGGCGGACTGGCGGGATCAGCCTCGGCAAGCGGATCGACAAATATCAGCGCCCGCCCGCCGCGAAACAGGAATTGCTCCAGGTCGTACAACTGCGCGGGCGTGTAACCCTTGGGATGCACGAGCAGCAATACATCGATTTCTTCGTCGAGCAGGTCGTCGCTGCCGTCCAGACTCCTGAGGTCGAACAGTTCGCTGATCTGCGAAGTAATGATCCAGGGTTCCGTCATGCTGGTTGTGGCCGGATCGAAACCGCCGGTGAGCGGCAAGCCGCTAATCAGGCCAACCGACGGCTGCGAAGCGTCCGAAAGGGTATGCACGAGTTTCGCCAGGTCGTACTCGAGGAACTGCTCGCGCTGCGGGTCCATGAAGGGGATGAGTTCCTCGTCGCCGACCGCATTGGACCCGGCCACGCCGAAGTACAGCGGTTCGTCACTGATCTGCAAGCGCACACCCTGCAGTCCGAAAGCCGCCGCGCGATCCTCTTCCTCGGAAAACGGCGCCGGATCGATAACGCTCACCTGAAGCCGGCCATCAGCGGCGGACTCGAACTCGGCCAGCATGTCCTCGACGCGGTCGGCCCAGGCCCTAAGGCCAGGACTGTCCGCCAAGCCGGACCGGGAAATGAAGAAGTAAAGTTGAATGGGCTCGGCAATCGATTCCAGTACCTCGCGTGCGCCATCCGACAACGTGTAGAGCCGAGCTTCGGTAAGGTCCAGGCGGGCGCCGCGCAAGGCAAGATTGACCAGCCCCACCGCAGTCAGGAACACGATCGCCAGGGCGCCCAGGCCCAGCCGCCCGTAGCGCGCGCTTCTCACTTGCGTCACGCTAGTCCCCCCGCCCCAGGTCGAGGACGATGGCGTTGGCGTAGAGGAAAGCGGCGATCACGAGGAGAAAATACAACACGTCCCGCGCATCCAGCACACCCTTGCTGATGGCGTTGAAATGGGTCAGAAAGCCCAGTGAGCCGACAATGTCCACGAGCAACTGCGGCGCCCAGCCGGCAAAGGCGTCCAGTACCAGCGGGAACCCGGCCAGCAGGAAGGCAAAACACACAACCACGGTGGTGACGAAAGCCACCACCTGGCTGCGGCAGGCCGCCGAAATGCACGCGCCTATGGCCAGATAGGCGCCCGCCATCAGCAAGCTGCCACAATAGGCCGCCAGAATCACGCCGTTGTCGGGATCGCCCAGGTAGTTGACCGTGATCCAGGTGGGAAAGGTAAGCGCCAGCGCGGCGGCGATGAAGCACCAGGCAGCCAGGAACTTGCCCAGCACCGCCTGCCAGGCGGTGATTGGCAGACACATCAACAGCTCCACGCTTCCCGACTGGCGCTCCTCGGCCCACAGGCGCATCGAAACGGCCGGCGCCAGCACCAGGTGCAGCCAGGGATGGAACCCGAAAAACGGCGAGAGGTCGGCTTGTTCGCGTTCGAAGAAATTGCCGAGATAAAACGTGAATACACCACTTAGCGCGACGAAGATCACGATGAAGACGTAGGCCACCGGAGTGGCGAAGTAGGCGCGCAATTCGCGGCGCGCAATAGTCCAGACATGCCGCATCATGGTTGCTGCCCCGTGGTGATGCGGCGAAACACGCGATCCAGCCGCCCGGACTCGGAGGTGGCGGCCAGCGCGGCCGGCGTATCGTCGGCCACTATGCGCCCCGCGGCAACGATGATGGCGCGGCTGCAGACGGCTTCCACTTCCTCGAGGATATGGGTGGAAATGACCACGATCTTGTCGCTGGACATGCCACGTATGAGTTCCCGCACCTCGTGTTTCTGGTTCGGGTCCAGGCCGTCGGTGGGCTCGTCCAGCAGCAGCACCGGAGGGTCATGCAGGATCGCCTGCGCCAGACCCACGCGGCGCCGAAAGCCTTTGGAAAGGGTTTCGATGCGCTGATCGAAGACGCCATGCAGTTGCAGCAGCGCGGCCACTTCCTCGATCCGCTCGGCACGCGCTACGCCGCGCAGTTCGCGGATGTCGGCGATGAAATCCAGGAAGGTGCGCGGGGTCATTTCCCCCCAGAGCGGCGCACCCTCCGGCAGGTAGCCGAAGGTCTTGCGGGCCGGCAGTGTGTGCGTGAGCAGGTCGTGGCCGTGGATCTGCACGCTGCCCGAGGTGGGCGCCAGGTAGCCGGCGCACATGCGCATCGTGGTGGTCTTGCCGGCTCCATTGGGGCCTAGCAAGCCTACGATTTCCCCCGGCTCTATGCGGAAGGAAATCCCGTCAACAGCCTTGATGGCGCCGTAGTGTTTGCGCAGCGAGTCGGCACGGATCATGGCGGCGTATTGTAATGAGCGCGCACCGGGAATTGAGCGCCGCAAGGAAACGCGGGCGCGTGCCCGAAAGCACACGCCCTCGTTACTTTGCTGGAGGCGCTATTCGGGCTTGCGGAAGCGCATCGTGTAGCGGTCGCTCTCTCCGATGGCCACGTATTTCTCTCGATCCTCATCGCCCAAGCGGAGCGTGGGCGGCAGCGTCCACACGCCTTCGGGATAATCGCGAGTGTCATTGGGATTGGCGTTGATTTCGGACTGCGCGTCCAGCACGAAACCGGCCTTCTCAGCCATTGCGATGGTATAGGCCTCGGTGACGTATCCGGATTCGGCCTTGGGGTCCTGCTCCTTGTCGGGGTCGCCGCGGTGTTCGACGATACCCAGTATCCCGCCTGGCTTCAGCGCCTCGTAGAAGGCCTGAAACGCCTCATCGGCGAAGCCGAAAGCCATCCAGTTATGTACGTTGCGAAAACTCAAGATCAGGTCCACGGGCTCAGGCGCCAGCGCCATCTTTTCCGGGAACATCACCGTGACCTGCGCATCGCCATAGACTTCGGGACTCTCCGCCAGCTTCGCCATGTAATTCTCGACTCCTCTGCGGAAGCGCTCGTTCTCATGGTCGGCGGGAATGTGCGCACCGTAGAACTGCCCCTCCGCGGCCACGAATGGAGCGATGATTTCCGTGTACCAGCCGCCCGACGGCCAAATCTCCACTACCTTGGAGTCCGGCTGCAAGCCAAAGAATTTGAGCGTTTCTGCCGGATTCCGCGCCGCATCGCGGTCCGCGTTGGGCGCACCGCTGCGGCTCGCGCCGCGGTGTTCGCCGGCCAGCACCGCCGCCATCGCTTCATCCCACGCCGCGTCGCTTTCGGCGTCGGCGGCCGCTTCGATCTCCGCCGCTTCCTGCTCGGCGGGCGCACTCTCCGCGGCGGAATCGCCGGCGGACATCCCGTCATCGGCAGGCGGCTCGCCGCCCCCACATGCGGCCAGCGCGAAGGCCGCGGACACCAGAACCAGATTCAAACGCAGCATGATGTTGCCCCCAGGTATTTCCAAAAACTACCGACACGCATAGCGGTGCGGCAGCATCAAGCCTACCAGAATCAGACCGGAAAGAAACCCGCCTTGGTGGGCAAAAAATGCAACCCCGGCCCGTACGGCGCCTACTCGCACACCGGCCGCACGCCGTTTGCGAGCGCCGCGTTGTAGCGCGCCAGAGCGTCGCTCATTCCCGCGATCAGCTTCTCCGTGCGGTCTCCCGGCGCCGGATGAGTGGACAGGAACTGCGGGGGTCGGCTACCCGGCTTCGCCGCCATGTTCTGCCAAAGCTTAATGCTGGCACGCGGATCGAAGCCCGCTTCGGCCATGTAGAACAATCCGACTTCATCCGCCTCACTCTCGTGCTTGCGGCTGAAAGGCAGGCCAAGCCCGATCTGGGCCAGCACCTGGGCTTCCTGCTGCATACCGACGCTGCCTCCCAGCACTGCCGCCGCGCCCTGGGTCACTATGCCGCGGTTGGTCTGAGCCACCGAGTGCTGGCGGGTTACATGCGCGATTTCGTGGCCAATTACGGCGGCCAACTGGTGCTGATTCTGGGCCACATCCAGAAGGCCGGTGAAAACACCGATCTTGCCGCCAGGCATGGCGAAGGCGTTGGCCTCGGGCATGTCGAACACCTCGACCTCCCAAGCGCGGCTGGCGTAGGGTTCTTCCACCACGCGCAGTACGGCCGTGGCCACGCAGAAGATGTAGGCGCGCTCTACAGGGTCCTTGGAAATCGGTATTTGCCGGCGCATCTGCTGAAACTGCTGGTTGGCCTGGACCCGCATGGTGGATTCGCTCACGCAGCCCGCCACAGCGAGCGCCAATACAACAATGACCAGTTTTTTCATTCCTACCTCCTAGACCCGCAACTCAGGAATGCGAGAGCGCGGGTTCGGCAATGTTACCTGCCGGGACCGTTGCGGAACGTAACTCCACGCCGGCGTTGTTCCCCATCAGGGCTCTTTCGGCACGGTAACTGGAGCGCACCAGGGGGCCCGCCACGACCTCCCGGAACCCGGCCGCCAAGCCGGCTTGGCGCCATTCGGCGAATTCCTCGGGAGGCACAAAGCGTTCCACCGGCAAGTGATGCGGGGTGGGACGCAAGTACTGTCCGAGGGTAAGCAGCGACACGCCATGCGCGCGCAGGTCATGCATTGCCTGATGAATCTCTTCGCGGCGCTCTCCAAGGCCGAGCATGATGCTCGACTTGGTCAGTATGCCTGCGCCATGACGAGCCGCGGCGCCGAGCACCCGCAGCGACTGATCGTAGCCGGCCCTCGGGTCGCGCACCCGCGAGCTCAGCCGGCGGACGGTTTCGATATTGTGAGCAAACACGACCGGCCCGGAAGCCAGCACGGCGCGCACTGCCTCCTCGCTGCCGCGAAAATCCGGAGTGAGCACTTCCACGGCCGTTTTCGGGCTATGCCGGCGGATGGCCCGAACACAGCGGGCAAAATGCGCAGCGCCCCCGTCGGGCAGATCGTCGCGATCGACCGAGGTAAGCACCACGTAGCGCAAGTCCATGCGGCGCGCGGTCTCGGCGGCATTGGCCGGCTCTTCGGGGTCCAACCAGCCGGAAGGATTGCCCGTATCGACCGCGCAGAAACTGCAGGCCCGGGTGCAGACGCCACCCATCACCATCAGAGTTGCGGTGCCCGCAGTCCAGCATTCGCCGATGTTCGGACACAGCGATTCCTCGCAGACCGTGGCCAAGCGATGCGTACGCATAAGCGCCTTGAGCTCCAAGTAGCGCTTGCCCGAAGGCAGCCGCGCGCGCAACCAGGGCGGCTTGCGGCCGGGCCGGTCGGCCGGGTTGCCCGCGCCGCGCTTGCGACCGTTCTTGATGGCGTTGAATCCCTGCGGCGTACGGTACTTGGCGCCACTCACCACAGGGATGGCGTCCAAGGCGGCGAGCGCCGGGCTACCGGATTGCTTCACGCCGTGACCGCCCCTTCTGCGGCCAGCAATTTTCGCTTGCGGCGCAGTCCGCCGCCGTAGCCGCACAGGGTGCCGTCTCCGGCCACGATGCGATGGCAAGGCACCAGCCAGGCCACGGGATTGGCATTCAAGGCGCCGCCCACCGCGCGCGATGCGCCGGGCCGGCGTACGCGCCGGGCCAGTTCGCCGTAGGATGCCGTGCGGCCGGGCGGTACGCCCAACAGAGCTTGCCAGACTTCGAGTTGAAACGGCGTGCCCCGCAACAGGACATCCACCGTCCGCGCGCCCGACGAAAAAAGACTCGCCGCCTTTTGCCTGGCCCAGTCGTCATCGCGCCGCAGGTCGGCGCCCTGCCAGCGGCGCACAAGCTGTCGCCAGACCCGCTCTTGCGATGCGTCGGCGTAGGCCGCGCGGCAAAGAACGCCGTCCACCTGCGCCAGCATCATCCTCCCCAGCGGGCTTTCCGCAAACCCGGCGGTAACGCGGCGGCCTTGCGCGGGAGCTTGATCACGCTCTTCAACGCGGGCTCTGACGGGAGGGGGTATGAGGCTTGGAGCATTCACGACGCGGCATGCAAAAGAACTTTCCCGGCAAGTTTAGCAGCCCCCAAAGCTCAAATATTGCGCCGGTTTCCGGTCGCAGGCTGTGGCGCTGCAGCGCGCATGCGCGAACCGCAGTGCGCAGGACTGGCGTTGGAGCTTAGCAGCGCGCACGCGTGAACCGCGGTACAGGGCGGCCGGGCACGGCGGCCTCAATGCGAGCGGGACAAACCGCGCGGCGCGGCAGGCTGCCTGCTGCCCGGAGCGGCCCGTTTCGGCCACAAGGGGGGTAGCGCACGGCGGGGAGCTTTGGAGCGGGCGGCGGGACGTGGCGCTCGACGCGCCGCGGCAAGCAACTCCGCAGGTTCCCAGCCTTCGGAGCGCGGCGAGTAAAGGACGGCGGAAAGGCGACGGCAATATTCCGAGAGCGGCTGGCCGCAGCATGCAGCCAATTCGCCGAGGTTGCGCGGGGCCGGCGCAGTCCAGACGGTGCGCGACCACTCCAGCAGGGCTGTCTCGGCGCCTTGCGCGTCGCGCTGCTCGCAAGCTGCAACCAGCTTCGCCAGCGCCCTTGCCCTTCGCGGCGCGGCGCCTTCTGCCTGGCCCGAAATCCACGTTTGCAGTTCCCGGCGGTGGCGGCGCGCCGCCACGATACGGTTCGAAGCCCACCAAGCCACCCCCGTCAGGAACCATCCGAGGGCCAAGATGCCCACCAACCATTCGCCGACGCCTCCGCGCGCGGCCGGCAGCGCGGCAGGCGCAGAAACAGCGGGAGCGGGCACCCCGCGCGCCTGCAGTACACGCTCGGGCAATTCAGCCGTTTCCCAGCGCTCGGCGGACACGTTCCACCAGTCAAACCGCAATGCCGGCAATACCACCTCGCCGGCGCGCGACGCCAGCAGCGCCGCGCGTTGAAGCCGCACGCCCACCAGCCCTTCCAGGGTAACCTGATTCTCGAATTCCGCCCGCTCCATGAAATGGCGGAAATTCGCGCCATCGCCGGGGCTGAGTTCGGGAATCTGGCGGGCCGGCTGACCTTTCACGCGCACACCGAGCAGGCGGACCAGTGGCTCGCCGGCGGTCAGTTGGTCCGTCGAACGCTCAAACTTATCCCAGATCTCCACGTGTTCGGCGGTCAGCCATTGGCCCGCAGGGGGCGACGAGACAGCGCGCACCTCAAGCCGTTCGGGTTCCGCATCGTGGACAAAGGTTTGGACACGAAAGCCGAACTCGCCGCCGATCCATTTCAGGCTTGGCGGCATCAGCAGCAACTCGCCGGCCGATTGCGGAAATATGGCATAGCGCCGCACCAGCATCAGGTTCTCGTCATCGCCGGGCCGAGCGCTGTATTCGCGATCATTTCCCAGCCGTTCGACCAGAGCTTCCCCGCCCAGCAGTACCGGTTCGTCAAGGCTGCGAATGCGATTGATGCGGCGTGTTCCGGCGGGCGCATAAACGCGCACCGTGTAAATCACCTGCGAACGTTCCCAGGGACGCCGTTCGCTCAATTCCGCGCGCACCACAAAGGGAGGCTCTGCGGCCGGCGTTTGCGCCTGAGCGCCAAGCCACAGCACCAGCGCCAGTGTCGCGCCACCAAACCGCAAGCAGAACTTCACCATGGCTCGTCCGCCGGGCCGGGCCAGAGAGGCCGCCCGTCCTGGTCCACCCCCTGGACACGATACTGGCGCTGAAACTTGCGCCGCAACAGACCGCCGGGATCGTCGGGAACCTGCTGCAGCCAGCGTTGCGCCTGTTCCGGAAGCATCGGCGCATCCCCGATTGCCTCGTGATCGGCCAGCGGCGCCGCCACTTCCTCGTCAGCGCCCGGCTCAAGTCCATTGGCCGGGTGTTCCACCTGCACTTCTTCCGCCGGCTGGGCTGCCTGGGCAGCGGCGCTGCCTGGCTGTTTCAGAATCGCGAGATTGTGGCGCGCGTCCGTATGCCCGGGATGGTCGCGCAGCAATTCTTCATAGAGCCGAATGGCCTCGGGAACTTGTCCGGCGCGGGCCAGCGCCGTGGCGCGGTTGTACCGGTCGCGCACCGCGCGGGAGCCCTTGAGAAGCCGAGCGGCGTCCAGGAATCGGCCCTGCCGATAAGCCGCGGCGGCTTTCCAGGCAGGCGCCTCGAACAATGCCTCCGCGCGCCCATACTCGCCCTGCGAAAAAGCCCGCAACCCTTGCCGGTCCGCAGTAGTGAACCAGCCGTCGGCGGCAACCGCCCCCAGCGGCGCCGCCAGCAACACCAAGACCCATCCGCGGCGAAATGCCAAAGCCGCCAGCGGCGCCAGCAACACCAGCAGTAGAGGCCCCTCGTCGCGCCAGCGCCGAGCCTCTACATCCCCTGCCGCGGCCCTGGCGCCCCGCGAAACCCCGCGGCCCAGCAGTTCCGCGAGGTCGGCGTTGTCCGCGGTCATGGGCCGAAACGCGCCCCCGCCTTCGCGGGCCAGACGCAGCAGGGCGTCCTCGTCCGAGCGGCTGAGCACCAAACCGGAATCAGCGCTGCGCAGGAAGCCGCCTTGCATATCGGGAACCGGAGCGCCACCTCGTGTTGCCGCGCCGAGTACCAGCAGACTGTGCCCGTCCGCGCGCAGACGGCGCGCCGCTTCCACGGCTCTCTGCCCGCCGGCAGAGTCGGTAAGCAGCAACAAGCGGCCCTGGCGGGCTTCGGCCTGTTCGAGCAAACGATGGCCGCGGCGGATGGCCGCCGCCACGTTGCTGCCGCGGCTGGGCATTATTTCCGGCTCCAGTACATCGAGCAAGTTGAGCAAGGTGGCCGCGTCGGTGGTGATGGGCGTCACGGTGAATGCATGTCCGGAAAAGGCCACCAAACCCGTCCGGCCCTGGGCGCGGCGGCGCAAACTTTCCTTCAACTTCAAGCGGGCGCGATCCAGCCGGCTGGGCGCCAGGTCTCCCGCCAGCATCGAACGCGAAACATCCAGAAGCGCCACCATGGTATCGGCGCTGCGCTGGAAGGGCTGCGGCGCCTGGCGCCAGGCCGGACCGGCAAGTGCCAGGAGGCAAGCAGCCAATCCCAGCGAAGCGGCAATGCGCCAGCGCTGTCCGCCCTGCGTGTGGCGCTCGCGCAGCAGGAACGGCGCCAGCGCGGGGTCCACCACCCTGGCCCAGGGGCCGTTGGACTGCTGCGCGCTGATCCAGGGCAGCGCCGCCAGCGGCAGCGCCAACAGCCACAGCGGGCGAAGCCAGTGAAAGTCGAATTCCATCAGCGCAGCATCGGCAAACGCAACTAGCGGCCCCTCCAGGCCAGCGTGAGGCCCAGCAGCAGCGCTATCAGCAGCGGCGGCACGTGCGCCGGCTGGCCGCTGAGCAGGTCGGGCTGATCAAGCCTGACAGGCTCCAGGCGATCCAGTTCGGCGTAGATCTCTTCCAGCCGTCCCTGCTGGCTGGCGCGAAAATAGCGCCCGCCGGTAATCGCCGCGATCCGCAGCAGTGTTTCCTCGTCCAATTCCGCGGACAGTTCGGGGGTCATCAAGCGGGTTGAGCCGATGCCTATGGCATAGATCTTCAGGCCTGCAGCGCGCGCCAGTTCCGCCGCCTTGAGCGGCGTCAGCGCGCCGGCGGTGGCGGCGCCGTCGGTGAGCAGCACCAATACGCGATGCTCGGGCGCCGGCCCGGCCAGCGACATGCGCTTGACCGCCAGCGCAATGGCGTCGCCCAAGGCGGTTTGGCGCCCTGCCAAGCCCACCGAGGACTCATCCAGAAAGGCGCGCACCGTGGCTCGGTCGAAGGTCAGAGGCGCCTGCAAGTACGCTTGGCCGCCGAACAGAATCAGGCCCACGCGATCGCCGGCGCGGCGCTCGATGAACTCGCCGGCAACTGCCTTGATCGCTCCGAGCCGGGACGCCGACCGCTCGGCAAGGCGCGCGTCGCGCACTTCCATGCTGCCCGACAAGTCCACGGCCAGCATCAGGTCGCGGCCTGTCAGCGGAGCCTCCATGTTGGCGTCCAGCAACACCGGGCGCGCTGCCGCGCACAACAGGCACAGGTACATAAGCGCCGCGAGGGCCCAGTCGAATGTAGCGCGCGGCGGGGTCTCGCGCGTCTCGCCAACCTGCGCGAAGCGGCTCCGATCGGGCACCCGCAACGGAACTCCAGCGCCGCGCTTGAGCGGCGCCAGGTAGCGGTAGACGAGCAGCGGCAGCGGCAACAGCAGCCATGCCCAGGCCCACTCGAAAGCCAGCGTCACGAGACGCCTCGCCGCGGCGCGCGCGCGCGCCGAATCCAGGCCGTAACGCTGCTAATGAAAGCCTGCGCATCCAGTTCCATCCGCTCCCGATAGGCGCCCTCGGTCAGCGCCCCTCCCGGCTGCGGGCCAACCCCGCGGCCCAATTCCGCCAGACAATCCAACCAGGCGCGACCCACCAGGCCGGCGGTTTCGGGACGGCCCCTCAAGAACAGCGCACAAGATCGCAGCAACACGGACACCTCCGCCAGCAGTCGCGCAGCGTCGCCATGCCGCGCATACTCGGCTTGCAGAGCCCGCATGCGCGCCAACGCTTCACGTTTCCACGCCGGCAGCCGCAGCAGCCACCATATGGCGGCGGCCAAAACCGCCAGCGCGAGCAGCCACCAGCCGGGCTGCGGCGGCCACCAGGCGGGTTCCGGTGGCAGGTGGATGTCGCGCAACTGCGCGGACAGCCCGACGCTCTCATTCACCGCGGCAACCGTCCCTTCACTGCGCCAATCCCCAAGTCATCTGCTGGGCAGTCGCGTCGGGCGGGCCCTGGGCCGGGTCCTGATCGGTGCGAAATTGCAGGTAGGCGCCACCGCTGACACGGGCGAGATCCATCAGGGCCCGCCCGGTTTCGTCGAAGTCCTGTCTGAAGCGATGCCGTGTGCGCTCGTGGCCGCTGTCGAACTCCACCTCGCCCGAGCCATCGTGAACCGCGTAGCGACCCGGCGGTGGGAGCTCCCGATCCAGACGGTCGTAAACGCGCACGATCAGCAGGGGCCGTCGCGTTCCCAATTGGCTGACCGAGGCCAGGTCTTGCGCATCCAAAAAATCGCTGATCAGCACCAGGCGGCTGCCGGAAGGCGCATGCCGCCGCAACAGCGGGATGGCGCGGTCCAGCGGGGATGGCGCCTCGGACTGCTCGTCGGCATCCTGCCGAAACGCTTGCGCCAGGCAGGCGGCCAAGCGCAATGCACCCCGCCGGGCCGGCAGCGGAGCGCAAAAGGCGCAACCACCCGCGGTCAACACCAGCCCGGACACGCGATCCCGCGCCTCAGCAGCCCACCAGGCAATCAGCATGGCCACCCGCGCAGCCAATACCGCCTTGAATACGCCCGCCGTGGCAAAGTGCATGCTCGAGGTCAGATCCACACACAGCAAGGTGGGGCGCTCGCTTTCTTCCTGGTAAAGCTTGGTATAAGGCCGGCCGCTGCGAGCGGTGGCCTTCCAGTGCATGTGGCGCGGATCGTCGCCTGGCTGCCAGGCGCGCACCTCGGCGAATTCCATGCCGCGGGCGCGCAGAGGCGCGAGTCCGGCCGAGCTGCTGCGGGAGCGACTCGCCGCCGGCAAGGGCCAGTCGAAGCGCGCGTGCCGCAAGGCCAGCAGTTCCGGAAGATCGACCCAGGTGCGGCCGCGCCCCTGGCGCTCCCTGAGCGCCGCTTCAGGCACGAGCGTTGTCCGCGACGCCAGTGATTGCCCGGCGCCCGAATTGCCTCAAGGCACGGCCACGCATTCAAGCAGCCGGTCTATGACTTCCTCGGAGCTTCGGCCTTGGGCCTCCGCTTCCCAGGTCATTATGATGCGGTGGCGCAACACCGCAGGCGCCACCGCCTGGATGTCGCCCGGGGTCACGAATTCGCGTCCGCGCAGAAAGGCGCGCGCGCGGCTACAGCGATCCAACGCGATCGATGCGCGCGGGCTGGCACCGTAACTCACCAGTCCATCCAGTGTGCTGTCGCAGGCCCCAGGGTCCCGAGTGGCGCGCACCAATTCGACGATGTAGCGCTCCAGCCGCTCGGCCAAGTGAAGCTGCAGCACCTGCGCCCGATCCGCCAGCAACAGTTCCACCGCGTAAGCCGGCTGCTCGGTACGGGATTGCGAGGCTGGCCCCGAAGCTTCCTGCCGCGTCAGCTCCACGATCCGCCTCTCCTCCTCGGCGCTGGGGTAGCTGATCGTGGATTTCATGACGAAGCGGTCGAGTTGCGCTTCGGGCAGCGGGTAGGCGCCCTCCTGTTCGATGGGATTCTGCGTTGCCATGACCAGGAACGGTTCCGGAAGCGGCCAGCTTTTCTCCGCCACGGTCACCTGTTTCTCCTCCATGGCTTCAAGCAGGGCCGATTGCACTTTCGCCGAGGCGCGATTGATCTCGTCGGCCAGCACCAGGTTGTGGAACAAGGGTCCGGGGCGAAACCGGAATTCCCCGGTTTGCGGACGAAATATCTCGGTGCCGGTAAGGTCCGAAGGCAACAGGTCGGGAGTAAACTGAATGCGGTGGAAAGTGGCGTGCAGACAGCGGCTCAAAACCTTCACCGCCCGAGTCTTGGCCAGGCCAGGCACACCCTCCACCAGCAGATGCCCGCCGGCCAGCAGTGCGATGAGCATATGCTCGATAAACGATTCCTGGCCCAGCACTTGCGCCTCGACGCGGCGCCGTAATGCGGCCAGCGGAGATTCAGGCGCTTGTCCGCGCGCGGGTTCTGCCGGCACCGGCTTCAGACTTGGCGTCGATCAGTCATAGGCGCCCGATTGTAGCGGGTGCATACTGCGTTCATGGGTTCTAGAACGCTGGCACTGGCCGCCCTCCTCCTGCTTTGGCAGCAGGGGGCCGCGCAGGACCTCGGTTCGCTGGCGCGCGCCCAGGGAGTGCTGGAGGCATCCGGCGGCGCCTGTGTGCTGCTGGAGCTTTGGTTGGCGCAAACTCCCGCTCAGCAGCGGCGCGGTCTGATGTATGTGCGCGACCTGCCCGAAACGCGCGGCATGCTGTTCCTCTACGAACGCGAGCAACCCCTCAGCATGTGGATGAAGAACACCTACGTGGCGCTGGACATGCTGTTCATTCGCGCCGACGGCACGGTGGCGCGGATCGCAACCGACACGCGTCCGCTCAGTCTGGTAAGCATCCCGTCCGGCGAACCCGTCAACCGGGTTCTCGAACTCAAGGCCGGCGTCGCGCAACGCTGGGGCTTGCAACCGGGCGACCGCCTGCTGGCGCCCTGATCACGAGTTCCGTTCCAGCGCCGCGCACTCGCCAGAGCGCGGACCGGGACAATAGGCGAGCTAATCTTCGGAGGGTTTGAAGGCTTCCTCCAGCGCCTTCTGAATCAGCGGGGGCGCCGTGGCGTAATGGTCGAACTCCATGGTGTAGGCGCCTTCGCCGCCGGTGAGGGACTTGAGGCGGGTCTGGAAGTCGCCCAACTCACCTATCGGGGCCTCGGCCAGGATGACCACCTGGTTGCCCGGCAGCGAATCGTTGCCGCTGATGCGCCCGCGCGAACCGGACAGGTGGCCGGCAATGTCGCCCATGTGTTGACCGGGCGTGGTGACTTCGAGCTTGGCAATCGGCTCAAGCACGATCGGCTTGGCCTTGCTGATCGCGTCGATGAATGCCTTCTTGCCCGCAGCCACGAACGCCACTTCCTTGGAATCCACCGGGTGATGCTTGCCGTCGTGCACGGTCACCCGAATGTCCTGCAGCGGGTAGCCGGCCACGGCTCCTTCCTGCAGCACCTGGCGCACACCCTTCTCCACGGCCGGCATGAATTGCGAAGGAATCACGCCGCCCACCACCTTGTCCACAAACTCGAAGCCGCTGCCGCGCGGCAGGGGTTCGACATTGAGAAACACCTCGCCGAACTGGCCCGCGCCGCCGGTCTGCTTCTTGTGCCGGTGATGCCCTTCGGCCTTGCGAGTAACGGTTTCGCGATAGGCGATGCGCGGCGCCCGGGTTTCGACCTCCAGGCCGAACTCCTCGTGCATGCGGTCGAGGACCACCCGCAGGTGCAATTCTCCCATGCCGCGCAGAACCGTCTCGTTGGCCTGCGCGTCGAACTCCAGCCGCAAGCTGGGATCCTCGGCGGTGAGTTTGGCCAGTGCGTCGGAAAGCTTCTTCTCGTCGCCCCGCCGCGTCAGTTCCAGCACCACGCCATGCATCGGCGCCGGCAGTGGCGCCGGCGCGAATTGGAGACGGCCGCGGGCGTTGCCGGCATGCAGAACGCCGCCGTAACTCAGCTCGTTTATCTTCGATAGCGCCGCGATGCCCCCAGGGCCCACCGACTGCACGTCCTCGGCCGCGGCACCCTGAACGGCGTAGAGGTGTGCCACCTTGATCGGCTTGCGCTGGTCGTCCAGGTAGATCGAATCGCCCACGTTTACCTGCCCCTGGAACACGCGAAACAAGCCCATCCTGCCCACGTACGGATCGACATTGATCTTGAACAGCAGAGCCATGACATCCTCGTCCTTTTCGGCTTTCAGGACCAGGGGCTCATCGTCCAGCGAGCAGGCCGGAGGATTGCCTTCGCGCGGCGACGGCGTCAGCCGGTGCATGATATTCAGAAGCTGGTTGATACCCGACCCCGTGGTGGAGGACACGAAGCACACAGGAACCAGGTGCCCGCGCCGCAGCGCGCGCTCGAAGGCGCCGTGCAGCCGCTCCGGATTCATGTCTTCGCCTTCTTCGAGATAGAGCTCCATCAACTCGTCGTCCAGTTCCACCACCTGGTCCACGATAGTTGTGCGCGCTTCGGCGGTAGAGCCGAAATCGGTGGGCCGGTCCTCCGGGTCGAAGTAGCAGTCGGCCACGTTGGCGGCGGCGTCAGCCGGCAGGTTCAAGGGAATGCATTCGCGGCCGAATGTTTCGGTGATTTGCTCCATCAGTCCCGCAAGATCGGCGGTTTCGCTGTCGATGTGCGTGATCGCAATAAACCGGGCCAGCTTCATCGCCTTGGCAGCGGCCATGGCGCGGCGGGTCATCAGCTCTATGCCAGCCGATGCATTGATCACGATAATCGCCGTTTCTGCTGCAGGCAGCACACTCAGCGCGCGGCCCGCGAAGTCGGCGGAGCCGGGAGTGTCGATCAGGTTGACGTAGGCGCCGCCATGCTCGAAATGGCATACCGAGACATCAGCCGAATACTGCAGGCGCTTTTCCTCCGGCCGATAGTCGCAAACAGTGGTGCCGCGCTCGATGCTGCCGGGCTCCTTGATCGCTCCGGCGGCCGCCAGCAAGTTTTCCGCCAGTACGGTTTTCCCGGCGCCGGAATGACCAAGCAGAACGATGTTGCGCAGGGAAGCAGTGGGTGGATTAGTCATGCGCGGCAAACCTCGGCATTGTTCATGTAAGCGAATCAGGCGCCCCGGACGGCCCCGAAACCTCCAGCGGCGCCTCGAGTGGCTGAGGCTCCGGCTCGCTCTCAAGTATCGCCTTCAGATTGGACAGACCCCGTTCATAGGACGGTCCGATCATGCCATCCATCAGCAACCCTATGTAGCGTCCGACGGGATTGCCGCCCATGTCGGTTTCCATGGTCCAGGTGAGTACCGAACCGCCTTCGCGGATATCGATCAGGTAGTCCGCATGAGCGATGCCTCCGGTTCCGAAGTCCAGCAACGCCCGCACCTTGTAATTGGGATAGCTTTCGAGGATCTCCTGCATTCCGTTGCCTACCTCGACATGGTCGCTGTACCAGAGCATGCGCGACCCGGCGCCGGTGCGCGGGCCCTCAAACACGTAGCGCGTAGCAGGATCGATATCGTGCCAGGGCTGCCAGCGGTTGAACTCGCGGAAGTCGTTCACCATGGCGAACACGGCAGCCGGCGAGGCATCGATTTCCACCGAGCGCTCCACGCGAACATCACGCGGCAGAAGGAAACCGACGGCGAACAGGAGCGCCAGCAACCCCACCATGCCTATCAGCATTCGCTTGATAATGACCATGCCCTACCTCTTTGTTCGTCAAACCTACCCGCCGGCCACACGGCAAGGTGCGGCAATTTACCACAGGCCCCTTGCCGCAGCCCGGTCTAGCGAAAGCTCGGCAAGTTCAGGCAATATCCGGGGCGAGCTTCCGATGCGGGAGGAAACCCATGTCCACAGTCACGCCGCCACGCCTGAGCCGCGCATTCGCCGAAACCGCCGCAGGGCGCATCCATTACCGCTACCATCGCCCCAAGGCGCCGCGCGGAGTATTGCTGATGCTGCACGCTTCGCCCACCTCTTCGTGGAGCATGCGGACCTTGGGCGGCGCCATCGCCGGCGAGTATCACGTGATTTGCCCCGACACCCCGGGCAACGGCGACTCCGACCCGCTGGACATGGAGCAGCCGCGCATTGAGGATTTCGCGACCGCCATGCTGGGCCTGCTGGACGCGCTGGAAATTGACCGCGCCTCGGCTTATGGCAGCCATACCGGGGCGCACACCGCGATCGAGCTGGGCATCGCCGCCCCGGACCGGATCGCCAAGGTCGTGCTGGACGGGATCGCGCTGTTTGAGGGCGCGGAACGCGAGGACATGCTACGTAATTACGCGCCCGAGATTCATCCGGATCTGGAAGGGCGGCATTTGACCTGGGCGTTTCAGTTCATGCGCGACCAGAACATCTTCTTCCCGTGGTTCAAGCGCGACGCCGAGCACTTGCGCGGCATGGGCCTGGTGCCCCCGGAACTGCTGCACGCGGCGACGCTGGAAGTGCTCAAGGCACTCACCACCTACCACAAGGCCTACCGCGCGGCCTTCTCGCACCGGGTTCGGGAGCGCATGCCGCTGCTGACGCAGGAAGCGCTCGCGCTATGCGATGCGCAGGACCCCCTGCATGACCAGACCCGCGAGGCGGTGAGTCTGGCGCCGCGCGGCCAGTTCATGTCGATGCCGAGCTACGCCGATGCGGACTTCCTGGTCCGCAAACGCGACGCCATCCTGTCCTTCCTGACGCTCTAGTGCGCTATCCCGGAATCTGCCGAGCTATCCGGACTAGCCTTCGGAGCGGAATTCCCGGTGGCAGTTGCGGCAGGCGTCGGCCAGCCGCTTCAGCGATTGCACCATGAACTCCCTGTCGCCCGACTCGGCGGCGGCCACCAGGTTGCGACCCTCGCGCTCGGCGGCCTCGGCGCGCGCAAGAAACTGTTCCGGGCGTTGCCAGATTCCGGGCAGTGCCGAGGTTTCTCCCGCCTCCGAGCCCGGGGGGAACAGCGTACTGACGAGCTGCGCATTGAGCCCCAGCGATGTCGCCTGGGCTTCAATGTGGTTCTGGTCGAAGTCCAGCTCCCCCGCGAGCAGACCGGTTAGCGCCGAAAGGTGGGCCGCCATGCTCAACATCACGTCCTTGCGGTATTCGATTGCGGCGTCGGCCTGCGCACTGGCAGCCAGCATGGTGGTGGCCACAACAGCCGCAACCCGGTCCCCAATGTGCCGAGCGCAATTCAATTACAGCTCGCGCAAGGCCACTGTTACGCGCGCTGTCGCCGCGCGCACAGCCGGGAAAAGTCCTCCAACCAGACCCACGATCAGCGCCGCCGTTATGCCCTGGGCGAGCAGGTCCGGCGTAACCGCGAAATTGAACACCACCTGGCTGAAACTCGCGGCCAGCGTGGAAGCCTGAAAGCCGTTCAAGGCCAGCCAGGCGATGGCGCAACCCAGCGCGCCACCTAGCAAGGCCAGCGCCAAGGATTCCAGCAAAGTCGCCAGAGCCGTGGGGAAGGAGCCGAACCCAAGCGCGCGCAAGGTCGCCAGTTCGCGGGCCCGCGCCGATACCGAGGCATACATGGCGTTGAGGGCGGCAAAAACGGCGCCTATGGCCATCAGTATCGACACCGGAATGCCGATCACGCGAATCAGCGTAGCCGTGTCTTCGGCCTGGTCCGCGTAGAACTCCTTCTCGCGCCAGACGTCAACGCTCATGCGCTGATCGGCGTCCAGAGCGGCCTCCAGCCGTTCGAGGCCGTCAGAACCGTCCAATCGGGCGCGCACAACCTGAAAGCCGTTGCCCAACTGATAGGCGGACTGAAGCACGTTCACATCGCACCACAGCTCGGACTCGAATACCGAACCTCCGGTTTCGAACACGCCGGTCACCAGCCATTCCGTCTTCCCGAAACGGATCGTCTGCCCTGGCTCCAGGCCCCTGAACTGGCTTCGCGCACCCCGGCCGGCAACAAGTTCGAAGCGGCCGGGCGTGAACTCGCGGCCCTCCACCAGTTGATAATCCCTGCGCAAGGCATAGCCGCCGGGCTGAATACCACGCAAGGCGACATTGGACTCGCCGCCGGACGACTTGCTCACGGCATTGACGATCCAGAACAGTTCCGCCGACACCTGCGGTTCTCCGCCGGCATCGCGAGCGATGCCCGGCGCGTAGCGCGCGATGTCCGCCTGCTCCCCGCTGAAGCGGCTATTGAGTTCGGCGGTGGAGCCGCTGCGCAACACCAGCGCTATATCCCGCTGGCCGCTGCCTTCCATGGTCTTCTCGAACCCCGCAGCCATGGACAGGACGCCCGCAAATACCCCCGTAAGCGCGGCGATGCCGGACATGGCCACCGCGGCTGTGCCCGGACGGCGCGGCAAGCTGCGCAAATTCAGCGTCGCCAGCGCCGCGGTTTGCTTCAGCCACCCGAACACCGGTACGCCACTAGGTGGTTCGCAAGAGCGCGACGATGTCCAGCCTGAGCGCGCGTATCACCGGCGGCAGCACGGATCCCAAGCCGATCGCCAGCATCAGGCCAAGGCCCAGTGCCACCGAACTCGTTCCGATACGCAAGCCGGCGGGGAATAGCGCACCCATTGCCCCAGCCAGCCAGGAGAGGAACCCCCAGCCCAGCAGCATTGCCAGCAGGCCCACGGGCAGTACCAGCAGCAGCCCTTCCAGGACGGTGAGCCGAAAAATGCTGCCCGAGGTAAATCCGAGCGTCTTGAGCACGCCCATTTCGTGAACCCGTTCGCGCACCGATTGCGCCATGGTGTGGCCGGTCACGAGCAGGATCATGAACACCACGGCACTCAGGATCAGGGTAACGATGAGGCCGATGTTGCCGAACTGCTTGGCGTATTCCTGGGCAAAAGCGGCCTCGCTTTTGGTCTTCGTCTCGGCGGGCGAATTGGCGAATTCCGCATCGATGGAGGCGACCAGGTCCTCAAGCCGCAGCGAGCCGTCGCCCTTGGACACATACCAGCCGACGGTGCCCTTGCCAAACGCCCGGGCTTCCTCGAAATAGTCGTAGTGGAACAGCAGCACGCCGGCGTTCATGCCGGCATCGGTGTCGTCGAAGATCCCCTCGATATCGAACTCCCAGACGTCGCTGCCGTTGCTTCGGGTCCAGATGCTGGAGCGCAGCGGAACACGGTCGCCGATTTCCCAGCCGTATTGAGCCGCGACCGGCCGCCCCACGATCGCTCCGCCCCGATTGGCCAGCCAGGCCGCCTTCTGTTGGTCGGAAAGCTTGATTTCGGGGTTGAGCGCCAGGTACTCCTCGGCCTCCACCGGATACTGTGCAAACTCGGGATTGTCCTGGTAGCGGGCGCCGAACCAGGTGCCGTGCGAGACCGCCGCCACTCCCGGCAGGCGCGCGATCCGCGACTGGTAGGCTTCCGGCAGCATCATGATCAGCGACACCTTGTGCGACGTCAGCAGCCGCTCTTCGGCCTCCGCACCCACATCGCTGAGGGAGAGGGCGATCCTCATGCCCTCAAGGACGGTGAACAAGAAAAACACCACCAGCACCGCCAGCATGGTGAACACGGTGCGAATCGGCTTGCGCCACAAGTTGCGCCGGACAAGAGTGAATCGGTTCATGCTCATAGGCTTTATTCCCTGCTGGCGGGGTGGATGCTCTTCATCACCGCCGCCCCTGCGTGGTGCTTTCCTCCGGCGCCCTGCTCAGCTCACCCTTGTCGAGATGCAGAACACGGTGCGCGAACGATGCGGCGCGCGGATCGTGGGTAACCATGACGATGGTCTTGCCGTAGTTGCTGTTCAGTTCCTGCAGCAGAGCCATGATCTCGTCGGCGGTGGAACGGTCCAGATCGCCAGTGGGCTCGTCGCAAAGCAGAATGGGCGGATCCGAGACGATGGCGCGGGCAATCGCAACCCGCTGTTCCTGCCCTCCCGATAGCTCGCGGGGATAGTGCGAAGCGCGATCGGCCAGACCCACCAGTTGCAGCGCCGTGTTGACATGCTGCCTGCGGCGCGAGGCCGGCAGGGACGTCAGCAGCAACGGCAGCGCCACGTTGCGCGCCGCGGTGAGGACCGGCAGCAGGTTGTAGAACTGGAAGATGAAACCGATGTTGCGCGCGCGCCACTTGGCCAAGGCGCCCGGCGATAGCTTGCTGATTATTTCGCCATCGACATCAACCACGCCCTCGGTCGGCTTGTCGAGCCCGCCAAGCAGGTTCAGCAAAGTGGTCTTGCCGGAGCCGGAAGGCCCCATCAGACCGACGAAGTCGCCCTCGGCGATGTCCAGGCTAATGCCGTCGAGCACGCTAACCGTCTCGCGGCCCTTGCGATAGTCCTTGCTGACTCTATCAACTCGGATGAGTGATTTAACCATGCCCCCCGCTTCGGTGTCTGGAATGAAGACTCTAAGGATATGTGATTTCGGCGCCGTCGGACAGCCCGGCGGGTGGTTCCAGGATCACGCGCTCTCCGGCAGACAGACCGGAAACGACCGCAACGCGCAGCCCGCTGCGTTCGCCCGTCATCACTTTGCGGCGCTGCGCGCGGTCGCCTTCGACCACAAACACCCACTGGTCGTCGGCGCTGCCCATCAGCGCCGAGGCCGCAACGCTGAGTGCGGGCGGCCCGGGAGGCGGCAGTGCTTCGCCGGACTCGATGAAGGACACCTTGGCGCCCATGTCCGGCAGGACTCGCGCATCGCGCTCAAGGATTCCGACTCGTACGCGGACGGTAGCCTTCTCGCGATTGGCGGCCGGCACGATGGCGATCACTTGCGCCGGAATCCGCCACGAGGGATAGGCATCCAGCCTCGCCGTTACCGCGCCGCCGGGACGCACCCGCTGCAGGTAAGCCTCGTTCACGTCCACTTCGATCTCCAGCGATTCCATGTCCACCAGCGTGCATATACCGGTGCGCGTGAAGCCGCCGCCCGCGGAAATCGGAGACACCATTTCGCCCGGCTGAGCGTTCTTGTCGATAACCACTCCGGCGAAGGGAGCGCGAATAACGGTTTCGCTGTGCGCTTGCCGCTGCACAGCCTCGGCGCGCTCCGCAACCGTTACCGCCGCCTGGTTGGCTTCCAGGCGAGCGTTGAGGCGGTCGCGGGCCGCTTGCGCAGCGTCCAACTCGGCCTCGCTGGCCAGGCCCTGGGCCCGCAATTCCGAGAACCGCGCAAACGATAGCTCGGCTTCGTGCAGGGCGGCGCGCGTTTCTCCCAATGCACTGCGTGCCGAGGCCAACTGGGCTTCCGCCAGCCGCAGTTGGGCAAGTTCGGCGGCATCGTCGAGTTCCGCCACCACCTGGCCCTCTTCGACGGTCATGCCTTCTTCCACCAGCACCCTGCGAATGCGCCCGGTGCGCTGGGACGAAACCGTTGCGGCGCGGCGCGCGGTAACGTAGCCGCTGGCGTCCAGAACGCTTGCGCCGCCCGCCGCCGAAGCCATGCGCACGGTCTCGACGCGCACTTCGGTGCTGGAGGCCGGCCAGAAACGAGTGGCCAGGACCGCAAGCACGGCCATTACGCAGAGCGTCCCGACCGCGGGCCACAGGAAGCGCTTCGCAGGGCCAGGCCGGGGCTGCTCGTCCCGCGGGATGCGCAGCCCTTCAAGGCTGGCGCGGTTGCCGGGTTCGTTCATCGAGCGGCCTGAATCGGCGCCTCGCCCGCGGGGTTGCCCGAATGCTGCGACAGCACCGAATCCATAGCCTGGAAGAAGGCCTCTACGATGGGCTCGCGGTAGCGTCCCACCGGCGTGCCGTTATATATCACCCGGGTGCCGTCCTGCACGTATTCCCGCACCAGCGGCTGGTCCCAGTCCGGGTAGTCGATGGGATCGTACAAGCTGTAGTCGTCGAAGCCGTGGAAGTTGACCATCGCGTGCCCGAAGGCGGTGTCGGTGTTTTCGGCAAAGAACGACAGGGGCACGTTGACGACATAGTCGAATCCGGCGCGGATTCCGTCCCAGTAGGCCTCATTGGTGGACATGTAG
This sequence comes from Candidatus Foliamicus sp., assembly GCF_965221325.1. Classification (GTDB taxonomy): domain Bacteria; phylum Pseudomonadota; class Gammaproteobacteria; order Steroidobacterales; family Foliamicaceae; genus Foliamicus. Next base: position 469,684 of record NZ_OZ244880.1, on the reverse strand, counting down.
TTGTTGTCCGGATCGTTGATGGGATCTGCGAAATTCTCCTGGCTCATCACCAGCTTCTGGCGAGCGAATCCATAACTGTCGAGCAGTTCGCGGAGATCCGCCTCGACCGCCTCAAGGTAAGGCGGTCCCAGCTCCAGCCATGCCTCGTGCGGAACAAGGTCCCAGGGCATTCCGTGCGTGGACACCACCACCTTTACGGAACTCTCGACCGGTAATGTGTCCAGGCGGTCGGCCAGCATGCGCACATAGGCCTCGCGCATGACCGGCTGGTCTCCAAGCTGACGAGTAATGATCACCTTGATGTGCTTGTCGTTGGCCTCCTCCCACTCGTGGATGTAGTGCATGGCGTGCTTGATGCTGCTGTTGAATTCCTCGTGGTGCGAATAAATCGGCCGCGGCACCGCCAGCAAAACCGTGTCTATCCCGGTGTCGAGCAGTTCATGCATAGCCTGGCGAGCCATTCCGAAGTTCTCGGCAGTTACCCAGGCCCAGGGAATGGAGCCGTACTTCTCGTGTATGCGCTGCATGGCCTCGGTGGCGATGATGCGATTGCCGGCCTCATGGGGTATGCGCCCGTCCATGAAACCCTTGCCGGGCGCGTAGTAGAACACGCGGCACTTGGTGATCAGCCGGGCCGCCGAGGTCGGAATGCCGGCCTTGCGGCCGGGAAGCAGGAAGTAGCCCTGGCCCAGGTAGCTGTTCGGCGACGGCGGCGACCACACTACTTCGCCGGTAAGGTACTTGTCGGCGTACGGTACGCCGTCGTAGTCCGTATCGCGGCCCATATGATCAACCAGACGGGTGGGCGTGAATTCCTCGAACTCGTAGTAGCGCTCGGCATCCATGAGCAGCACTCCCCGGTCGCGGTTGGCAATATTGCGAATCGGCCAGGGAATGTACTGCAAGCTCTTCTTGGTGAGCAAGTAGTAGTCCTCAACCCGCAGTTCCTCCGGCTGTATGAGGTGAGAGACAAAAACTCCAACCCGACCCTCCGGCTGCTCGTCCTGGGTTTTGTAGTAGGTGAAATAGTTCGGTTCAGCCAACTGCGGCGGAGTGCGGTTCATGAACTTGAACACGCCGAAACCAGCAACGGCAAGCGTGAACACGCCAATCGCTGCGACCGCGGCCACCTTGAGCAGTTTTTTCATCATCCGGTCTGCCCCTCAAGCTCGACAATATAAGCGGGCCGGGCGAACGGAACCCGGTCCAGCCAGGCGCGCGCGTCCATTGCGGTTTCACGCGGCGCCTCCTGAATCGCCATGTGCCCGACGCCGGGATAAATGATAGTCTCAACCGCGGGCGCACTCTTGAGCAGGCGCGCCAGTTCGCCGGCCAACTCGACATGGACCTGCGGATTTTCCTCGCCCCACTGAATCAACACCGGCGCCCGCACCTGCCCGATCAGACCCTCGATGTCGCCGGAAACGTACTGGCGAAGGCGCGTGAGCTGAGCAAGGCGCTGACCTTCGAGCCGCCAGAGGTCGTGCCAGCGGTCCACCAGTTCCGGGGTTAGCTTGGCCGGATCACCGAAACCGCTCCTGAGCACGAATTCGGGCAGCGCACGCGGCATGATCCAGCGCAACAGGTCGGCGACCGGCGATATGGGCGGCGGCTCCTGCCGCCCGCGCACACCGGGTTCCAGCGAGCCTGGCGAGATCAGCACCAACCCCGCCGCGCGCTCCGGGTTGCGAACGGCGTAATGCATGGCCAGCGTGCCGCCCAGGGACGTGCCCACGATAGCCGCCCGCTCCACTTCCAGGCAATCGAGAAGGCGCTCCATCAGTTGCACCGTGCGTGCCAGGGTGTAATCCCCGGTGGCGTCGGCGCCGCTCAGGCCGTGGCTGGTCATGTCGAAGCGCACTACGCGATAGCTGTCCTGCAAGGCTTCGACCCAGGGGTCCCAGCCGATCAGACTGGCGAAATTGGCGTGGATAAGGACCACTGCGGGACCGGATCCTTCGTCGCGGTAATGAATGCGAGCGCCGTCAATCGAGGCAAATCGCGAAGCCTGGGTAGCGTAACGGGCCTCCAGCTTCTCGGACGGAATATCGCGCCAGATCCAGGCCGCAACGGCGAAGCCGGCAAGCGCCAGACCCACCACTCCCGCCACGGCCCAGGCCGCAGCGCGAAGCAGGCCGCGCAGGAATTTCATAGCGAGGTATGCGGGCGTGGCGCGGCCGCGGCCACCAGCAGCAGCGGCCCGTCAGACACCACCACGCCGCCCGCTTGTTCCAGCGTCACGGCAAAGGCAACGGGTTGGTCAACAGGCAACTTGGCCCGCGTCGCTACTGCGAACTCGCCGCTGGGAGAAGCGTCAAACACCCCGCCATCCACGGGATTGGCGTGGCGGTCGGGGTCCACGATCCAGAGTTGGTACTGCGCCTGCGAGGGATCGTTTGCGGGCAGACCGGAAAAGCGCATTTCGCCGGCCTGCAGCGCATCGCTCCAAGTGATTTCGCCCCGCACCTCTGCGTAGTCGGCAATTTCGGAAGCCCAAGGCAAGCGGACGACATCCGCCGCCGCCTGTATGGCCCGGGAGTCCACCGCGGAGGGTGGAGTCTGCGGGAGCACCACGGCAACAAGCCAGACAATCGCCATGGCCGCCGCAGTGGCCCAGCCCCACGACGCTCGCAGGTTTGTTCGGCGGCGGCGCGGCCGCACGGGCGCATCCACCGCCCGCGCGCGACCCATCGCGAGCAGACGATCGCGCAATTCGCCGGGCATTTGCCGCCACGCGGCGCGGTCTTCGGCCAGAAACGCGGCCTGGGTCAGAGCGGCTGCTTCGCGCAGGCTCTCCTGCTCGGCACGTACCGCTTCGGCTGGCATGGCGCCGGCCAGTTCCTCAAGCTCGCGCCACTCGGCGTCGTCCAGCCGCTGGGCGACCGCCTGGGCCGCCAGCAACTCGCTCAATCTGTCAGCCGGCATCGCGATAATCCTCCCCATCCTTCACCTTCAGCCCTTGGCGCAGCCGGATCAAGCTGCGCCGGATTCGTGTCTTTACGGTACCCAAAGGCATTGCAAGACGCTCTGCAATCTCGCTATGCGAGTACCCTTCGTATAAAGACAGCGAAAGGATTTCTCTTTCGCTGTCGGATAATTCGGCCAACAGCGGCCGCACGCGCACGGAATCGAGCTGCGACGCAAGCCGCCGGTCGCCATCCAGGGCATGATCCACTTCATCGCCGAGCAGCGGAACGCTGTCGGAAAATCGCGCCTCGTGCCGGATCTGATCCACCATGCGTCGGCGCGCCACGGTAAGCACAAAGGTCAATTCGCTGCCCCGGCGCGAGGAGAACCGGGCAGCGCTTGACCACAGCGACAGAAAAGCTTCCTGCACGGATTCCTGCGCCAGCGGGGACGACCCGAAATAACGGCGCGCCAAAGACCAAACCAGATCGCCGTAGGTCTCGACGAGCTCGGTCATGGCCAGCGGATCGCCCTCCGCAACCCGCTCAAGGATGGCTGTGTCCGCGACGCCGTCCGCAGAGGCAGCGCGCGGCATGGCTTGGGCTTGCACTCGATCGTTCAAAACCTGATGCAGCAACTTCAAGGGCGGATTGTATTCGCAACGATCGAACGGCGATTCGCAGTCAAGGCGCGCTCCCGGCGCTCGGCAAGCTTTGGCATTTCGCGCCGCACAGCGCGCCAGGGGCTCAACGAGCGATGGCAGGGTAGCGCCTCAGCGGTCGCCGCGCGGACGATTCATTCATAATGCGTCCTATGAAGCAGGCTTCGATAGAGCATTGAATCGGCTCGGCGGGCAGAGCAGTCCGTATCTGCTGCAGCACGCGGACAACCCGGTTCACTGGCATCCCTGGGATGCGCAGGCGCTGGGCGCGGCGCGCGAGGCGCAAAGGCCTGTTCTGCTGTCGGTGGGCTATTCGGCTTGCCATTGGTGCCACGTAATGGCCCACGAATCGTTCGAGGACGAGGCCACCGCGGCAGTCATGAACGAACTGTTCGTGAACGTGAAGGTGGATCGCGAAGAACGGCCCGACCTGGACCGCGTTTACCAAACCAGCCATCAGTTGCTCACGCGCAGGACCGGGGGCTGGCCGCTCACGGTGTTCCTGACCCACGATGAATTGCTGCCGTTTTTCGCCGGCACCTATTTCCCCAAGGCACCGCGCTTCGGCATGCCGGCCTTTGCCGAGCTGTTGCGCAACGTGGCCGCCTATTACGCAGGAAAGCAGGACGAGGCACGCAGCAATGGCCGCGCAGTCAAGGAAATGCTCGACCGCATCGCGGAGCCGGTGCCGCGGCATGACGGAGAGCTCGACGAAGGCCCGTTGAATGCCGCCGTCGAACAAATGCAATCCGCGTACGACCCCGTTCATGGCGGCACTGCCGGCGCACCCAAGTTTCCGCGGCCGGCCGACATGGAGCTGCTGATCCGGCGGGCCGCCCTGCCGGACAGCGAGTCCGCCCGCAACATGCTGGAGGCCACGCTGGACGCGATGGCCGGCGGCGGGCTGAACGATCACTTGGCCGGCGGGTTCTTTCGCTATTCGGTGGACGCGCGCTGGGAAATCCCGCACTTCGAAAAAATGCTCTACGACAACGCGGCGCTGTTATCGGCCTATTCGCTGGCTTTCCAGTTCACGGGCAAGCAGCGCTATGCGGAAGTGGCGAGCGCAACGGCAGACTGGCTGCTGCGCGACATGCGCCACGCGGAAGGCGCGTTTTTCGCAGCTCTGGACGCGGACTCGGAGGGCGAGGAAGGTCGCTACTACCTCTGGACGCCAAGCGAAGCAAAGTCGCTGCTTGGCGATGACGCCTACGCAGGCTTCGCGGCGCGCTATGGGCTGAATCGCGAGCCCAACTTCGAGGGCAGTAGCTGGCACCTCGTGGAGCAGCCGAACGGCGCAGACGACGCATCGCTCAAGACAGCCCGGGAACGGCTGCTCAAGGCGCGCGGCCGGCGCGAGCGTCCGCTGCGCGACGAGAAGCTGCTGACTTCCTGGAATGCCATGACAGTGCGCGGTCTGGCGATTGCCGGACGTTGCCTGCAGCGTCCCGACCTGAGCCAGGCGGCAGGCCAGGCCGCCGACTTCATCGCCGCGCGCCTGGTGAGCGAAGGACGGCTGCTGGCCTGCTGGACAGCAGGGCGCACGGGCGGCGAGGGCTTCCTCGACGACTACGCGTTCCTGATCGACGCGCTGGTGGAAATCGGCGGCGAGCGGCTGAAGGCGGCGACAACGCTGGCAGACAGAATGCTTGACGGCTTTGAAGATCGCGAGCATGGCGGCTTCTTCTTCACCTCTCCCGACCACGAGCGGCTGATTCATCGCCCCCGCTCGCTGTCGGACGACGCGCTGCCATCGGGAGCCGGGGTAGCGGCGCGGGCCTTGTCGCGGCTATCGCGCGCGGTTCCGGGGCCGCGCTACGCGGCCGCCGCGGAAGGCGTCCTGCGGGCGGGTTGGGATGCGATGAGCCAGCATCCGCTGTCGCACACAGCGCTCTGTCTGGCGCTCGACGAGTGGCTGCGCCCGGACGCCTGCCAACTCGACGGCACTTGCTAGCCCAAGCCGTGGTATAACCGTTCGCCGCCAACAAGGGAGATCAAACCATGAATTCAGCGCCTCGCATCCGCAATATCGTCAAGCGCACCACGCTCATCGTGCGCGACATGGAAAAAAGTCGCCGCTGGTACGAGCACGTGCTCGGCATGTCCACCTGGATCGACATGCCCTACACGCTGTCCGGCAAAGGTATCGCCGCCGGCAAGAAGGGCGACGTGACGCACCTGGTGATCATGAAATGCGATGACCCGCGCATCGGCATGATCGGCCTCCTGCAGTGGGTGGACCCGCCCCTGCCGGCGCCGGAAATTCCCACCTCCGTGGGTTACGGCACGCCGGTATTCGTGGTTGACACGGAGGATGCAGCGGAAGTGGCGCGGCGCGCGGCGGAGCTGGGAACGCGGGTGCATACGCCGGAACGCACGTTCAGCGTGCGCGGATCGCGCGGCGAAACGCGGCACCTGCTCGGCTGCGCGATATTCGATCCGGACGGCTATTTCTACGAGTGCAACCAGGTGCTGCGCATCGACGATCCGGAAGACGCCGCATAGCGTTAACCGGCCCCAATACGGAAACCGGCACACCTGACCCGGCGCTCGCGCACGCCGGCTGTTCGCTGCGCCACTCGCGCCACTGAGCAAACGGCGTCCGCTGCGCTAGACTTCACCCAATGATCGAATATCCGGGATTCGATCCAGTTGCGCTGCGCATAGGGCCTCTGGCTATCCGCTGGTACGGCCTCACGTACCTGCTGGGCATCATGGCCGCCTGGTGGCTTGCGCAACGCCGCAGCCGGCGACCCGGCAGCGCGTTCACCCCGGTCATGGTGCAGGACTTGATCTTCTACTGCTTTCTGGGCGCGATTGCCGGGGGGCGTTTGGGCTACATCCTGTTCTACGGCTGGGAGCAGGTGCTTGCCGATCCGCTCTACGTCGTGCGCATCTGGGAAGGCGGCATGTCCTTCCATGGCGGACTGCTCGGCGTGTGCGTGGCCGCCCTCATGCTGGCGCGTAAGTACTCAACAACCTTTGTGAACATCGCGGATTTCGTGGTGCCCCTGGTTCCGTTGGGGCTGGGCGCCGGGCGGATCGGAAACTTCATCAATGGCGAGTTGTGGGGCAAGCCCAGCGATGCGCCCTGGGCGTTCGTGGTGGACGGCGTGGGCCGTCATCCCACGCAGCTCTACGAGGCGTTACTGGAGGGCGTGGTGCTGTTTGCTGCGCTTTGGTGGTACACCCGCGAGCGCCGTGCGGATGTCCCACCGCAAAAGTACGGCGGCGCCACCGGCCTGTTCCTGGCCGGCTACGGAATTTTTCGGTTTCTGGTGGAGTTGCTGCGCTTGCCGGATGCGCACCTGGGCTACCTGGCCTTCGGCTGGGTAACCATGGGACAGCTATTGAGCCTGCCCATGATTGCCCTCGGTCTCTGGCTGCTTGTCAGGCGCGCTCCGCGCCCTGCCTGAGCCGTGCGTCAGTACCTGGATCTGCTGTCCGAGGTCCTGGAACGCGGCGCGGAACGGCGCGACCGCACCGGCACCGGTACGCTGGCGCTGTTCGGCCGGCAGTTGCGCTTCGACCTGGCCGATGGCTTCCCCATGCTGACCACCAAGAAACTGCCCCTGCGGGTGATTGCCGTGGAACTGCTATGGTTCCTGCGTGGCGGAACCAACGTCAACTGGCTGCAGGAGCGGGGTGTGAACATATGGAACGAATGGGCCGACGAGGACGGCAACCTGGGGCCGGTCTACGGTGCCCAGTGGCGCGCCTGGCCCGACGGCAACGGCGGCGCCATCGACCAGGTGGAACTGGCGCTGAAGACGATCCGCGAGAATCCGCACTCGCGGCGCATCATCATCAATGCCTGGAATGTGGCCCAGCTCCCGCACATGAAGCTTCCGCCCTGCCACCTGCTGCTGCAATTGCATGTGAGCGGCAGCCAACTCTCCGCTCAGCTCTATCAGCGCAGCGCCGACTTGTTCCTGGGGGTGCCCTTCAACATCGCCTCCTATGCCTTGCTGCTCAGCATGATGGCCGAGCAGACCGGCCTCGCACCCGGCGAATTCATCTGGACCGGCGGCGACTGCCACCTTTACAGCAACCACCTGCAGCAGGCTCGCGAGCAACTGCGCCGCGCGCCGCGCCCACTGCCGACGCTGACCATCAGACCAGGGCGGCAATCCATCGACGACTACCGCGAAGACGACTTCGCGCTGCATGGGTACGAACCCCATCCGCATATTCCGGCCCCGATTTCCGTATGAGGCCGCAACACCACAAGGAGAAATGCCATGGGCATGCGCACAGCCAACCGAAATAACACCGACCTGGAACGCCGCGCACTGCTGAAGGGCCTCGGCGGCGGGGCGCTGGGAGCAACCGCCCTGGCCGCATGCGCGGGAGAACAGCAGCGCGTACCCTTGGATCTGAACGATCCCGTGGCGCGTCTGCGCGCCCGCGTCAAGACCTTTGGTTCGCTGGCCGAGGAAACCGTGCATCGGGTTTCGCGCGGGCATGTCTGGGCTTATTTGCATACGGGCAACCTCGAACCGCTGTTCAGCATGATCAACTACAACGTCACCCGCTGGCGGCAGTTGGAAGAGAACCTCTACGGCGCCACAATGAACGAGGTTGCGCTATTCACGAAGTTCGACACCGATGAGGTGATCACGCACTGGGACAACCCCTATACCGGCGAGACGGTAGAAGTGCAGCAGTATCTGACCGGACCGATTTCGATTGAGAACGGGCTGGAAGGCACGGTGACGGACGAAACCGCCACCATCAAGCCGCAGAACATGCAATGGTGGGCGGTGGGCGGCAAGCTCTACATCCCCATCCAATCGCAGTTCGCCTTCCCCAATCCGCTGCGCCCGGAAGTGTGGCCCAAGGCGTCGGTGGGGCCCACCTTTCACTGGGACTCCTTCATTTTCTTCGCCGCCGACATCGCCGACCTGGAGAACCCGGAACTGAGCATGGCGCCGTCCATCAGCCATTACCAGGAAACTTTGAACTGGAATCCCTGGATGCTGATGGGTCAGCGCCCGGGGCGACAGCTATCGAGGGGCTACGGGTGCAAGTTGCGCGGGCTGGACGAGATGCCGGCCAATCTGCGCGCCCGGCTGGAGGAATACGCGCCGGAAATGTTCGACCTCGAGAACTGGACAGAGGTGAAGGACGATATGCGCGAGTTCATGAAGAACCGCACTCCCGCCACAGTCGAGACCGAGGAATGATTTCCGGCGAGCAGATTCACATCGCGGTGGAGCCCGCGTACCTGGGGCAGGACGCGCAGGGAGCGCGCCACGTGTTCAGCTACACCATCACCATCCAGAACCGCGGCCAGGAACCGGCTCGCCTGCTGACGCGCCACTGGATCATCACCGATGGCAACGGGCGGGTGGAAGAGGTGCTCGGCGACGGCGTCGTGGGAGAGCAGCCGCGGCTGCGCCCGGGAGAAGAGCACCGCTATACCAGCGGCGCGATCATCGACACGCCCTTCGGCACCATGCAGGGCAGCTACGGCATGGTTACCGACACGGGCGAAAAATTTTCGGCGACCATCCCGCTGTTCCGGCTGCAGGCCCCCGGCGTTCTTCACTAGCCCCCGTTAAAACCGATGGCGGTTTGGGCGGTAGGCGACGTGCAGGGCTGCCTTGAGCCGCTGGAATCGCTACTCCAGCGCATTGCTTTCGATCCGGCGGCTGACACCCTATGGTTCTGTGGCGACCTGGTCAACCGCGGGCCCGACTCCCTGGGAGTGCTGACCCGAGTCCGGGAACTCGGTGCCGCCGCTGTGACTGTGCTCGGCAATCACGATCTGCACTGGCTGGCCGGCCATCTCGGGAGCGAGGATTCCGACATCAGGGCGAAAGCCGATTGGCTGCGCCGGCAACCGCTGGCGCACTACGACGAAGTGCTGGATTGCCTGATGACGCACGCCGGCGTGTATCCGGGCTGGGACCTGGAACAGACTCTGGCGCGCGCCCGCGAGGTGGAACAAGCGCTGCGAGGCCCCGGTTGCGAGGCGTTTCTCGGCGACATGTACGGCGATGCGCCCAACCGCTGGAGCGACGATCTGAATGGAACGAGGCGCTTGCGGACGATCGTCAACGCGCTCACCCGCATGCGCATGGTGGATGAGCGGGGGCGCATGGACTTCGCGTTCAAGGGCCGGCCCGGCGAGCAACCGCCCTACTTGGCGCCCTGGTTCGCTCGTCCCTCGCGGCTGCCGCTGCGTAGCCGGGTCGTGTTCGGGCATTGGTCGGCGCTTGGACACTTCCTGACGGACCGCCTGGTAGCGCTGGATTCGGGTTGTGTTTGGGGCGGGGCGCTGAGCGCCGCGCGCCTGGATGGTCATCCACAAACGGTGCGGACGCCCTGCTCGGACATGCGCCGCGCAAAGCAGCCCGCCGCGGGCTGATCAGGCAAGCCGTTCCGACAGGGCCACGTATTGCGCCACGGAAACCTGCTCTGCGCGCAGCGCAGGAGAAATTCCGGCGGCTTTGATGACTTCTTTCGAGGCCAGACCCCGCAGGGCGTTGGCAAGCGTCTTGCGGCGCTGCGAAAAAGCCTGGCGGACCACTTGCTCAAACGCTTCCCGGCTAACGATTCGGAAACGCATCTCGGGAAGCAAACGCACCACCGCGGACTCCACCTTGGGGCGCGGGCGAAAGGCCTCGGGGGCAACCCGCAGGCATATTTCGGCCTGGCAGCGGGCCGCCGCCATGACGGTCAAACGGCCGTAGCGGCGGCTGCCCGGCGACGCACAGAGACGCTCGGCCACTTCGCGCTGCAGCATTACGGTGATATCTCGAAAAACCTCCGCAAATTCCAACAGGCGAAACAGCAGCGGAGTGCTCAGGTAGTACGGGAGATTGCCGATCAGACGCAGATCCGCAGACCCCACCCCTGCGTAGTCGAATTCGAGCGCATCCGCAACGTGAACCGCCAGCCTCTGTGTCGGCCAACGGGCGCGCAGTCCGTCCGCGAGTTTCGCGTCGATCTCCACCGCGTCAACGGTAGCGCCGGCCTCCAGGAGTGGCGCGGTGAGCGCTCCGCGTCCAGGTCCGATTTCCACGAAGCGGTCGCCGCTTCGCGGCCGCGCGAGCTCAATGATTTCGGCAATAGCATGCGGATCGGCCAAGAAGTGCTGGCCAAGCCGCGCCCGACTGGTCATTGCTCCGCCGCGATCCGGCGCCGAGCCATGTCCGCCGCTACAGCAACGGCCTCGAGCAGACTGCCCTCGTCGGCCCGACCCGTGCCGGCCAACTCGAATGCGGTTCCGTGATCCACCGAGGTGCGAACGAATGGCAATCCTAGCGTTATATTCACAGCACGGCCAAAGCCCGCGTACTTGATCACCGGCAGCCCCTGGTCGTGGTACATCGCCAGCACAGCGTCATAGCGCGACAGCACGGCGGGCGTGAACGCCGTGTCGGCGGACAGCGGTCCCGCGACGCGCTCATTGCCGAAATCGGCCACCGCGCGAGCCACAATATCCCTGTCCTCGCTGCCGAGTTCGCCCTGCTCGCCGGCGTGCGGGTTCAGCCCCAGAACCGCCACACGCGGGTTGGCGACGCCAAGATCATGCTCCAGTCCGCGCAGCAGCACCTCCAGCACCGGCCGCAGGCGGCGGCGCGTAATGGCGGCGGGGACCACGCTCAACGGCAGATGGGTGGTGGCCAGAGCCACCCGCAGGGGCCTGGCGCCGGTCTCGCAAGTCAGGAGCATGACCGGAGTGCGAGCGTCCGCAAGGCGCGCCAGGTATTCCGTGTGTCCCATGAAATCCAGTCCCGCCTGCCGCAGCACCGCCTTGTTGATCGGGCCGGTCACCAGCGCGTCGAACTCTTCGCCGAGGCAACCCTTGGCGCCGCGCTCAAGCGCCGCCAGCACGGCAGGAGCGTTCCGCGGATCGGCGCGGCCCGCGGAGCAGGCATGCGGAAGCGGGAACGGGACAATGCGCAGTCCGGGTGAGCGGTCGCCCGGATCGTGGGCAGCCGCCGAAAAAGCGAGGCCGAGCATGCGGGCGCGCGCGCGCAGCACATCCGGGTCGGCGAGCAGCGCCACGTTCAGGTCACGCATCCGCGGGGCAGCCCGGATAACGATGTCGGGCCCCACGCCAGCCGGCTCGCCGACGCTTATCGCGATACGGACTACAGCTTGTATTCCACGTAGGCTTCGGCGCGCAGCCTTTGCAGCCAAAGCTGGGTTTCCTCCTGCACCTTGCGTTCCCGCAAGGCCAGGGCTGCGCGTTGACGGCGCACCTCCTCGCTCACGTCCTGCATGCGCACACCGGAGCGTTCGGCAATATGCCAACCGAACGAACTGCGGATCGGCTCGCTGATTTCACCTTCCTCGAGTTCCGCCACGCCGGCTGCAAAGGCCGGGTCCAGTTCCTGGGGCGAAACCCAGCCGAGTGCGCCGCCCTCGGTTGCGGATCCGGGATCCGCCGAATAGGCCCGCGCCAGGGCCCCGAAGCTCTCGCCCGCCACTATCCTTTCGCGGATTTCGGCCAATTCGCTGCGCGTCGCATCAATGCCGCGAATCTCGTTCGGCTGCAACAGAATGTGTCGCAAATCCCATTGCTCCTCGATGATCGGTTCGCCGCCGCGCACCTCGTCCAGCCGCACCACGTGCACCCCGCTGCCGGTCGTGATCAGTTCGGCCATTTCGCCGGGCTCAAGCTGCGTGACGTGGGCAACGAAAGCGGTCGGCAGCGCGTTGCGCTTGCGCCACCCCAGGCTGCCGCCTTGCAAGGCATTTTGCGCCTCGGAATAGGCAATCGCCAACTCGGCGAAGTTCTCGCCCTCCAGTACGCGCTGGCGAAGCTTCTGGGCGCGGTCGCGGGCCGCATCCCGCTGCCTGGCGGTCGCGTTGAGCGGCACGCCGATGAGAATGTGCGACACGTTGTATTCGCGGTTGGCCGCTTCGCCGCCTTCGGCCCCGCGAAGAAAATCGTCCACTTCGCGGGAATTCAGAAACACCCGCGCCACCACGTCGCGCTGTCTGAGCGTGTCCAGGACTATCTGATTGCGCAACTCCTCGCGGTATCGCGCATAGTCCATGCCCTGCTCAGCGAGAGCCTCGGGAAGTTCGCTCAACGGCACTTCGTTCTGCTGGGCCACGAAATCCAGCGCCCTGTTTACCTGTTCGTCGGAAATCTCGATGCCCATGCGCTTGGCGCGCTGGGTCTGGATTTCACGCAGCACCAGCCGCTCCAGCACCTGCGCGCGCAGAACATTGGACGGTGGCGAGCGCAATCCCTGGGCACGAATATTGGCCCGCACCGCGGCCAGCTCCTGGTCAAGCTCGCTCTTGAGCACCACGCCATCGTTGACCACCGCGGCTATGCCATCGAGCAATTCTCCGGAACGGCTCAACTGGGCGTCGGCAGGCGCGGCGAGAATGCTCGCCAGGAACAGCAAAACCACGCCCTGCAGGCAGCAGAGGGCGCGCGTTGGAGACAGAATTACGAGACGCATGGGGCGGAAAGGGCGCATGGAACTAACAGGCCCTGAACTCAACGGCTGGGGTAGCCGAGCATACCACGCTCGATCATCTGCCTGGCGTCTCCGCCCAGGCTGGCGAGACCCTTGAGCGTCACCTGCAAATACACCGACGCGCCGCCCACGGCCGCATCACGCTCTACATGCCGTCGCCAGAGCAGGGCCACGGCGATGCAGCAGGATTCGTACTCGAATCCCAGGTAGCGCTCCAGTTCCACGTTCTCGGCAAACGAGTAGTTGTAGCGCCCCACCGCCGTCCACCGCTCATTCACCGCCCAGCGGAAGGCGAGGTCGAGATTCTCGGTGCGTGCCCAACGGCTGCGATAGGCCAGGCGGACGCTACGCCGCGGGTCCTTGCTATAGACCACCGCCACTTCGGAGCGACTGGCCGCATCGATTTCGGCGTCCCAGAGATAGCGCATGTCCACCCGCCAATCCTTGCCCAGCCCATAGGCAAACTCGGCGATATAGTCCGATGCCGCGTCCTCCTGCGCGCTCAGACCCTCCAGGCTCACCCGGCGGCCCCGGAAGTTGTACCGCTGCCCGAGCGTGAATCGAAGCAGTTCCTCGCCGTCCGAGCTCCGCTGGAGCACACCCTGCATCCCGGCGCTGACATGCAGGGAATCTCCGACGCGATCAAAGCCGAGGTAGCGGTTGGGCCGAAACAATTGCACGTAGTTGAAGTCGGGGATGATGGTGTCGAAAACCGGCAGGTAGTCCTGGCCCACGGTGGGTATGAAACTCAGCATCGCGCGCGGCCGCAGGCTCACGTCCAGGTCCCGCGACGCAAAGCGGCGCCACAGGCTGGTGCTTGCATCCACGCTGGCGACCGGCAGCACCCGGTAGTAGGTATCGTCGATCGGCTGATACGGTTCGGATACGCGATAACCGGTAAGCATCATGGCCAGCGAAGGACTCAGGTCCACCGGGCCGGCGCGGTACCTGGCCAGCAGTTGCGGTTCCAGGTGGACCCGGGCGCCGGAAGTGCGCTCGGAGTGTTCAAACCAGCCGGTTTCCACCCGCAGCCGCGCATCCATGTTGGGCAGCAGGTCCGGCCAGTGCCCCCGCAGCCGGAACTCCGGAATTCGCACATGGGGGCGGAACAGTCGCTCCACATCGGGATGCACGACCTGGTGACCCGATATGCGCACCAGCGCGTCGATGTTGGCGCCGGTGTAGGTGGCCGCAAGTTCCCTGCGCAGGTGGGTCTGAGCCTGCTCCCAGAATCCCCGTCCGATGTCTTCGATGTAGAAGGGATCGGAGACCCAGCGGCCAGTGGCGGTCAGGTTCCAGCGTTCGGAGAGGGTGGCCTGCGTTTCCAGGTCGATGTCGAAACGCGACCGGCCCCGCAGCTTGTCGTTCGGCAAGTAGCCCAGGTTTATTCGGCCCGACGACTTGCGCGCAATAAAGCGGTAATCCGCCTCCGTAAACAAGCCCAGACGCGACATGTAGCGCGGCGTGAGGGTGGCGTCCATGTTGGGCGCAATATTCCAGTACCAGGGCGCTTCCAGTTCCGCGCCGCGGCGGCTGGAACTGCCGATCTCCGGCACCAGGAATCCCGACTTGCGGGTGCCGCGGGCGGAGAAGGACAGCGAAGGCAGGTAAAGGATAGGCACGTCCAGCAATCTCAGGCTCAGTTGCCGGGCCCTGCCGAAACCGCTCTCTTGCTCCACATCAATGGAGCCGGCGCGCAGTTCCCAATGGCTGCGGCCAGGCAGACAGCTTGTGTAGCTGACATCGTCGAGGCGCACGCGACCCTGCTGACCGTCGAGCAGGATCGCCTGAGCGCTGCCACGTACGAGGCTGTCGCGCAGCGCATATTCGGCCGCACTGAAACTGAAGGTTTCTTCGTCGATATCCAGCAGCGCGTCGCTGGCGCGCACCCTCACCGAGTCGCCTGAGTAGGCGACATTTCCCGAAAACTCGAAGCGGTTCTCCTGTTGGTCGAAGCGCGCGGTCCGCACTTCCAGCCTATGGCTGCCCAAACAGAAGGACACGTCGCCCAGAAACTCGACTTCTCCGCCCAAGGCACCCCGAATCCCGTCCGACGTGGTCACAGCCAGCATCGAGCCGGAGCGGCTCATGGCCGCTTCGCAGGCCAGGTCCGCGCTAGGTCGCTCCGGCCAGAGGTCGCTCTGGGCGGGTGCGATACAGACGGCAGCAAGCGGGGCAAGCAATGAGATTGGCAAGCGCGGATTCCTTATTCCGGGCGGCAGTCAATAGCCGCCTTCAGGCCGGTAGCGACACTTTACCCGCGTTTCGGCCGCACGTGCGAATATTCACCGCCGAAGAGCGCTAGCTACTGCCTGCGACTCGAAGGAGAAACACCCGAATGCGGCAACACAAGAGAATGCTATGCTGCGCTACACCTCAGGAGAAAGGAAGCTGCGAACGGGGGCATTCGTTGCACCGCGCCGCCAAGTGAGTATGCAGATGCTTCGAGATTTCATTCCGGAAGAATTGCGCAATATTGCAGATCCGAAAACGGAACTGCCGAAGATCGCGAGAAACCCGACACTTCTGTCTCGCATCGACCAATCCGTTCAACAAGTCCCGACAACTCACGAACTGAGACTGCGGGATGCACGCAAGCTGCGCCTGAAGCCCGACAGCATACATTTGATCCTTACCTCGCCCCCCTACTGGACCCTGAAGAATTACAACGTCCACGATGCCCAGATGGGCTACATCGCCGACTACGAGGAGTTTCTCCGAGAACTGGACAAGGTTTGGCGCCGCTGCTTTAGAGCACTGGTCCCCGGAGGCAGATTGGTCTGCGTTGTTGGAGACGTCTGCTTGTCGCGGCGAAAAAATAACGGCGAGCACTCGGTCGTGCCATTGCACGCATCCATCCAGGAACACTGCCGCAAGATTGGCTACATCAATCTTGCTCCGATCATCTGGTACAAGATCGCAAACGCCACCTACGAGGTGCCTAACGGCTCATCGTTCCTTGGCAAACCTTACGAGCCGAACGCGGTCATAAAGAACGATATCGAGTACATTCTCATGCAACGCAAAGGTGGTGGCTACCGAAAGCCAACTATCGACCAGCGACTACTCAGCGTCATCTCCGATGAGAACCACAAGGAGTGGTTTCAGCAAATCTGGCAAGGGCTAACCGGCGCCTCCACACGGCACCACCCTGCGCCATTCCCGCTGCCGCTTGCTGAACGCCTGGTACGCATGTTCAGTTTTGTGGGCGACACGGTATTGGATCCATTCCTTGGGACTGGAACCACTAGTGTTGCGGCAGCAAAATGGGGCCGCAACAGCATCGGCCTTGAGGTTGATCCCCATTACTTCGAGTCCTGCCGAACACGGATACACAAAGAAACCAGCGGTCTCTTCCAGGCCGCCTCGGTAACGGTCGCGTGACACTCGACGCGCATCTCAGTAGCGCTGTCAAGCAATTTTGGGAGACCCGCGCGAGCCAGCGGCAGCGCCAAGGTTCCATGTCGGGTCAGCGCGATAAAGGCAACCGCACCGCTGTGACCGGCGGCAAACAGCTTGATGGGTTCGTGCTGCTCGTCACGGAGATGTTGCGAGACTGTAGGCTGCCGGATACACATGTCTATACCAAGAAGCGTGACGTCGTATTGCCCGGATATTTCCGACCAACAAAAGAATGGGACTTGGTGGTACTGCATGGCAAGAATCTGGTGGCGACGGTCGAGTTCAAGTCACAGGTCGGTTCGCTTGGAAATAACTTCAACAATCGCGTAGAAGAGGCACTTGGCAGCGCCATCGACCTGCACACTGCTTATCGCGAGGGCGCATTCGCTCCCTCCCCGGCGCCGTGGGTGGGCTACCTCATGATGATGCAGGTATCGAAGGCTGCACTCAGGCCCCTCCGCGTAAAGGAACCGCATTTTCAGGCTTTTAACGAGTTTCGTGACGCTTCGTACGCAAGACGATATGAGATTTTCTGCGAGCGTCTCGTCCGCGAACGGCACTACAACGCTGCATGCTTGCTTTTGTCTGAGGAGGCTTCGGGCCTCAAGGGAGAGTACGAGGAGCCGTCAGAGGAACTCTGTTTCCGGAATTTTGCGGGGTCACTAATCGGCCACGTTGTCGGCACCGTCAAGGCTGCCGGGCAATGAGTGTTGGTAATAAATGGAAATGTCCGGTTTTGGAACAAATATACTCTCCGGTTTGGGGGCAGCCCGTGCCAGTTCGAGCCGTAAATCGGCCTGCTGCATGATCGGATTCGGTGTAACGATCACCGACGTGGCCGCACCGAGTGCAAGCTAGCGGAGTTGTTCAAAGGGATGGCGTTGAGTAAAGACCAACAGCGAGTCTACGAATGGCTGAAAACCGATCTCGACTTGCCAGTTTTTGCCGAAGCGTACAAGGGCGCCGCAATTCAAATGAATCAGAAACCTGCAGGTTACGTTTTATTTGTTGCCCACGCGGGACGAGAATTGATGAACAGCCTTGCGCCGGCTGTTGCTTGTGACCGTTCCCCTGGATCCGAGCCACCCTGGATGTGGGAAATTCATCATATCAAGCTACTTTCTTGGCGAACACCGAGGGGGGCATTCTGCCCACGGATCGGTGAGGCCGGACATGGTTGTAGTGCGTTTGCCAGCGCTTGATGATGGCGCGTGCTTCCGTCAGGCTGCCGAACCAATGTAAGTCCAGGCAGTACTCTCGGAACTTGCCGTTGAAGCTTTCCACGAACGCATTCTGAGTCGGCTTTCCGGGCTGGATGAAGTGGAGCCGCACACCGGTTCGCCGGGCCCAGAAGAACATCGCCTTGGAAGTGAACTCCGGGCCATTGTCGAGCACCAGGGTCCTGGGCAATGGCCGGATGGTGCCGAGCTCATCGAGATACCGGGCCAGGCGGGCGCCGGAGATCGAGGTGTCGACGATCTGACCGACACACTGGCGGGAGAAGTCGTCGATTAAGTTGAGGATCCGGAACCGCCGGCCATTGGCGAGCTGATCGGACATGAAGTCCGCGGACCAGCGCTCGTTCGCCTTCGTCGGCACCGGCATGGGCACTCTGGGCCGCGTGATCTTCTTGCGGCGCTTGGTACGCACCTGCAGGCCTTCCTCGCGGTAGACCCGATACGTGCGCTTGCGGTTGATGACGCGGCCTTCCTGCTTGAGCATCTCGTGCAACGTCAGATAACCGTAGCGGGGATAGCGTTCCGCCAGGACCTGCATCCGGTGACGCAGGTCCGCGTCGTCACGGCCCTTGAGACGATACCAGGCCACCGAACGGGGCAGGCCCACCAGGCGGCAGGCACGTCGTTGACTGTAGCGGCGATCGGTGAGGTGATCCACGGCCGCTCGCCGCTGGGCGACCGTCACCATTTTCCCTGAACCAGCTCCTTCAGCGCCGACTTGTCCAACTCCGCTTCGGCCAACAGCTTCTTGAGCCGGGCGTTCTCGTGCTCAAGATCACGAAGCCGCTTGGCGTCGGATATCTCCATGCCGCCATACTTGGACTTCCAGCGATAAATCGTGTTCTCGACGACACCATACCGGCGCGCCAACTCGCCGACCGGCTGACCGGCCTCGTGCTCCTTGAGGATCGAAATGATCTGTTCGTGCGTATACCGCTTCCGCTTCATCGGGGGACCTCCTTGGGGTCAACATACAAGGAAATCCCACATCCAAAACGGCTCGGATTACAGGGGAACGGTCACTGGCATCCCACGGCATCAAGTTCAATACGTGCAGCTTGTCAACAATTTACAGGATGTCTGGCGGGATGAATGGCGGGGCAGTAATGAGCTTTCGCCTAAAGCGAGGGAGAAGGGACACCTGATATGTCCTGATGCATGCCAACAAGTCTCTACCCTGATTGATGAACACAGGGCTGGCCGCATACGAAGCTCGGCAGCTCCTGGATTGTTCTTCAGCACGTTTCTCGATTACACGGATATAGACAATATTCCCCACAATTTTCTTTCTGAGTGGAAAGCCGTAAAAGACGGATTTTTTCGCTATGTGCATCTTTGCGAAGATCCATTTGATGCAGCAACCGACGCCGCCTTGGTTAAGCACTTCAATTGTCTGCATGGGTATCTCTACATTGCTGCCAGCAGCCAATATGATCGGTTGAAGGAACTCAATGAACTCCTGGACGCCACCAACCGATGAGATGGTAGAAAAAGCACTGGCGTCCGTAATCAAAGAGACGGATCGGCGTTACTTTTTCTCCAAGTTAAAGAATCCACTCTGGGTGGAGCCGCTAAGTAAACGCGGCTACTTTAGCAACCCTCCCGGCTCAAGAAATCTGCCTAACGGAATTAGGCAATTTCCACATTGGCCAGAACTGACCTATTTGGTGGCCATTACGGACGAAGTACCGGACCAAGTGATTGAAATTGTTCTCTCTCTGCCGGAAACAGACAACTCACGGGTCTATAGTGAAGTCCTTGAAATTGCTCTTAAACTCAAGAACCCGCAATCGGCCAAGTTGCTTCCGAAGATTATCGAATACATCAAGCTTGATTATCAGCTTCTCGCTAGCCGTTACGCCGATTTAGTCAAGCATTGGGCCGAGCAAGGCCATATTGACGAAGCGCTTGAAATAGCAAAATTGCTCGTTGCTTTTCGCAAATGTCCAAGGGCGGAGTGCAAGCAACGACTCAGCAAGAAGCAACCAGAGTCCATCAAGACCTTGCCGGAGCCCACCCCTCGCGTTGGCCAATGGGAATATCAGCAAATCCTGGAACGTGGCATTCGTCCCTTAGCTGATCGTGCTCCCTATCGAGTTGCCCGTATCCTGATTGACGCGGTAGCAAGCATGATCCGGCTGGGAATGCACCATGAATATTTCGAAAAGGGTAAAGACGAGGACTACTCGGAAATCTGGTGCCGGAGGCTCGATAAGCAGGAGCGCGACTATCAGGATGAGAGGAAGACCCTGGTGCAGACGCTGACATATGCCTGCGAGCAGGTTTACGAAAGTGCCCCAGAATTCATTGGCGCCCTGGATGAAACTTTGAAAAGACCTCGCTGGAAGGTGTTCAAGCGGCTGCGGCAGCACCTTTATGCATCACACCCAAGTGATCAGACTCTCCAATGGATACGCGAGCAAATCCTTGATCACAATGACTATCACGAGTGGAAGCACCACTACGAATTCCAGTTGATGATCCGCAAGGCCAGTGAGCATTTCGGTCACCACTTACTCAGCGAGCACCAGCGAAAAGGAATTTTCGACGCCATTCTGAGTGGACCTTCGAGGGAACATTTTCGTGAATGGATGGGTGGGCGTTACAGTAAGGAAGCATTTCGGCAGCACCAGCAGTACTTTCATCGCATGCAGCTACGCCCGTTTGCCACACTGCTAAGCGGGCGTGTCCAACGATATTTCGACGAGTTGGAGGGCGAGCCCTCCGCTGAAGCCATTACCGACGATACCTACTTGCCCTACAGCGGTAGCGGAGAAACCAGCGATACGGTCGGCTACCGGAGTCCGAAATCCGCTAAGGATATCGAGAGTCTCACAGACGACGAGCTTCTGACCTATCTGAACGACTGGAATGAAGAGCGTTGGGACGAGGGCAACCGACTGCTTGAAATCAATATAACCGCCTTGGCTGATGTCTTTCAGTCACATTTCAAAGAGAAAATCGCGGCAGAAGGCGGGCGGCTGGACTTCTGGCTGAAAAACCGTGAGAGGATTGCCCGACCGGTCTATGTCGCAGCCATGCTTAAGGCCATGGTTGAACTCATCAAGGAGAAGAATTTCGACAACCTGGACCAATGGATTGCGTTCTGCGGGTGGGTCTTGTCGCATCCGGACACGGCGCGAGAGGAAGGACAGCCCGAGCCGAGAGACGAGTCTCGTGACCATCCCGATTGGCGCAGCTCGCGCCGCGCGGTAGTTGACTTCATAGACGCCTGCGTGCACAAGGAAACCGAAGCGCCAATTACCGCGAGGGGCGGCCTTGGCGATCTACTACAAAAGGCTTGTCTTCGGCCCGACTGGCGGCTCGACCACCCCCGCCCGGTACTGCTGAACGATGACGATCAAATTACCAAGGCTATCAACAATACCCGCAGCAGGGCACTGGAATCCTTGGTCAATTTCGGCTTCTGGATTCGCCGAAAGTCGCCAGAAGATGATTTGCCGGTACCGGAAGTGACCGACATCCTCGCAGAGCGCATAACGCGGGATGCTGAAATCCCGCTAACCCGACCCGAGCATGCGCTGTTGGGGAGGCACTTTGGAAACCTCTGCACTCTCAATCGCGATTGGGCCGCCGAGCAACGAGAAGTTCTTTTCCCGCAAGAAAATGAGTCACTTTGGCTGGATGCCTTTGGCAGCTATATCCGTTTTAACCGCCCCTACAAGCCTGCATTTGGAATTCTACGGAGTGAGTTTGAGTTCGGAATCAAGCACCTGAACATCCTGGTGACCGACAAACGGTTTGAGTTCGAAATCACGCATCTGAACATGCTGGCGCCCAAGGACCTCATCGACAAGTTAGGGCAGCACGTTTTCCTCTACTACCTTTGGGAAATGTACCCACTAACTGGTGATGAGAGCCTGCTTGAACGGTTTTATTGCAGGACCATGGAAGATCGAAAACGCTGGGGGCGGCTCTTCGATTGTGTTGGTCGATACCTGAGATACAACGGTCCGCAATTTGACCAAGCGCTGACGGATCGTATTCTCGCTTTTTTCGACTGGCGCTTCGAAACCGCTGAGTTGCTGGAGCTTCAGGAATTCACCTTTTGGTTGGAAGCCGAATGCCTAAGCTCTGACTGGCGATTGCAGTCATACTTGAAGATTCTCAATCTAGTCACCCAAGAGGAAAAGGACCGGCGCCTTCGCCTTTCTCCGCAGCTATCTCTGCAGGTGAGTTTCTTGCATAAACTGCTTCCGACTCACCAAACACTGGTAGTCGAGTGCTTTGCGAAGATCACAGATGCCATGGACCAAGATACGCAGCTGCACATCTCAGCCAATGAAGCCAAGCCTATCTTGAACGCTGGCTTGACTGCTGAAGATCCCCACGTTCGCAAGAATGCTGAACGTGCCCGAGAAAATCTATTGAAGCTCGGCCGCTTTGATTTTCTGGACGTTGAATGAAGGCAGCCAGGTTACATATGCAAATTAGCGCCACGGCTGCGGCTTGCACCGTCCGGCGGAGGTGTCGCGAAACATGATCATGCGCCCGCCGCCTCTTCGCGCCGTTGCGCGACGACGCGATTCCGGCGCGCCTGCGCAAGCGCGTAGCTCGCCTGCATCCGCATCCAGTGATCGGCCGTGCCCCAACCAATGCTCTCAAGCGCCAGTGACCACGCTATGCCCTCGCGCAAAGCGCGTATGAGGCCGCCGTGACACCACCTGTGACTGCAACGATGCTATACGACCTCGTATCGTGTCCGCATCGCGTGACCATGGATCTCTTCGGTGATCCCAGCCAGCGCGATGCGCCCAATCCGTTTGTCGAAACGCTGTGGGAGGACGGCGCGCGTTTTGAGCGTGAGGTCATGGAAGGCCTTGCCATCCCCTATGTTGATCTGAAGCCGTGCGCCAGTGATGAAAGAGAGCACCGCACGCTGGAGGCGATGGAGCGCGAGGAGCTCCTGATTTACGGGGGGCGCATCCAGGAGGGCGAGCTGTTGGGCGATCCCGATTTGCTGCGCAGAGAAGGAGACGGCTACATCGCAGGAGACGTAAAGTCAGGGAGCGGCGAGCAAGGGTCGAAAGTCGATGCGAAGCCGAAAACTAAATACGCGGTCCAGTTGGGTTTGTATACCGACATCCTGGAGCGTAAAGGGCTCTCAGCGGGACGCCGCGCCTTTGTCTGGGACATCAAAGGGCGCGAAGTGACCTACGACTACACAAAGCCCGTCGGCAAACGCAATCCGCGCACACTATGGGAGGTTTATCAAGAGTGTCTCGAGGAGGCCATGGCAATCGTAAGAAAGGAGGCCGATACCTTGGCGGCCTATGGCAGCGCTTGTAAACAATGTCACTGGTACAACGCATGCCTGTCCCAGCTTTCGGCGGCGGACGACCTAACGCTTATTCCGGAACTCGGTCGCTCGCGCCGCGATGCAATGCGCGGCGCGATCAGCACGATTCACGATTTCGCGGCGCTTGACCCGGCTGAGTATGTGAAAGGCTCAGGAACAGCATTTTCGGGCATCAACTCTGTCATGCTGGCAAGATTCCATGCACGCGCCAAGCTTATTTCTGCGGGCAGCCAGGCGCAACCGTACTTGCGCAAGCCGGTAAACCTACCTCAGGCAAATCGGGAACTGTTCTTCGATATTGAAACCGATCCGATGCGGGACATCTGCTACTTACACGGCTTTGTGGAGCGGCAGAGCGGCGACAAAAGTAACGAGCGCTATGTCGCGTTCTTCGCTGACGAAGCCACTGCGGAAGCAGAGAGACGGGCGTTCGCTCAGGCTTGGGCCTACATGCAGGAGCGGATGCCGTGCGCGATCTACTACTACACCAAATTCGAGCGTACGCTGTACCGCAAATTGCGTGAGAAATACCCGGATGTATGCAGTGAGGAGCAGCTTGAGGCGTTGTTTCATCCGCTTCAGGCAATTGACCTTTACTATTGCGTCGTGTTCAAGGCGAGCGAATGGCCGACGCGGGATTATTCGTTAAAGACGCTGGCCCAATATCTGGGTTTTGATTGGCGCGACACCCATCCTTCTGGCGCTGCATCGATTGAGTGGTTCCATAAGTGGCTGGAAACCGGTGATTCGACTGTGCGGCAGCGAATTCTTGAATACAACGAGGACGATTGCCGGGCGATGCGAGTGCTACTTGACGAGATTGCCGCACTACCGGTCATCCCGGAAGCTGGGTAACGTTGAATCTACCGTATAGCGGGGTTGGGGCCTGATACGGGCATTATTGGTGGCGTGCGGACGGCGTCGGCTGCCCGCGACGCTGGAAGCTGCGAATCAGGAAAAGCTTAGCGGTTACGGCGCAACGGTATAGCGTTATGGGAGAGCACATGCGACACCTACGGATCAGCCCCACGGCGGCGATGATCTTGGCGGCGGGGCGTGGTGAGCGCCTGCGGCCTTTGAGCGACCGGCTGCCGAAGGCGCTGGTGCCGGTGCGTGGCCGGCCTTTGATCGAATACTTGCTGTGCGCGCTGGCGCGGGCGGGAGTGCGGGACGTGGCGATCAACCTTTCCTGGCTCGGCGCCATGATCCGCGACAGGCTCGGCGACGGCTCGGATTACGGAGTCCGAATCCGTTACAGCGACGAGGCCGATTCGGCGCTCGACACCGGCGGCGGAATTCGCAAGGCGCTGCCCTTGCTGGGCGAAAAGCCGTTCTGGGTGGTCAATGCGGACATCAGAACCGATTTCCCGTTCGACAGCGTGGCGCTGCGGCCAACAGACCTGGCATGGCTGCTGCTGGTTGCCAACCCCGCGCATAATCCAAGCGGTGATTTCGGCCTGCGGGACTCTCGGGTGGGAGATCGCGGCCCGCGCCATACCTTCGCCGGAATCAGCGTGATGCGCCCCGCGTTGTTCGACGAAGTTACGGAAGAGCGGTTTCCGCTGGGGCCCCTGTTGCGCAAGGCCGCGACCGCCGGCAGCGTGGCGGGCGCACTATACGACGGCTATTGGGCCGATGCCGGAACTCTGAAGCGCCTGGGGGCGATCCGCGCCGACCCAATGGCCGGTGCCGAACCATAAAGCCGATGGAGCAGGTGCGGCTTTAGCCGTTCAAGAGCCTGCGGCAGTGTGTCCGGCCCACCCAGATCGGCAAAATTGACGATCTTGAGACCTTCGAAGCCGCAGGGATTGATGCGCGAGAAAGGCGTGGATTCGGTGCACACATTGAGCGCCATGCCGTGATAGGAACAGCCGCGGCGCACACGCAGCCCGATCGCGGCGAGCTTGGCGCCCGCCACATAGACACCGGGCGCGCCGGCGCGGCGTTCGGCCGTGACGCCGAATTCGCGCGCGCAATCGATAACTGCCTCCTCCAGGGCGCGGACCAGGGAACGCGGACCCAGTCCGGCGCGGCGCAGGTCCAGCAACGGGTACACCATCAGTTGCCCGGGGCCGTGATAAGTTACCTGGCCGCCGCGGTCGGACTGCTCAACCGGTATCTCGCCAGGGTCAAGAATATGCGCCGTGCTGGCCTTCACGCCCAGAGTAAAAACCGGCGGGTGTTCGCAAAACCAGATCCGATCAGGAGACGAGGCTTCCCTTTCTTCGGTAAACCGCTGCATGCGACGCACCGCGTCCGGCCACGGCAGGCGGTCAAGCCAGCGAATGCGGACGGGAGCTGTCGCGGCTACTCGAACCACAGAAGAACGGAATCCCGGGTGCGTTGCCACCAACTACCCGCCGACACGGCGCGGGCCGGAACCACCGGCTGCTCTGCAAGCGTCTCTCCTTCGTAGGTGAAGATCACGCTGCCGACCACACTGTCGGCGGCAAGCGGCGCGATCAGAGGTTCATCGATCACCACCTCAGTCGTGACGCTATTGGCGGCGCGTTTGGGCAAGGTCATGGCCACATCGGTGGAAATGGTCAAGTCGATGACCGTGTCCGCGCCCTTCCAGACGCGCGCCGACCCCAGGGAAGCGCCCGCTTCGAGCAGCGTTCGGTTCTCGAAGTAGCGAAAACCGTAGCTCAATAGGCGCAGCGTATCCTGGGACCGCTGGGCGTCGCTGGACGCGCCCATCACCACCGCGATAAGGCGCATCCCGTCGCGCACTGCGGATGCGACCAGGCAGTAGCCTGCCGACTCGGTATGCCCGGTCTTCACGCCGTCCACCGTGGCGTCGCGCGCCAGCAGCGTGTTGCGGTTCGGCTGCGCGATGCCGTTCCACGTGAAATCGCGCAGCGCATGCATGCCGTATAGCACGGGGTAGTCGCGAATCATGGCCCGCGTGAGCCGCGCGGCATCGGCGGCGGTCGTGTAATGGTTCTCGTGCGGCCAGCCGGTGGAGTTCTCGAAATGGGTGCCCGCGAGCCCCAGCCGCTCGGCGGTGTAATTCATGATCGCAACGAAGTCCTCTTCGGCGCCCGCCAAGTGCTCGGCCAGGGCCACGCTTGCATCGTTGCCCGACTGCACGATCATTCCCAGCAGAAGGTCTTCCACGCTTACCCGGCTGCCGAGATCAAGGAAAGTCCGCGAACCCTGCATGCGCCAGGCGTTCTCACTGATGACCGTTTCCTCGGTCATGCTGGTCTCGCCGGCGCCCAGAGCCCCGAAAACCACGTAGGCAGTCATGATCTTGGTGATGCTGGCAGGCTCGACCCTGAGATTGGGTTCGCGCGAGGCCAATATGTCGCCGGTCGCCTGCTCCATGAGAACGAAGGACGATACGTTCAGCGCCGGCGGCCCCGGCAAGTCGGCCATCGGCTGCGCCGTCTGCGCTCCGGCCGTCCCAAGCGTGAAGGCCAGGAGCACTCCGAACAGCATTGCAGTGGTTCTTTTCATACTTGAATCTCAGCTTGGAGGCGCATCGCCGAACACCCTGAGCGTTCGGGAAATGCCCGCATCCGCCAATTTGCGCCTAAGACTACTGGCTTCGAGGTTATTCTCCAACGGGCCCACCCACACGGCATAAACGCCATTGCTCTTGCGGCGGATGTAGACACCGCCAATTCCTGCCTCGCGGAGGCGGTTATACAGTTTGGCGGCGTTCTCGCGGTAGGCGAACGCGCCGGTTTGCAAGTACGCATGCGTGCCCGTCACGCTATCCGGCCGCCCCAAGCCACCGGGTTCCAGTGCCTCTACGCGCACCCGGGCCGTGCCGGGCCGAACCACCCCCAGCTCGCGGGCGGCAGCATACGAGAGATCGATCACGCGCCCTGCCACGAATGGCCCCCGGTCGTTGACGCGCAAATCGGCGCGACGACCGTTCTCGAGATTGGTAACGCGCACCCGGGTCGGCAGGGGCAGGGTCTTGTGCGCGGCGGTCATGGCATACATGTCGTAGGGTTCGCCCAAAGCGGTGGGCCGCCCGTGAAATTCTTCTCCATACCAGGAGGCCAGGCCGGTCTCGACAAAGCCTTCCGCCGAAGTCATGGGGCAATAGCGCCCACCGAACTCCGTGTAGCAGTCCGATCCCGGCAGGCCGCCGCTGGAACTCGTCCCGCCGAAGCCAGGCAAGTCCCTGAAGGCCGAGCAGGCGGACAAGACAGTCAGGCCGCCCCCCAGGATCAGCAGCCGCAACGCCAGCCTCATCCTGTATCTGCGGAAATAATGGCTTCTCCCAGCTGGTGGACCACCAAGGCGTACATGTAGCTGCGGTTGTAGCGCGTTATGACGTAGAAGTTCGGCAGCGCCAGCCAGTATTCGGGTCCGTCTGCGCCCTGCATCAGCAACAGGCCGGCGGGCGTGCTGTCGCCGACACCTTCATCAAACAGCACACCGGCGGCGCGCAAAGCGCCGACGGTGGTGGGCGGCGACAGCCCGCGTTCCTGCGGCTGGGCCGTGCTGCCCTCCGCCAGCGAGGCAGGCAGGGCCACGGCTCCGCCGCGGCGCCAACCGTGGGCGTTCAGATAGCCGGCTATGCTGCTGAGCACATCGCGCCAATTGCCGAACAGGTCGCGGCGGCCGTCGCCGTCGCCGTCAACCGCGTAGCGGCGATAGCTGGACGGAATGAACTGGGGCCGTCCCATGGCGCCCGCGTAGGAGCCCAGAGCCTCGGCGGCATTCAGCGCCCCTTCGCTATCGAGCACCAGAAAATCCTTCAGTTCGCGGCGAAAGAAGTCACCCCTGCGGGGATGATGGAAGGCCAGCGTCGCCAGCACGTCCAGCACCCGATGGTTGCCCGTTATGCGACCGAAGCGCGTTTCCACGCCCAGGATGCCCAACATCACCGAATCCGCGACTCCGGTTTCGTCCACCACCTCGGCCAGCGGCTGCTCGTGCAGGCGGGAAAAGGCCTTGCCGGCGGTAATCCGGGCGTTGTCCATGAAGATGCGGCGATAGGCAGCCCATTCGACCGTGCGCTCGGGAGCGCGGCTCATCTGCTCGATTACCTCGGGGCGGAACTGGGCCGCGGCGAGCAGCTCGCGCGCCTGCGCCGCGGCTACGCGCTCCTCGGCGATCAGCTCTTCAAGGAACTCCCGCACCTGGGGGTCGTCAAGGTCCATTGCCGCCGCGCCAAGTGCGGCGCACATTGCACAGGAAAGCAGAAGAAACCGATACACGGGTTAACGGGCCAGATAGCGCTGATCGTTCTGAATGGCCATGAGAATACCCAAGCCCGCGAGAAATGTCACATTGGCGCTCCCTGCCACGCTCACCAGCGGAAGAGGCAATCCTACCACCGGCAGAAGACCGGTGGTCATGGCGGCGTTGAGCAGGAAGCTCGAAAAGAAGCCGATCGCCAGCGAGGCTGCCAGTATGCGGGAAAACCGGCCTCGGGCGGCAAGCGCGATACGCAACATGCGCACGGAAATCGCGACGAACAGCAACATCGCCAGCAGGGCGCCGGCAAAACCGAATTCCTCGCTGATTACCGAAAACACGAAGTCCGTGGTGGGCTCGGGCAGAAAGCCGAACTGCGCCTGTGTGCTCTCCATCCACCCCTTGCCGAACAAGCCTCCGGAACCGATGGCGATTTTCGACTGAATCGCATGATAGCCGGCCCCGAGAGGGTCGGATTCCGGGTTCAGAACGTTCAGTATTCGCTGACGCTGATAGTCGTGCAAATTGACCCAGAGGGCCGGCACCGCCAACACCCCGGCCAGCGCGCCACCGATAATGAACCAGCGCTGCAGGCCCGCCAGGAACAGGGTAATCATGCCGAGCAGAAGCACCACTATGGCGGTGCCCAGATCAGGCTGGCGAACCACCAGGACCACCGGAAGCGCGATCAGCACCACAGCCGCTACTGTTCTTGCGAATCCCGGAGTTTCGCCTGAAGCGCGCAACAGCGAGGCCAGCATAAGGGGTACCGCCAGCTTGGCGAATTCAGACGGCTGGAAGCGAATGCCGAAGTCCAGCCAGCGCTGCGCCCCTCCCCCCGCTTCGCCGACCAACAGCACCAGCGCCAGCAGGACGATAACGCCGCCGTAAACCCAGGGCGCGGTGACCGCCAGGAACCGCGGAGAGGTTTGCGCCAGGATCAGCATCAGGCCAAAACCGAAGAGCAGGCGCGAAGCCTGGAAAAGTACGACGTCGGCGCTGCCGCCCGAAGCACTGTAGAGTGCCGCCAGGCCGCCCATGACCAGCAGGCAGAGCCACGCCAGGAGCCAGCCATCCAGCTTCAGACGCCGCAGCGGGCGGGAGGCCACGGCGCTCGGCACGATTCTGTTCACCGCGCCAGCACCACCTGGTCCGGCGGCGAGCGAGCTGCCAGATAGGTTCGCAGGACCCGAGCAGCCACGGTGGCCGCGGCGCCGGACCCGTCCCCTCCGTTTTCGACGATAACCGCCAGCGCAATGACCGGATCGTGGGCCGGCGCAAAGGCAACGAACAGCGAATGATCGCGCAAGCGCTCGTTAAGTGCGCCGGGATCCTCTTCGCCGTCCTGCGGCAAGGCCACCACCTGCGCGGTGCCGGTCTTGCCCGCCGCCTTGAACGACAGGCGGGCGCCGGTCGCCCGGCCGGTGCCCCTCGAGCTGTGCATCACCGCCACCATGGCTTCGGCCACCGTGCCCCAGGAGTCCTCTGACTCCGGCTCCAGCACGCCCGCCACCTGCGGCGCAAAGCGATCAACCCGGCCATTGACGGGGTCGCGAAGCGCCTCGACTAACCGCGGCTGGTAGCGAATCCCGCGCATCGCCACCTGCGCCACCGCCGCCGCCAACTGCAACGGCGTAACCACCAGACTGCCTTGGCCGATGCCAGTCACCACCGTTTCTCCAGGAAACCAGGCCTGCTGCGCAGGATCGTTGAAGGCCGCCCGCTTCCAGGCTCTGGAGGGCACGATGCCGGCCTTTTCACCGCCGATGTCGATACCGCTCAGGGCACCGAAACCGAAGCGGAGCAAGCCTGCGTGTATGCCCTCGATTGTCATGTCGCGCGCCAACTCGTAGAAATAAACGTCGCAGGATTCCACAATTGCAGTGTGAATGTCCACGGCGCCGTGGCCTTCGCGCTTCCAGTCCCGGAACACGCGGCGGCTCATCGGCAGCCGGTAACTTCCCCGGCAGTTGACGGTCTGCTCGGGCGCGCGGTGGCCCTCGGCCAATGCCACCAGCGCGAGCATCGGCTTGATCGTCGAACCCGGCGGGTACAGACCACGCACGGCCCGATTGAACATGGGACGGTCGGGGTTGCCGCTGAGCGCCGCAAAGCTGTCGCTGTCCATGCCGGCCACGAACGCGTTGGGATCAAAGGCCGGACTGCTCACCAGCGCCAGCACCCCGCCATCGCGAGGATCGATAGCCACCACCGCACCGCGCCGCGATTGCATGGCGGCATAGGCTTCCAGTTGCAGTTCACGGTCCAAGGTCAACTGCAGGTCCGCGCCCGGGCGGGCTTCCAAGTCGCCGTTGCGCGCCAGCGGGCGCCCGTAAGCGTCCATCAGAATCCGCTCGATGCCGGCCACGCCGCGCAACTCGTCCTCGTAGCTGCCCTCCACCCCAGTCTTGCCTATGAGCGGGAGCACGGCGTGCAGCGACGGGTCGAGCCGTTCCTTGTCGGCGGCGCTCACCGCCGACACGTATCCCAGCACGTGTGCGGCAGCCGACCCCAGTGGATACTCGCGCAACAGCAGCCCCTCCAGGTGGACGCCCGCGAAGTGGTGGCGATCGACCGCAAACCGGGCAACCTGTTCATCGTCGAGCTTGGCGCGAACGGGAATGGGCTGGAACGCAGGCGACCGGCGCGAGGCCTCCAGGATTTCATCCTGCCGCCTGGCGCTCACGAATCCCTGGCTTGCCAAGCGGGACAAGGTGTCGGAGACGTCCTGCACCTGTTCGGCAACCAGAGTCAGGCGAAAACCGGAGCGGTTGAACACGAGCAATTCGCCGTTGCGATCCACAACGGCGCCGCGGCGCGGAGCGATCTTGCGCGGCTGCATCTGATTGGCTTGGGCCTGGGCGATGTAGTAGTCGTGCTGTGCGAGTTGCAGGTAGCTCAGCCGAGCCAGCAGCACCAGCGCGAAGAAGCTCAACAGCAGCACCAGGTAGGTGGCGCGGCGAGACAGCATCGTCGGCCGGTCGGAAGGGGCTTGGGTGCGGATCGCCATGAGCCGGTGCGACGCTAAGCTTGCCGATCAGGCGCGCAGGAACAGAAACGCCGCCAGAATCACGATGCCCCCGCTCAGCAGGCTGCCCAACAATCCCGACAACGATCCCGACTGACCAAACCAGCCGCCCACCAGAGCCAGGATAAGCAGATAGGCGGCCAACGATGTCATGGCCAGCAGAAAGCGCTGCCAGGGCGGCGCGGAAATCATCATGTTGCGCAGGTTGTAAGCCAGGAAGACCAGGAAGCTGGCGGCCATCGCATGCAGTCCCAGCGGAGCTCCCGAAAGAATATCCTGAATCAGCCCCGCGGCGGCGGCAATCATCAGCCGCACATCCTCGGAACTCGCCAAGACCAGCCAGATCAGCGCTACCCCCAGCCACGGCGGCTGCCACGATCCCAAGGTCTGCGGTAGCGGCAACACGCTCAGCAACAGTGCCGCAGCCAGCAGATAGTAGCTGCGCGCAACGGCGCTGCGCATCGCCAGGGACCGTCGGCTAACCGCCATCCGCCGGGTTGCTCGATTGCGCTTGGGCGTCGGCAGCCGCTTGCCGCAGCAGCAACACCTGGCGCACACTCTCCAGGTTGGCTGATGGCCGGACAAAGGCTTCAAGGAACGCCTGCCCCGAGGTATTGCGCACGCCTCCTACAACGCCCACGCGCAGACCGGCCGGGAATCGTCCGCCACTGCCCGAACTCACCACCGTATCGCCTTCGGCTACATCTGCGTGCGTGGGCACATAGGGCAGCAGCAGCCGGTGATCGCGCCGTCCGGTGCCGAACGCGATGGCCCGCAGGCCCGTACGTTCCAGCATCACCGGCATCGAGTGATCGGCGTCGCTGATCAGCAGGGCCTCCGAGGTGACCAGGTAATCGCGCGCGATCTGGCCCACCACGCCTGCGGAATCAACCACCGGCTGACCCACATAAGCACCCTGCCGGCTGCCGATGCTCAAGGTAACGCGGTGGCGGAAAGGATCCGGATTCGTGGGCAGCGCCTCGGCGGTCAGGTTGTTGGAGCCAAGCATCGCATCAAGCGCCAGCAAGGCCCGTAGCTCTTCGTTCTCCGCCTTCAGAACGCCCATTTGCTGGATGTTCACGTCCTGCGCGAGCAGGCGCGCGCGCAGCTCCTGGTTCTCACTCAGCAGCTCGGCCTTGGCGCGGAAATAACCCTGGGTGGCGCCCAAACCGCCGGCGGTCAGCCGCACGGCCGCCTGCACCGGCACCTTGAGCA
This sequence comes from Candidatus Foliamicus sp., assembly GCF_965221325.1. Lineage (GTDB taxonomy): Bacteria > Pseudomonadota > Gammaproteobacteria > Steroidobacterales > Foliamicaceae > Foliamicus. The sequence continues at coordinate 437,298 of NZ_OZ244880.1, read as the reverse complement.
GCTCGCCGACAGCGCGCACGTTCTGCACCGCGGGAACCTGCGATTCAACGACCATCAGCCCGAAACAGCTCAGGCATATCAGCAGGCACGCACCAGCGTAGCTGGATCCTCTTCGTCTTCGGAAGCGATCCGGCGGCAGCATTGTGGGAGGAGTGCGCATGCAGCTACTCCATTCGACGCCTCAAAACCAACTGGGCGCCTTGCCATCGGCGACGGTACGCTCGGCCTCCGGCGCTTCCACCAGGTGACCGCAGCCGCGCACCACGCAGGTGAGCGGATCTTCGGCGATGAACACCGGCACCGCGGCGCGCTCCCGGATCAAGTAGTCCAGTTTCGGCAGCAGTGCGCCCCCGCCGGCCAGCACAAGCCCGCGCTGACTGATGTCGGCCCCCAGTTCGGGCGGCGTATTGGCCAGGACATCCAGCACGGCCTGCACGATTTCCTCCAGGGGGTCGTTGAGAGCGTCGCGCACTTCATTGCTGTCGAGAGAAAAAGGCGAATGCAGACCGCGCGAAAGGCTGCGGCCATGGAGCTTGATTTCCCGGACTTCCTCACCGGGATAGGCGCTTGCCACCTCGCGCTTGATGACTTCGGCCTGGCTGGCGCCGATCGACATGCCATGGTTGCGGCGCACGTAATGCACGATGGCGTCGTCCATGCGGGTTCCGCCCGACTTCACGGAGCGCGCGCAAACCACGCTGGACATCGATAACACAGCCACCTCCGAAGTGCCGCCCCCGATGTCCACTACCATGTTCCCGCAGGGCAGATGCACGGGCAGCCCGGCGCCCACCGCGGCCACGATAGGCTCGTCCACCACAAATACCTCGCGGGCGCCGGCCTCGCGCGCCGATTCTTCAATGGCCCGGCGATCGACCGCGGTGGCGCCATGCGGAACACAGATCACCAGGCGGTTGACGGCAGGCCGGAAGAAATTGTCGCCCAGCGCCTTCGTGATGAAATGCTTGAGCATCTGCTCGGCGACTTCGTAGTTGGCTATTACACCATCTTTCAAGGGCTTGATGATCTTCAGGTCGCGCGGCGTGCGTCCCAGCATGCCGAAAGCTTCCTTGCCTATGGCGAGTACGCCGGCGGCCGCGCTGTGGGCGTCGCGGCGCAGCACGACCACCGAAGGCTCATTGAGGACGATCCCGCGCCCGCTAACGTAAACAAGCGTATTGGCGGTGCCGAGGTCTATGGCGAGACCGACGGCCAGCCGATTGGCGAAACCACGCACGAATTTGTTCATCGGGCCAGCAATCCCCGTCAGGAAACATCCCCCGCCGCAACCGCAGAATCATAGCAGATCAGACTACTTGCGGCGCCGCTGTCGAACGCCGGCCACTGGGCCCGATTGCAAGCAGCGGGCGGGAATGCGATGATGGCCGATCAGGTTGCTACGCTGCCGCAGCCTTCAGCATGAACAATCTACAGACGCCGAAACAAGACCAATCCGCCGAAGAATTCTCCGATGCCGACTTGCTCCGCGTGGCCCGGCTGACTCGCCTGGCGCTGGAGGACGGCGAGAAGCGGGAACTGGCCGACGCGCTGCGACGCATCATTGGCTTTGTGCGGGTGCTGCAGGAGCTCGACACCGAAGGCGTGGAACCCATGGTCCACCCCCTGGACCTCACTCTGCCGCTGCGCCCGGATCAAGTTACAGAACCCGATATGCGGGAGGCCGCCCAAGCCTGCGCACCGGATGTGGCGGAGGGCTTGTACCGCGTTCCCAAGGTTATCGACCGCGCATGACCGAGTTCTCTCTGGCCGGTCTGCGCAGGGCACTGGATTCCGGCGAGATATCGAGCCTGGAGTTGACCGAGGCCTGCCTGCGGCGGATCGATGAACGCAACGCCGAACTCAATGCCTTCGTGACCGTGTGCGGCGACTCGGCGCTGGATCAAGCGCGGCAGACCGATGCTGGCCGCGGCACTGAGGGCCCGTTGGCCGGCATTCCGATCGCGCACAAGGACATCTTCTGTACGCGCGGCGTGCGCACCACGGTGGGTTCGCGCATGCTCGAGAACTTCGTGCCGCCCTACGACGCCACGGTAGTTGAACGTCTGGCGGCGGCGGGTGCTCTGCTGATCGGCAAGACCAACATGGACGAGTTCGCGATGGGCTCGTCCAGCGAGACCAGTTACGCCGGGCCGGTGCTGAACCCCTGGGACCTTGCCCGCTCGCCGGGAGGCTCTTCCGGCGGGTCGGCGGCGGCGGTCGCCGCCGGACTGGTGCCGGCCGCTACCGGCACCGACACCGGCGGGTCGGTGCGGCAACCCGCCGCCCTGTGCGGAATCACGGGCTTCCGGCCCACCTACGGGCGCGTGTCCCGCTACGGCATGATCGCCTTCGCCTCCAGCCTCGACCAGGCCGGGACGCTGACCCGCAGTGCCGAGGACGCCGCCCTGCTGCTCGACAGCATGGCGGGACACGACCCGCGCGATTCGACTTGCGCGCAACGGCCTGTCGAGCGCTATTCGGCAGCCCTTGGCGGGATGAACACGCGAGCGCTGCAGGGGGTGCGCATCGGCGTTGTCGACGAGTTCATGGACGCCGGGCTGGATGCCCGCTGCCGGCAGGTTTTCTCGGACAATATGGCCACGCTGCGCAGTTTGGGCGCGACCGTAAGCCAAGTGTCGCTGCCGCGGCTGCCGCTGTCAGCACCGGTGTACTACGTGGTTGCGCCCGCGGAATGCTCGTCCAATCTGGCGCGCTTCGACGGCGTGCGCTTCGGGCAGCGCGAAAACGGCGGCGATGACTTGCTGGAACTCTACACGCGCACCCGGCGCGCCGGCTTTGGCGAAGAGGTGCGGCGGCGTATTCTGGTGGGGGGCTGGGTATTGTCCGAGGGCTATTTCGATGCCTATTACCTCAAGGCGCAGCGCGCGCGCCGGCTGCTGGCCAATGACTTTGCCCGGGCCTTCGAGAGCGTGGACCTGCTGGCAGGGCCCACCACTCCGGCGCCGGCCTTCGGTATCGGCGAGAAAATCCACGATCCCATTCAGATGTACTTGAACGACGTGTACACGATCGGCGCCGCGCTGGCCGGACTGCCCTGCATCTCGGTGCCGGCGGGCGCCGTGGATGGACTGCCGATAGGACTGCAACTCATGGGGCGGCCGTTTGCCGAAGTCGAAGTGCTGCGCTGCGCGCATGCCTATCAACTGGAAACCGACTGGCACCGGATGTGGCCGCCGGCAGCCTCGGCGCCGGTCGGAGAAGGTTAGCGTTGTGGAACTGCAAGCGGTCATAGGGCTCGAGATACACGTCCAGCTCGCGACGCGCAGCAAGATGTTCTCGGGCGCGTCCACGGCGTTCGGCGCTGCTCCGAATTCGCAGGCCTGCCTGGTGGACTTGGGATTTCCCGGCACTCTGCCGGTCGCCAACCGCGAAGCCGTCGCGCTGGCCGCGAAATTCGGCCTGGCCACCGGCGGCAGCGTGGCGCAACGTTCGGTGTTTGCGCGCAAGAACTACTTTTATCCGGACCTGCCCAAGGGCTACCAGATTTCCCAGTACGAACTGCCGATCGTGAGCGGCGGAACGGTCGAGGTGGTTGTGCCCGGCGAGCAGCCGCGGCGGATCGCGCTCACTCGCGCGCACCTGGAAGAAGATGCCGGCAAGTCGCTGCACGAGGCCCTGCCCAACGCCACGGGCGTGGACCTCAACCGCGCCGGCGCGCCGCTGCTGGAAATCGTTACCGAACCGCAGTTGCATTCTCCGGAAGAGGCGGGCGCCTTGATGCGCGGGATTCATCAACTGGTTACCTGGATCGGCATATGCGATGGCGCGATGCAGGAAGGCTCGATGCGCTGCGACGCCAACATTTCCCTGAAAGAGCCTCATGCCAAGCAGCTCGGCGCGCGCGCCGAAATCAAGAATCTCAATTCGTTCCGATTCGTGGAGCGCGCCCTGCATTGCGAGATCCGCAGGCAGGAGGAAGTGCTTCGGGAAGGCGGGACGGTGGCGCAGGAAACCCGTCTCTACGACCCCGCGCTCGACGTTACGCGCCCGATGCGCGACAAGGAAGAGGCCAACGACTACCGTTACTTCCCCGATCCCGACCTGCCGCCGCTGGTGCTAGAGAGCGCATTCCTCGACGAACTGCGCCGCACCCTGCCCGAACTGCCCGGCGCGCGCCGCCAGCGTTTCGAGGCCGACTATGGCCTGAGCGCCGAGGATGCTCGCCGCGTTTGCGAAAATCGCGCGACGGCCGACTACTTCGAGGCGGCCGGGCGCGCTTGCGGCGACTGGCTGCTGGCCGCTCGCTGGGTGACCGGCAGCCTGGCCGCAGCGCTGAACCGCGACGCGCTGGATATTTCCGCCAGCCGGGTAAGCGCCGACGAACTCGGGGTTCTGCTCACGCGGCTGGGCGAGGGCGTGCTGTCCGGCAAACTCGGCAAGGAGGTGTTCCAGGCCATGTGGTCGGGCGAGGGTGACGCGGACACCATCATCGAGCGCCGTGGCTTGAAGCAGATTTCGGACACCGGCGCCCTGGAAGCGATTGTTGAAGAGGTTATCGGCCTTCACCCCGACCAGGTGCGCCAGTATCAGGAAGGCAACCCCCGCGTTTTCGGATTTTTCGTAGGCCAGGTGATGCGCGCCACCAAGGGCCAGGCGAATCCCAAGGTCGTGAACGAATTGCTGCGCCGGCGGTTATAGACCATGACGTCGCCGGCCATTCGCACCCGCGCGCTCACGCGAACCTACCGGATGGGCGCGGATACCGTGGTGGCGCTCTGCGAGGTGGACCTGGCCGTAAAGGCCAACGAATACCTGGCCGTGACCGGACCTTCCGGTTCCGGCAAGTCCACGCTGATGAATCTGCTCGGCTGCCTGGAAACGCCAACTTCCGGCGACTACTGGCTTAACGGCGCGCGTGTTTCGGACCTGAATTCCCGGCAACTGGCGCGGGTCCGCAACCGGCAGGTGGGCTTCGTGTTCCAGACCTTTAATCTGCTGGAACGCTGCAGTGCTTTGAAGAACGTTGAAGCGCCCCTGATTTACGCCCGGATGCGGCGCCGCGAGCGCCTGCAGCGCGCCGCCGCGGCCCTGGACCGCGTGGGCCTGTCGCATCGCCTGGGTCACCGACCCAGCCAGCTCTCCGGCGGACAGCGGCAGCGCGTCGCCATCGCCCGGGCGCTGGTCACGCGCCCGAGCATCTTGCTGGCCGACGAGCCCACGGGTAATCTGGACTCGGCCACCGGCGAAGAGGTTCTGACCTTGTTCGATTCACTACATGCAGACGGGCACACACTGATCGTAGTGACGCATGACGCCGGCATCGCATCCCGCGCCAGCCGCAGGATCGAGATGCTCGATGGGCGGGTCAAGGCCGACAGCGGCAACAATCGCGGGGGTGCTGGATGAGAACAAGCAGGACATTCGCCAACGCAGGCGTTGCTCTCGGCATCACGATGCTGCTGGCCGGCTGCACCGAGGAATCATCGGCGCCCGCGCCCCAGGCCTTCGACCAGGCGCCGGTGGAGCTGCGCGATATCCGCGTGTTCGTGGAGGCGGCGGGCGTGGTGGAGCCGCTGCGTGCGGTGGAGCTGAAATCGAAGGCGTCCGGCGAGATATTGAGCATCAACGCCGAGAACGGCGACTGGGTGGAGCGCTCCACTTTACTGGTGCGGATCGACAAGCGCATCCCCACCAACAACCTCGCGCAGGCCGAAGCCGCCCTGAAGGCGGCGGAGTCGCGGCGCTCTATCGCGCAACTGCAAATGGAACGCGCTGAAACGCTGGTGCGCAACAACACCATCACCGACAGCGAATACGAGGAGACGGCGTTGGCCCTCTCGGAGGCCGAAGCGCAGTTGGTAAGGGCCCGCGTGGACGTGGAAAACGCCCGTATCGCGCTCGACGACACCGACGTGCTGGCGCCCATCGACGGCACGATCATCGAGCGCAACGTGGAGCCGGGCCAGGTCATTTCCTCGCCAACCCAGGACGTGGGTGGCGGCACGGCGCTGCTGCGGATGGCCGATCTGCGGCGGGTTCTGGTGCGCGCCAGGGTGGACGAGACCGACATCGGCAAGATCAACGCCGGCATGCAGGCGGACGTGAGCGTCGCCGCCTATCCGAGCCGCGGCTTCACAGGGCGCGTGGAAAAGATCGAACCGCTGGCGGTGGTGGAACAGAACGTCACCATGTTCTCGGTGCTGATTCTGCTCGACAATCCCGACTCCGTACTGCTGCCGGGCATGAACGCCGAAGTGGAAATCAAGATTGCGGAAGAATTACAAGCCCCGGCCGTGCCCACCGCAGCGCTGCGCACCTTCGAGGACATAGCCGCCACCGCCGACATGCTGAGTTGGAACCACGAGGACCTGCGCGAGGCGGTGATCAAGGAGCGCGACAAGTCAACGCAGGATGATCTCTCCGCGAGCTCGCCATCGCCGGCGGACGTTCCGGCAGCGCGAGCAAATCCTCGCGGCCCCTGGTCACGCGGCGGTATGGGCGAACGCCCCAGGCTAAGCAGCGCTCAGCGCGAGGCCATGCGGCGCGCTATGAGCGAGGCAAGGCGTGGTGGAGGGTCGGGCTTCGGACAAGCATGGCGCGGCGCGCGGCGCGCGTCCCAACGCAGCGGCGCTTATGACTTCAAAGCCGAATACTGGGTGCTGGTAGTACGCGACTCCGAGCCGCAACCTGCCTGGGTGCGCGTCGGCATGAGCGATTTCGAATACTCGGTCGTGCTGGCGGGATTGGACAAAAACGAACAGGTTCTGTTGCTGCCCAGCTCCGGCCTCTACGAATCGCAAGCCATTCTGCGCAACTGGATGCGCCGCCGCATGGGCGGGCTGCCGGGCATGGGCTAACTAGCTGGCTACAGGTAGTCGAGCAGTTCCAGCGCGGCTCTTTCGCCGGACTCCATTGCGCCTTCCATGCCCCGATTCAATTCCGCGGTGTGCTCTCCGGCGAAGTGAATCCGGCCATGCGGCTGGGCAATGGTGGCAGCAAAATCCGTTATCTGGCCGGGCTTCCAATAGGCGTAGGCGCCACCGGCATACGGATTGTTCGACCATTTCCAGAAATAGATCGGCTCCAGCGCCTGCTTGAGCGACGGGCGCAACCTGCCCAGCGCAGCAGTAACTTCGGCTATGGCGTCTTGCTCGTCCATCTGCGCGAGCTTCAATGCGGAACGGCCATTTACATAGGCCAGGCAACTGGTTACCGCGTCGGGATTGCCGGTGTCGTTCTTGAGCGCCATGAAGCGCCCGGGCAAAGCGTCCGTCCACATGCTAGGCGCCTTGCCGTCCTGCTCCCAATACGGTTGCTTCACCGCATAGTGGATTTGGGTGCATGGCGTATATCCCAACTGACCGATCGCAGCTTTCTGCGCGGGCGGCGGTTCGGGATCCATGGCGATCCCTTGCAGCGCCGCGAACGGTATGGCGATTACCGCGCGCGCTGCATTCAAGCGGCGGCCGTCCCGCAGGGTGACCTGTACTCGATCGTTCTGTCCGGCAATCGCGGCAACCGGGCTATTCAGGAGCACATCGCCGGTCAGGTTACGCGCCATGGCTTCCGGAATCCGCTGATTGCCGCCTATGGCAGCGCCCCCGGCATTCGGCCAGTTGGCCTGATGGAGCGCGAAACTGATGGTGTGAAACATCATCAGGGCGGACAAGTCGCGATGGTCGGTGCCGTACCCTGAATTGAGGCCGGCGCCGAGTGCTACGCCGGCTTCGGCCAGCCCGGCTTCCGTCAGCACTTCGCCAACGGAGCGGTCCCATTCTGAGAACTCCGGCCGCCGCCAGGCACCCAGGTCGGACTCGGGAAACGGGTTCAGTTGCGCGTACATCTGGTACGGCGGGCGCGACGGCGGCATTGCGCGCGCCCATTCCTGGCGGTAGGGATTCAGGGCATGGCTGGGCCAATCGTCCTCGCTGATCAACTGGCCCTGTATGCAAAACAGCATCTCGCCTGCCCGGGGCTCGGTGCGCGGACGCATGGGTCCGATCTCCACGCCGTAGCGCGCGGCCGCGTTCAACACCCTGGCATAGCCCCCACCGATGCCGTTTGCGCCCAGTTCCGGGTACCCGGGAACAATGCTGTCCGCTACCGTATGCATCCGGCCGCCGAACTGTGAAGTCGCTTCCACCACCATCACGCGCACGCCAAACTCTTCAAGCAGCAGCGCCGCATTCAGGCCGGCCAGACCGGCGCCGATTATGATCACGTCCGCATCAAGGCCGGCACCGGCTTCTCCCGCGGCGCGCAATTGCCGGGGCACCATCCAGGGCCCGGCCAGGCCGGCAGTGGCGGCGATAAACCGCCGCCGGGTCGAGCGCGCAGCGATCGCGGGCGCCGCCCTATTCGGCGTCTGCGTCATCGAAGACGAGGTCCTGCACGAAAAAACCGGGCCTTTCCTTTTCCAGGGCGGCCCGGATATGTTCGGGAATCTCCGCCGCGTCGAAATGCTTGGTGATGTCCGCCCGCCACAACATGCTGCCGGGCGCATCGCCCATCTTGAGCATGGTCATCCATTCAGTCACGAGCGTGTGCGCCATCGGCATGTCGATGCTGGTGACCGCCGGGTCGTCCAATTGCGCCAGCGGCACCGCGGCGCTGTCGATGGTCATCTCGTGCTTCAGCTTGCCGGAGGAAGGTTCCTGCCACTGCGTATGCGCCTCGCGCTGCAGAAACGCCGTATCCCCCACCACGGTCCAATCCAGCACGTAGGGGCGCCCGAAAATCGTGCTCTCCATGGCGAATGGCGCAATCGACGAAAGACCGTCCTCGACCGTCAGACGGGCGCCTGAAATCAGGGAGCACATCGGCTTGAGCGGGATGACTTCGCCGGTGTACGGGTTCTCGAAAGAATCGATCAACTCCCAGGTTTCGGGGTCGGCGTAGAGTCCGCAACCCGTCCAGCGGGCTTCGTAACCGCCACTCATTTCACGGTAGGCCTTCTTGGTGACGCCGATCATGCCGAACAGGGGCTGGCTGAAAGAGCCCTTGGGAACGCCGTAGGCCAGCATGCGCGACAGCCGGTAGAAAACCCGTCCCGAGGTGTCGCCTTCGAGCTTCACCCAGGCCTCGATGTTGTAGGCCGGGTCATCAAAGCGGTCGGAATCGGGGGCCGCGCCCACGTGCGAGGCATGCGACCAGAACAGCGCGGCAACAGCCGCAACCAGGAATTTCCTGCAGCGGATACGTTTCATCTTGACCTCCCGACGAAATAACAAGCATACAGGCAGCCAAAGATCGAAGTAATGCCGCAAGGGCTTCGGTTATATTCCTTTCGACAGGCGCTGAAGCCTTGGGGGGTCCAATGTCCGATTACGCAAATGGCCGGGGAAGCCCGACTTTGTCCGTCAGCGCCCGCGGCTGTTCACGGCGGCGTTTCCTCGGTTCCAGCGCTTGTGCGCTGGCAATGGCCGGGTTGCCGGGCGCTGCGCGCGCGGTCAGCCACCACAGAGGCCATGACGTTATCGTGGTCGGCGCCGGTCTGTCCGGTCTGCACGCCGCCTGCATTCTTCAGGAGCAGGGGCTGGATGTGCTTACGCTGGAAGGCCGAAACCGGATCGGCGGCCGCGTTTACACGCTGATGGATGTGCCGGGCAAGCCGGAGGCCGGCGGCGAATGGATGGGCGCCAACTACGCGCGCATGGTTGACACCGCCGACAAGCTCGGGCTGGAAATGTTGGGGCCGGAGGCCGTGTCCAGCATGGCGCCCTGGTGCTACCGCATCAAGGGCGAGTACATCGTGGGCTCGGACTGGGAGAGCCATCCGCTCAACCCCATGAAGGGCGACGACCGGCGCATCATGCCGGACCGCATGCTGTTCGTTCTATCGCACCAGAACAACCCGCTTTCGGGCCAGCCTCTGGATGCCTGGATTACGCCGGAGTTCGCCCGCTTCGATATTCCGCAAACGCGCTATCTCAAGGAATATCTGGGTTTCGACGACGAAACGATCCGCCTGATGAACGTGGTGATCCACACCGACCACATGGACAACACCTCCGCCCTGCACGAAATGCGCCGCTACGCGGTGGGCGAGTTCAACACGGAGCGCGCCAGGGCCATGCGCGACCGGCCTGCCTGGATGCAGATCAAGGGCGGCAATTCGCGGCTGCCCGAGGCCATGGCGGCCTCTTTGGAAAACCCCGTTCAACTGAACAAGACCGTCTATGCATTCCAGGACAAGGGCGCGGAAGTTACCGTGCATTGCATGGACGGGACGCGCTATAGCGCGCGCCAGGTTGTCTGCTCCATGCCCTACCCGGTTCTGCGCAAGGTGAAGTTCGCCCCGCGCCTGCCGGAACGGATGGAAAGGGCAATCGATGAAATCGACTACGGCACTTCCATCCAGGTGCATTTCCTGCTCAAGCGGAACTTCTGGGAACTCGACGAACTGCCCGCCAGCATGTGGACCGACGAACCGTTCGAACGCTTCGCCGTGCATCACCGCGGGCCGAACAGCGAGCCGACGTCGGCCGTCGCGTTCATTAACGGCAACGAGGCCTACAAGTACGATTTCATGACCGATGAGCAGGTCACCGAATTCACCATGCGGGAACTCGAGAGGGTGCGCCCGGCGCTGAAGGGTGCGCTTGAGCCGATCGGTATCCAGTCCTGCCACCGCGAAGTGCATGGCGGCGGCGACTGGGTATTCTGGCGGCCCGGACAAGTCTCGCAATTCGCCGCCCACATGCGCGAGGCGCACGGCAACATTCACTTCGCCGGCGAGCACACCGCGCTGCTGGAGCGGGGCATGGAAGGAGCCTTTGAATCGGGAGAGCGCGCCGCGGTGGACGCGCTGCTGCGTGCCTGACCGATGCGAAGCGTAGTTGTAGCCCTGCTTTTGATGGTTCCCGCCGCGCAGGCAGCGCCGGAGAGCGATCCGTTCGCCCGCGACCTGCTGATTCTGACCGACTGGTTCGAGGGCGAATTCGACAACGAGGAACAACGCTGGTTTCAGGCCGACCCGCGTTCCGGCACGCCCGAGGACGAGCGGCATGTGCGCCTGCACACCACGCACAAGCGCATTGATGCGCCGGCCTTCGGCGAACATGTGTTCTACGTCGAGGAGTACACCCACAACGACCCCGAAAGGGTGTTCCGTCAGCGCCTGGTTATCTTTTCCTCAGCGCCGGAAGCCGGCGGCATCCGCATGCAGCAGGGCTTTTTCCAAGCGCCGGAGCATTTTCTCGGCGCTCAGCACAAGCCGGGCTTCTTCGACGATCTGGAGCCTACGGATGCTTTCTTCCTGGACGAATGCGATGTCTATTGGAAGCGCGTGGCCGGCCAGTTCGAAGGCGGCATGCGGCCGAAAGCCTGCGTTTTCGGCGAGGGCGAGGTGCGCCGCTACTCGGTCCACAACCTGTTTCTCTCTGCAACGAAGTACTGGAGAGTGGACTCCACCTTCCTGGTGGCCGACGACACGCTTCATATCGGAATGCCTGCGGATCGTCCCTTCGAACTGCGGCGCGTCAAGCAGTTCATCTGCAATTTCACCTTCGACCCGCGCGGCCCTGCTCCCCAGGAATTCACGGGCCTGAGGCTCCACAGCCAAGGTGGTTCATTCGACGTGACCCGCGAACGCGACGGCCAGGAATTCACTGTCCTGATGCGCGACAAGGAGTATCCGTACTATTCCAGCCGCCCGGACTTCATCTACTTCTCGATCCGCAACAAGGGCGAGCAGGAATCCGTCGCTTTCACCGTCAACGATCCGGAGTCGCGATCGCTGGGCGTCAACACGGGTGACTTTCTGGCCTATTGCTATCGCCAGGGCTACGAGTTCCGGGAAACCCCGGAAGCATTGGCTCGGCCGCGCGCTCAGCGCTGAACGGCCAGACTCGAATTCAGGGCATCTGGCAAGGCTACCGCCCCGATGTCCGCAAACCTGCTTGGACGCCGCGCTTGACCGCAAGATACACGACCAAAAACAGGACAAGCGCAACCAGCCCCCAAAAGATCAGTCCTGCCAACAGGAATAACAGCATTTCGCCCATGCCGAAGCCACCAAGACCCATGCCACTAAACCCCCAAAATTCGGTAATACGCAGGTTCCAAACTATAGCAGCAGTCTGTCGCGCCACACCCGGCGTCGAACGATGATTCCGCGAAAACAACGCGCCGCTTGCTGGCTCGTTACTCCGCAAGTGCTACCGCTGACGGGAGGCGGTGCCGAAGTATCTGTGGCGGCGCGGCGTTAGGCAGCTTTCCTGTTACGCCACGCGTTGTCATATTGGCGGATTATCCGGGCTCTGAGGCCTCCCTCGCCGCGCAAGGCCGGCAAGAACCAGGCAAGCGAGAGACCAATCGGCAGCGCAATATTCAGGGCGTCAGGCCAAGAATATTGATGCAAGGCCCGTTCATGAATGCCTGCAAAGAACAGCACATAGCCTAACGGTGGCATCCATGCCCACAAGGAAATTCCCCACAAGAAGACAATCATCCAGAACTTATCCCCAGCCTTGAGCTGCCGCCAATAGCCTGAGAATGTTTGTGAAGTCATAGACAAGTGGGCGCCAAAATCAGAAAGGCTCGCCAGATAGTGTATGCGGGGCTGGAGACGACCTTGAAATGATAGCAAAGCGGCACAATGCCATTTCCTTGTTGCAAAACGCTACCCGATCTCGGCGGGGTCGACGTCGACCGACCAGTGCAAGTGGCGCGGGCGCTTGAGTTCGCGTACCGCGGGGATCCAGTTGGCCAGAAATGACTGCAAGCGGGTGCGGCTGGGGCAGCGCGCCACCAGGTGTGCGTGGTTGCGGTCGCGGCGACGCTCCATCAGGGCGGGCGCTGGACCCAGCACATCCACCCTGGCGTCGGCGCTGTATTGCTGAGAGGCCGCCTTGGCGCGGTTCAGAAACTCGTTGATATCGGAGGCTTCGGGAGCGTCGGCGCGCAGCACTGCCAGGTGCGCGAATGGGGGCCAGCCGCTGCGCCGGCGCAGTTCCAGGGCGGTGCTGGCGAAGCCCGCGTAACCCTCCTTCAGGAGCTGCCGAAGCAGGGGATGTTCGGGGAAGCGGGTCTGCAACACGAGCAGCCCGGCCTGCTCGCGGCGGCCGGCTCTGCCGGCAACCTGCACGAGAGTCTGAGCCAGCCGTTCCGGACCGCGGAATTCTTGGGAAAAAAGACCTTGGTCGGCATCCATCACGCCCACCAGACCGAGACCGGGGAAGTCGTGGCCCTTGGTAAGCATCTGGGTGCCGAGCAGGATGCGGTAGCGCCGCTCGCGAATGCCGCCCAGGATGTGCTCGAGTCTGCGGCGGCCGCGCACATTGTCGCGATCCATGCGCGCCACCGGGTAATCGGGAAAGCGCGTCTGAAGCTCTTCCTCCAGCCGCTCGGTTCCGCGCCCGATGGATTGCAGAGGCGTACCGCATTTGGCGCAGACCGAAGGCGGACGGCGGCTTGCGCCGCAATGATGACAAAGCAGCAGATTGCGCTTTCGGTAGAACACCAGGCGCGCGTCGCAATGGCTGCATTCCTCCGCGCGCCTGCAATCCGGACACATCAGAACCGGCGCGAAACCGCGCCGGTTGAGGTAGAGCAGCACCTGCGACCCCGAACCAAGCTGTTCAGACATGGCCCGCACCAGGGGGGCGCTCAATCCATGCTCCGGCGGGTGCCGGTTCAGATCCACGAGCCGCGCCAGCGGCGGGCGGGCGCCGGTCACCTTCCTGGTGAGTCGCCGGTGCGCGTAGCGCTCTCTTTGCACATTCAGCAAAGACTCCAGGGCCGGCGTGGCGGAACCCAGGATGATCGGTATGCCGGCCCTGGACGCGCGCATCACCGCCAGGTCACGGGCCTGGTAGCGGAAGCCATCCTGTTGCTTGTAGGAAGGATCGTGTTCTTCGTCCACCACGATCAGACCAAGGTCGGAACATGGCGCGAACACCGCAGAGCGTGTGCCCACCACCAGCCTTGCCCGCCCGGCGCGGGCATCGGCCCAGGCGCGCAGGCGCTCACCGTCGCTCAGGCCCGAATGCAGCACCGCCGCAGGCACACTGAAACGGGCTTTGAGCCGCTCGGCAAGTTGCGGAGTGAGCCCGATTTCCGGCGCGAGTAGCAGACATTGCTGGCCCGAGGCGAGCACTTTCTCCACCAGGTGCAGGTACACCTCCGTCTTCCCGCTCGCCGTCACGCCATCCAGCAGATGACAGGCAAAGCCCTGACCCATGGGCATGCCGGCGGCGGCGGCGGACTGCTCGCTGCTCAATGCAAGCGGTTCCTCGCGCAGGATGCCGGTGTATTCCGGCATCCTCGGTTCGAACGATTCGGCGAGCCTCCTGTCACGAAGCGCGCGGAGAATCTTGCGCCAGTTGGGGACGCACGAGGCAAGCACTTCCTCCGCGACTCCGTCACGCCCGGCCGCGCGCAACCTGTCGAGTAATTCGCGCTGTCTGTGCGCGCGCAGCGGCAATCCCGGCGCTTCATCCATGGCCCTATCGCTGGCCCGCCAGTGCAAGGGCGCGGGCGGCAAGCTGTCGCCGCGGCGCAGCCGTTGCGGCAGCGCGTAGGCGAGAACCTGGCCCAGCGAATGGCAGTAGTAGCCGGCGGCCCAGCGCAGCAGTTCCATGGTGACCGGGTCCCAAAGCGGTTCGAGTTCCAATGCACCCAGCACCGGGCGCAAACGTTCGACAGGCAGCTCCGAACCGTCGAGGTGCTCAAGCACGAAACCGGTACGTCGTCCCTTGCCCAGCGGCACCGACACGCGTGCTCCGACTTGCGGAACAGGCCCGCCGGGCGGGGCCAGATAGTCCAGCAAGGGGGCCGCAAAACTCGGCCCCACAGCGACTCTCAGGAGCGGAACGGACGGCATGCCTGAAGCCTGTTCCGGACTTGCCGGTAGGGGCGTAGGTTAAGGGGGCCGCCTGCCCTTCTATTGCACGACATCGTCGCTCCAGCGCTCGGTGGGGCGCTCAATGATGTTGATCATCATGCCGTCCGGATCGCGACAGGTCATTTCGAGCTGACGCAGGGTATGCACGGCCAGCAGTTGCGGCTCGCAAACGATTTCGCCTCCCAGCGCGGCGATGCGTTCGCGCACCGCATGAATGTCGGTAGCAAAGAACACCATGCAGCCTTCGCCCAGATTGGCTCCCGGATTGCGCCGCTGAACCGGCGGCGGTGACGGCTTGACCTCGAACAGGCCCACCATGCCGAAGTTGGGGCCGTCGGCCTTGACGATCTCGTAGCGGATCACGCTATCCTCGGGCACGCCGATGAGTGCGTGACCGACGTTGTGTTCGAGCACACCGTTGGCGTAAACCCCGCCGAAACCCAAACCCTCCCGGTAGAAGCGCACCGACCTCTCCAGATCGGATACGAAGATGGCCGTGCGCACGATGCGGCTGACCTGTGGAACGTCTTTCACCTTGAGCCTCCTGTATGAAACGCAGCGCCGCAGCGCCGAACCAGGGGCGAGATTAACGCGAAAACGCGGCCGGACAGACCGCCGCGGTATTTCAGGCGGGAGGCCCGCATGTCCGAAACGTGCTGCTAGCTGCTAGGAGGCCGTTTGGGTCTGGAAGGTTTGCGGCGGGCGCTCTATCAGGTTAATCATCATGCCGTCGGGATCGCGGCAAGTCATTTCCAGGTTGCCTGGACTGGAGTCGCGAACCATCAGACGCAGCGGCTCGCAAACAATTTCCGCGCCCAAGTCCACCAGGCGGTCGCGAACAGCGCGGATATCGGTGGTGAGGAATACCAGGCAGCCTTCGCCCAAGTTGGCCCCGGCGTTGTCGCGGCGCACCGTGGCCGGCGAGGGTTTGACTTCGAACAAGCCCACCATGCCGAAGTTGGGGCCGTCGGCCTTGACGATCTCGTAGCGAATCACCCGATCCTCCGGCACGCCAAGCAGGGCGTGAGCCACATTGTGGGTCAGTTCTCCGCTGCTGTAGACCTCATGAAAACCGAGACCCTGCTTGTAGAAGCGTGCGGAATTATCAAGGTTGGACACGAACAGGGCGGTGCGCACCATGCGGCTGACTTGCGGGGTATCGTTCATGTCGAGCGTCCTTTGCGGGATGGACCCGCCGCTACAGTTCCTGCACCGCCCGGATCAGCTCCGCGCACTTGGCCTGGCCGTCGCCGTAGAGCATGCGCGTCCGGTCCTGGTAGAAGAGCGCGTTTTCAATACCGGAAAAGCCGGTGCCCTTGCCGCGCTTGATCACGATGGCGTTGCTGGCCTTGTCGGCGTCGAGTATGGACATGCCGTAGATGGGGCTGGCGGTGTCGGTGCGCGCCGCCGTATTGACCACATCGTTGGCGCCGATCACCAGCGCCACGTCGGTCTTGGAGAATTCCGGATTTATTTCGGCCTCGTCGAATATCAGGTCGTATGGCACGCCGGCTTCGGCCAGCAGCACGTTCATGT
Source organism: Candidatus Foliamicus sp. (assembly GCF_965221325.1). GTDB lineage: Bacteria > Pseudomonadota > Gammaproteobacteria > Steroidobacterales > Foliamicaceae > Foliamicus. Next base: position 420,956 of record NZ_OZ244880.1, on the reverse strand, counting down.
GGCCCGGCATGCGGCCGGCCACCGGATGAATCGCGAACTTCACCCGCACGCCGCGCTTCATCAGGGCCTCCGCCAATTCCCAGACCTTGTGCTGGGCCTGCGCGACGGCCATGCCGTAGCCGGGAATGATGATGACCTGGCGCGCGAATCCGAGCATAACTGCCGCGTCGAGGGCTTCCACGGGCTTCATGGAACCTTCGATTGCGTCCCCTTCGACGGCAGTCTCGCCGAAGGCGCTGAACAGCACGTTGGCCAGCGACCGATTCATCGCCTTGGCCATCAACTGGGTCAGCAGCGTGCCCGCGGCGCCGACCACGGTGCCGGCAATGATCATGGCGGCATTGTCCAGCACCAGGCCTTCCAGGCCCACAGCCAGTCCTGTCAGCGCGTTGTAGAGGGATATCACCACCGGCATGTCGGCGCCGCCGATGGGCATGGTGAGCGTGATTCCGAGCAGCAGCGCCAGAACAAAAAACACGGTGAGCCATGGGCCGCTGACATCCAGAATCAGCATCAGGGCCGCCACGGCCGCCACCAGCAGAATAAGCAGGTTGACCAGGTTCTGTCCGGAGAAGCGCAGTGAGCGTTTCAGCCACCCTTCCAGCTTGGCGAAGGCCAGCAGACTGCCGGAAAAGGATACGGAGCCGATCAACGCGCCGGTAACGGCCAGCGTCACCACGGTCCAGCCCAGTTCGCCGCCGTGGCCATCACTCAGTAGCTCCACACAGGCGATCGCCGCCGCCGCACCGCCACCCATTCCGTTGTAGAGCGCGATCATCTGCGGCATGCCGGTCATCGCCACCTTGCGGCCGCTGATCCAGGCCGGGATGCCGCCCACCAGGATGGCGGCCAGAATCAAGCCTCGATTCTCCATATCCGGCCACAGGAAGGTGACCAGGGTCGCCAGCACCATGCCGCCCCCGGCCCAGACGATCCCGCGCCGCGCGCCGGTTGGCGAACTCATCGCCTTCAGACCGAGGATGAACGCGACCGCTGCCAGAAAGTAGCTGCCGGCAATGAGTGTATTCAGCGTCACTCGTCGTCGCCCGGATCGCTGCCCTTGCTGCGCTTGAACATCTCCAGCATGCGTTCCGTGACGATGTAGCCACCCACCGCATTGCCCGAAGCCAGCGCCACGCCCGCGAAACCGATAACTTTCTCCAGCGTGGTGTCCGCCAGGCCCAGGGCCACCATGGCGCCCACCAGGACGATGCCATGAATGAAGTTCGATCCGGACATCAGCGGCGTATGCAGGATGACCGGCACCCGCGAAATCACCTCGTAGCCGACGAAAGCCGCCAGCATGAAGATGTAGAGCGCTACGAAACCGTCAATCACCGTCGGTCTCCTCCCTGCGCGCTCCCGGATAGCGGATCTCGCCGGAGTGCGTCAGCAGGGTGCCGGCGAACACGGGGTCGTCAAGATCGGGAGACAACTGTTCCTCGCGGATGGCGGGCTTGATGAAATTGAACAAGTTGCGCGAATACATGGCGCTGGCGTGTCGGGCCATCATCGCAGGCACCTTGAGCGGCGCCATGATGCACACGCCCTGGTGGTCGATCGTCTCGCCCGCGCGGCTCAATTCGCAGTTGCCGCCGCCCTCGGCGGCGAGATCCACGATCACCGCACCGCGCCGCATCTTGTTCACCGCGGCAGCGCTCACGATGCGCGGCGATGGCCGGCCCGGCACCGCGGCGGTGGTGATTAGGATGTCGGACGCGGCTATATGCCGGTCCAGCGCCTCCTGCTGCAGGGCTTTTTCCTCGCCGGTCAATTCCCGGGCGTAGCCGCCCTCCCCGGTTGCGCTGACGCCCGCGTCCACAAATCGTGCGCCCAGGGATTCCACCTGCTCGCGCGTTTCCTCGCGCACATCGTAGGCCTCCACAACCGCGCCAAGCCGGCGAGCAGTGGCGATGGCCTGCAGCCCCGCCACGCCAGCGCCCAGCACAAGCACCCGGGCCGGGCTTATCGTGCCGGCGGCGGTTGTGAGCATGGGCAGAAATTTCTGCGACTGGTCGGCAGCCATGAGTACCGCCTTGTAGCCCGCTACCGATGCCTGCGAGGACAGCACGTCCATGGATTGGGCGCGAGAGATTCGCGGCACCAATTCCATGGAAAAGGCGGTTACGCCGCGCTCGCACAAGGCGTCGGTGGTGGCCGACGGCGCGTAAGCGTTCAGCAATCCCACCACCATGGCGCCCTGTTTGAGCTTTGCGATGCGGTCGAGTGGCGGAGGCCCCACGCAGAACAGCACGTCCGCCTCGCCCGCCACCCGGTCCGGCGAGGGTTCGATCTCGGCGTCCTTGTAGTCCGCATCGGCGAAACTCGCCGCCAGCCCGGCGTCCTGTTCCATGATCACGCGCAATCCCGCGTTGTTCATGCGCACAAGCACCTTGGGCACCATGGCCACGCGCCGCTCACCGGGCGCGGTCTCGCGCAAGACGCCAATGGTGGGAGGCATGCGTTTATCGGGAAAAGAAGGCGCGCCGGGGGCAGCGCAACGGCGTGGATTGTAGCCGAATCAGGCGCCCGATTTCCCGCTTTCGGCGCCTTCGACGTTGAATATTCGCAATTTGCGGGTATAAGGCGGTTTGAAAGAGGTACTTGCAAGTGCTGCTGCTGAACGATGCCGTCGATCTGCGCCAGTGGGTGCTGCGCACCGATGTGGCCGGCAGGCCGCTGGGCTGGATCGATTACCGCGACGCGGTGCGCCTGCACCACGCCGGTCAAATGGCCTACCCCTGCGGCCGTCCCTTGTTCCGCATCCGCGGAGGTTTGTGCGCGCGCACCGGACGCCGCAGCCAGGTGCAGATCAACACCATCGTGGCTACCCAGGGCGTGTCCGCAGGACTCAACAAGCGCCTGCGCGACTACACCCCGCCGCTCAACAATCACACCTTGTTCCGCCGTGATGCGCATCTGTGCATGTATTGCGGCGGCCGTTTCCTGAGCCGCGACCTGACCCGCGACCACATCCGCCCGCTCAGTCTGGGCGGCGCCGACGGCTGGACCAATGTGGTGTCGGCCTGCAAGCGCTGCAACAACTTCAAGGGCGGGCGGCGGCCGGAGGATGCCGGCATGCAGCTATTGGCGGTGCCCTTCGTGCCCACCTACGCGGAATACATCTATCTCAAGGGCCGGCGCGTTCTGGAGGACCAGATGGAGTTCCTGATCGCCCACTTTCCGCGCAACAGCCGCCTGCAGCGCCAGTTCCAAGCGGCGGACTAAGCCGCGATGACGGCCACGCCGGGGGGCATCGACTCGGTCCTGAGCGAGGATCGGCAGTTTGCGCCGAGCGCCGAGTTTGCCAACCAGGTCCTTCTGGACGAGCAAAGTCTGCACAGCTTGCGCCGCCAGGGCGCTGAAGACCCGCAGGGCATGTGGGCGGATCTGGCTCGCAAGCACCTGGTCTGGCACAAGCCGTTCACCCGCGTGCTCGACCGCTCGCGGGCGCCGCACTTCGCGTGGTTCGCCGACGGCGAACTCAACGCCAGCGAGGCCTGCCTGGGCCCATGGATCGAAAATACGCCGGACCGGCCGGCCATCGTTTATGAAAGCGAAGCCGGCAGCGTGAGCACGCTGAGCTACCGGCAACTCGGCGAGGCCATAGCGCGGTTCGGCGCCGCTTTGCGTGCGCAAGGCGTGGCGCGAGGCGACCGGGTCGTGATCTACATGCCGATGTGTCCCGAGGCCATCATTGCCATGCATGGCTGCGCGCTCATCGGCGCGGTGCACTCGGTGGTGTTCGGCGGCTTTTCGGCGCGCTCGCTCTACGACCGCGTGGTTGACGCGCAGGCTGCAGTGGTGATTACCGCAGACGCCGGGCGGCGCGGCGGCAAGCCGGTGCGCCTGAAGGACGCCGTGGACCAGGCGCTCGACTACGGCGCCACCGATGTGCGCCACGTGATCGTGTTTCGGCATTCCAGCGACTCGATCGAATGGCGGCCCGAACGGGATTTGTGGGCGCACGAAATTGCCGAGCAGGCCAGCGCGAATTACCCGCCGGAGTATGTTGACGCGGAGCACCCGCTGTTTCTGCTCTACACCTCAGGCTCGACAGGAAAACCGAAGGGCATCCAGCATTCCACTGCCGGCTACCTGCTGCATGCCAAGCTCACTTGCCGCTGGGTTTTCGACCTCAAGGAAAATGACGTGTTCTGGTGCACCGCCGATGTGGGCTGGATAACCGGCCACAGCTACGTGGCCTACGGGCCGCTGGCCAACGGCGCTACGGTGGTGATCTACGAAGGCGCGCCCACGTATCCCGACGGCGGGCGGTTCTGGAAGATCTGCGAACGCCACGCCGTGACCGTGTTCTACACCGCGCCCACGGCCATCCGCGCATTAATGAAGCTGGGCGACGAGCTGCCGGCGCAATACGACCTCTCGGCGCTGCGCCTGCTGGGCACCGTCGGAGAACCGATCAACCCCGAGGCGTGGATCTGGTACCACCGGGTGATCGGCAAGGGCAAGTGCCCGATCGTGGACACTTGGTGGCAGACCGAAACCGGGGGTGTGATGATTGCGCCGATCCCGGGCGTGACGGCCACCAAGCCCGGCTCCTGCACGCAGCCGCTGCCGGGAGTGCATGCGGCCATAGTGGACGACAGCGGGACGGAAATCACCGAACCCGACCGCGGTGGCTACCTCGTGATCCGCCATCCCTGGCCGGCTATGCTGCGCGATGTCTGGGGCGACAGCCAGCGCTACCGGGACACCTATTTCGGCAAATTCGGCGACGACTGCTACATCACCGGCGACAGCGCCCGGCGCGACGCCGATGGCTACTTCTGGATCATGGGAAGGCTGGACGATGTGGTGAACGTGTCGGGGCACCGGCTGGGCACAATGGAAGTGGAATCGGCCCTGGTGGCGCATCCGTCGGTAGCCGAAGCCGCAGTCGTGAGCCGTCCGCACGCAATCAAGGGCGAATCCATCTTCGCGTTCGTGGTGCTGAGCAGCGCCGCGGCGCCCGACGGCGAATCCGCGCCCATGCAACAGACGCTGCGGGCTTGGGTGGACGAGCAACTCGGCCCCATCGCGCGGCCCGACGACCTGCGCATCGTCGAAGCACTGCCCAAGACCCGCTCCGGCAAGATCATGCGCCGCCTGCTGCGAGCCATAGCCCGCGGCGAAGAAATCAATCAGGACATCTCGACACTCGAAAACGCCGACTTGGTCCGCCAACTCACTCAGTCCTGACCCGGAGCGAGCAGGGGTTACACTTTTCGGGTGCCCTTCGGCACGAGTGGAGGACCGCGATGAAGAAGTTTCTTGCAGTGGCCGTTTTGGCATTGGGTTCGCTGAGCGCATCCGCAGATCTGGCGGAGGAACTGGCGGCTGGCGGGCGCTCCGATGAGGACAAGGCGCGCGACGCGGCAAGGAGGCCGGCGGAAGTGCTGACGTTTCTGGGCGTGGAGCCGGGCATGACGGTCATGGATCTGCTGGCTTCCGGCGGCTGGTACACGGAAGTGCTTTCCGTGGCGGTGGGGCCGGACGGCACGGTCTATGCACAGAATCCGCCCCAGTTGCTGGGCTTCAACGATGGAGCCTACGACAAGGCGATCAGTGCGCGGCTGGTCGGCGATCGGCTTCCCAACGTAGTCCGCCTGGACCGCGACATCAACGATACGGGCCTGGAACCGGGCACCCTGGACTTCGCGCTTACCGCGCTCAACCTGCATGACCTGCACAACTTCTCGGGCCCGGAAGCGGTCACGGAAATGCTCGGTCAAGTGCGGGCGCTGCTCAAGCCGGGCGGCGTGCTGGGTCTGATCGACCACTACGGCGATCCGGACAAGGACAACACGGCGCTACATAGGCTGGATGTGGCCACGGCGCTGCCACTCATCGAGAGCGCCGGTTTTGCCGTCGAGAGCTCGGACGTGCTGCGTAATCCGCACGACGACCGCTCCATCATGGTCTTCGATCCGGCCATCCGCGGCCAGACGGACCGCCTGCTCTACAAACTCATCAAGCCGGCAGAATAAAGCCCCTGGCTCCGGGCTCGGGCCCCGCCTAGCGAGGCGTAAGCTCGGCGCTGCGTCAGGTCAGCGTGATGGCGGGGAAAAGAATCAGTACACCCAAAAGCAGCGCGTCGCAGGCCAGGTAAGGCGAGGCGGCGCGGATCACCTGTCCGAGCGTGGTTCCCTTGGGCGCCACGCTCTGCATCAGGAATAGAAGCAGCCCGAACGGCGGCGTGGTCAGACTCATTTCCAGAGCGAGCAGAACCACCACCCCGAACCAGACGGCGTCGAAACCCATCGACGCCGCCAGCGGGAAAAACACCGGAATCGTGAGCAGCAGAATCGAAATCTGGTCCAGGAACATGCCCAGCACCAGCATCACGGCGAACATCAGCAACAACTTGACGTAAGGCCCGGCTTCCAGCCCGAGGGACCATTCCACAGCGGCGGTGCTGACACCGGAAAACGCCATCAACTGACTGAACACCGACGAGCTGAGGATAAGCAGGAACACCATTCCCGAAATGCGCACCGTGCTGATCAGCGCCGCCCGCAAGGAGGCAATGGTGAGCTTGCGCGCCATTGCCGCAAGCGCGGCCACGCTGAGCGCGCCGAACGCGGCCGCTTCCGAAGGCGTGGCCCAACCGAGCACGATGAAGCCCACCACACAGAACACCACCAGGCCCAGAGGCAGGATGTTGAACGCCAGCATCCGCAAGCGCTCCCGCATCGGCGTACGCTGTACGCCGTAGCTGGGAGCGCTGGCCGGGTTGATACGCGCCTGCACGTAGATCACGGTGCTGTAACCCACGGCCAGCACCAGCCCCGGAATAATCCCGGCGATCAGCAGCGCGCCGATGTTCAGCCCGGCCAGGCTGCCCAGCAGCACGCCCAGAGAAGACGGAGGAATCAGCATGGCCAATCCGCCGGTGCCGATGATGGGGCCGATGGACATGTGCGGCGCATAACCGCGCCGCGACATCTCGGGAATCATCAGCGACCCGAGCATGGCGGTATTGGCCATCGTGGAACCGGTAAGCGTGGAGAAAGTGGCGCCACCGGCCACCGTGATATAGCTCAAGCGCGCCGGCAGCCGACCGAACAGCGTCTCCAGCGCGTCGAACACGCGCAGAGCCAGGCCGGAGTGGAACAGCAGTGCGCCCATGAAAATAAACATGGGCACAGCGACCAGCGTGAAGCTGGTGATGAGGCTGGTGGAGTTATCGACAGCCTGCAGAGGGCCGAACCAGCCGCCCATGATGACCCATGCGCCCACCAGGTTGGCGGCCAGAAAGGCGAACGCTACCGGTACGCCCAGCGCCATGAAGGCGAATACCAGCAGGAAAACAGCTACGCCGGCGCTCATGCTTTTTTTTGTGCGCCGCAGTGAAGGGCAAGGCGCATCAGAAGGCCTGCTCCGCCCCGGCGTCCGACATGCTGTCGCCGCGCAGCAGGCAGCGCAGGAACTCCACGGCCATCATGGAGAAGCCCACCGCCACGGGGGCGAACAGGGCCCAGCGCGGCATGTCCAGCGAGCGCATTTCCACTTCGCCGCGCAACGCCCCCTCGACAGCCAGCACACAGGCCAGCGCGGCCACCAGCCCGCTCACCGCTGCGCAAAGGCTGAAGATGATGCGGTCGAGCAGCGGGCGGCCCGCGGGCGGGATGCGTCGATACACCACTTCCACCACGATCCAGGCCCGCTCCCGAACCAGCCAGGGCGCGGCGGCCATGGTCATGTAGAGCAGCGAATACTCGGTGAGCGCCACCGTGTAGGCAGGAGGCTGCATCTTCAGATTGCGCAAGGTCACATCCACGACGATCAACAGGCAGTCCGCCGCAATCAGTGCGCAGGCGAACAGCACCAGACCGTTCACCAAACCGTCCCAGAGCCGGGTCAACGCGCTCCGCAGCATCGGCTTAGCGCCCCGACTCGGGCTCTTGGGGGTAGAACAATGGTCGTAGCGCGGCCGCGGAGCCGGGCGCGCGGGTGCGCAAGCGCTCCCATACAACCCGATGCGCGGCATCGCGGAACGCTTCCGGATCGGGCGCCTCAATGCCCTGAAATCCGGTCTCGGCAAGTTCCGCGTGTTCCTTTATCCTGAGGTTCTGAAACCAGTCCTTGGCCACCACCGCGTATTTCTCGGCCTCGTCGGTCAGAATGTGCCTGGCCTCGGGGCTCAGGGCATTCCAGCGGTCCAGGTTTATCTGCAGGCAGATCGACAGGTTCAGCACTTCCGGATCAATGCGATAGCGAACGAATTTCTCCACGCCCAGATCCGCCAGGCCCACGCTCGTGAAAGCCAGCCCATCAACGATGCCGCGCTGCAAGGCCGTATAGACCTCGCGCAACGCAATCTGCACGGGGCGGGCCCCGAAAGCGTAGAGCAGTTCGCGGTTCGAAGGCGAGGTGCGAATTTTGAGACCGCGCAGATCCGGCATCCCCGCTGCGTTGAAGCGCGGGGGCCGGGCCAGGTAGATGCTGATGCCGACGCCGGACTGCATCCAGCCGATCAGATGCGAGTTGGCGCGCTCCCTCCAGTAGGGTTGCAAAGCCTCCAGCGCACCCGAAGCGCGCGCCTCCATCGGATCGATGTTGGCGGCGAAGATAGCGTCGCCCTCCGGCAGAAGCCCGAGGTAGTAGGTGATGCCACCCAGCGCCATGTCGATCACGCCTCGGCGCAGCGCGTAGAACAACTGGCGTTGCGGGATCACCTCCGGGCCGCCGAGGAAATCGATCTGCACCACGCCGCGGCCGCGCTCGTTCACCGCGTCGATGTAATTTTGCGCATGTTGCGAAAAGTTGATCTGCCGGTTCCAGGAACTCGCCAGCGTCAGCGTCTCCTCGGCCGCGCCCACCGATACGCAGGCGGTAAGCGCCAGCAGCGCGCCGAAAAACCTAGGCCGCGGCGCCAACACGCTTCCTGCCCGGGATTGCGCCGGTCAGATCCACTTGACGAAGACCGCGCTGCAATAGCGCGAAACCGACCGTGGCGGACACCAGGTTGCCCAGCGCCCCACCGAAAAACACGCCGGGCAGGCCGAACCAGAGGCCCAGCAGCCACGACAGCGGCACATAGACCAGCAATGTGCGGCAAAGCGACACGATCATCGCCGCCAGAGGTTTGCCCAGGGCGTTCAGCGAGGTATTGGCCAGCATGGTCACGCCCAGCAGACAGTAGGTCCATGGGATGATGCGCAATTGCGTGACCGCGGCCTCGGTGGCGCCCGGATCGTCGGTAAACAGGCCGACGATAGATTCCGCGAAGATGGACAATAAGGCGGCCATAGTCAAGCCGTAGATGCCCAGAAAACGGAGACACCAGTTGCGCGCAGCGCGCACCCGATCCATCCGCTCGGCGCCGGCATTCTGGCCGACGAACGGACCCAGCGCTGCGCCCAGCGCCATCATCGGCAGCAGCGCCAATGCCTCGGTGCGGATACCCACGCCGAAGCCGGCCACCGCCGTTTGACCGAAGCGCGCGACCATGGCGGTAACGAATGCCGATGTGAGCGGCGCCATCAAGCCGGAAGCCGTAGCCGATAGCCCCACATGAAGAATCCGTTTCCACGAATCGAAAATGAGCTTGATGCCGCGCAGAGTGAGGAGTTTGTCACGGCGGATGGCGATTACCAGCATGGCTGTCAGCGAGACTATGTTGGCGATCACGGTCGCCAGGGCCGCACCCTGCACCTCCAGCCGCGGAAAGCCGAACAGGCCGAAGATCAGGATCGGGTCCAGAATCGCGTTGACCACGGCGGTCAAGGCCAGCAGGAATCCGGGCGACTTGGCGTCGCCCAGTGCGCGCAGCACCGAACCGCCGATGGTGGGCCCCACGACGAACACCAGTCCCACGAGGTAGATCTGCATGTAGTCGCGCACCAACGGCATGGTGGTTTCGTCGGCGCCCAACAAGCCGAAAATCTGCTCCATAAACAGCCAGCCGAGAGACAGCAGCACAATGCCGAGCAAACCGCACAGCAGAAAGGCATGGGTTGCGATACGGCGCACGCGGCGCTTGGCGCCCTGCCCCAGCAGGCGGGCAATGACGGAACTGGCTCCTACGCCGATGCCCATGGCCATGGCGGCGACCACGAATCCCACCGGCTGGGTATAGCTCACCGCGGCCAGCGGCAGCGGCCCCAGTCGGCTCACGAACCAGGCATCGACCAAGCCGAAGGAAATGATGGCCAGCAAGCCGATCATCATCGGCACCATCAGGTCCCAGAGCTGCCGGCCGACCGGCCCTTCGGTAAGGCGCGCTTTCATTACCGCCGCATGATACGGGACACGGCGTTACAGAGCCTCGACCAGCGCCTCCAGGCTGGGCGCACGCATATCGGGCAGCACCGCTGCTTCGGGTTCACGCGCGGCTCCACCCGCGGCGCCTGCGTAGCGGTCCACCCATGCGGTGCGAAGGCCGAGCGCTTGGGCCGGACGGATGTCGTGGTAAAGGCTCTGCGCGGCATGCAGAAGCTCGCTGGGCTTAATCCCCATTTCCGCCAACCGCTTGAGCAGGAAGCGGAAATTGCGCGGATCAGGCTTGTAGGAACCTATCTCCTCGGCGGTGCAGACCAGGTCGAACTCGATTCCCAAGGCCTCCTGAGTGGCGGCGAAGGACCCGCGGTCCACGTTCGACAGCACCGCCAGACGAAATCGCCGCTGCAACCGCTTCAGCGCGTCCGCCGTGTCGGGAAACGGCGGCCAGCGGGCTATGGATGCTCCAAATGATGCAGCCTCGCCATCCGTTAGCGGCAACTCGAAGTGCTGTCCGATCTTGCGCGCGACCTGCGCCAGCACTTCGGGATAGGCCATTTTCGGGTGCGCGCTCTGCACTTGAGGCTCGGCTTCGCCGAATGCGGCGAGCAACTCGCTGCGGTCCAGCGCCGCGCCGTGGCGGCGCATCCATGCCGCGAGCGCGCCCACGATTCCGCTCTCCCAGTCGATCAGCGTTCCATAGCAATCAAAACTAATCGCCTTGATCTTCATACTTCACCTCCGCCGCGGCAGCATTGTAGGACGCGCAGGAAGCGCGTTCCACAACTGCGCCGACGCGAGCATTTCATGCGTAGAATGGGTGCGACAGTCGGGAGGGCGTCGAAATGCTGAACGAGACTTTGAATCCTGCGGTGGACGCAGGGCAATTGCGGCTCAACAAGAGGGAGTTTCTGGGCGGGATGGGCGCGGCGGCCGCGCTGACGATGCTGCCGCAGATCAGTCGAGCGGCCAGCGAAACCTGGGACCTGATCGTTGTGGGCGGCGGGTCGGCCGGCCTGCCCTGCGCGATTTTTGCCGCGCAACAGGGCGCCCGGGTTCTGGTCGTGGATCGGGCGCATCGCCTGGGTGGCACTCTGGACCGCTCGTCCGGGCAGATTGCGGCGGCCGGGACGCGCCTGCAGGCCGAGCTGGGCATCGAAGATTCGCCGGAGGCTCACTTCGACGACATCATGCGCATCAGCAAGGGCACGGTGGACACCGAACTCGTGCGGGTTTTCGTGAACGAGGCAGCACAAACCGTGAACTGGCTGAGCGACCTCGGAATGGTTCCCATGGACGGCCACCCTGTCGTTTCCGGCGGACACGAACCCTATCGCACGCGCCGCTACCTCTGGGCCGAACAAAATGGCGTGGCCATACTGAAGGCGCTGTTACCGCCCTTCTTCGAGCATGCGCGCAAGGGCTCGATCGAGTTTCTGATCCGCACCGACGCAGTTGAACTCATTCAGGATCGCGAGGGCGCCGTGCAGGGCGTGATGGTTCGCGACGCTAGCGGAAGCAAGCTGGACCTGCGCGGCCGCAAGGTGGCGCTGACCACCGGGGGCTGTGCCGATCCGAAGATGTACGAGCAACTGCATGGCGTACCCCTGTATGGCCAACTGGCCTATCCCTTCAATCTCGGCGGCGGACTTGAGATGGGCATGGCCGCCGGCGGGGTGCTGCGCGGCGCGGAGTATTTCCAAACGTTTTTCGGCATGGTGCTCAGCGACTTCAGCGTGCCCAGCACGCCAGCCGGGGTGCCTGTGAATACAGTGCCGCAGTCGCGCCTGCCGTGGGAGGTCTATGTGAACTCCGGCGGCCGGCGCTTCGTGCGCGAGGATCATCCGAGCGTGGATGCGCGCGAGCATGCGCTGCTCGCGCAGGACGAGAAGCGTTACTGGATCGTCTTCGATGAGGCAATCCTGAACGCGGCGCCTTCCGTGGTGCGGGGATGGGATCGGGCGCGAATGGATTTCGCCTTCGACAAGTACCATTTCTTCTCGCGCGGAAACTCGCTCGCAGAGTTGGCCTACTGGGCCGGCCTGAACGCCGACGGACTGACGGCGTCCGTGGAGCGCTACAACGCGGCCGTGGCAGGCGGCAGCGATGCCGATTTCGGCCGCGAGCACATGCCCATGCCGCTGTCCCAACCGCCCTTCTACGCGATCCGCATGCAGGGCACGCAGTTGCTGTCGTTTGCCGGCCTCACGGTCAACCCGCAACTGCAAGTGCTGAAGGCCAGCGGCGAGGCGATTCCCAACCTCTATGCCGCCGGTGAGGTACTCGGCGCCGGCGCAACCACCGGCTTCGGCATCGTGAACGGCATGCTGCTCACTCCCGCTCTGGTGTTCGGCCGGATGATCGGAGAGCGCGTCTTAGCCTGACGCTCTGGCGAAAAACCTGCGGGGCGCAGGGCGCACACGCGTGAACTACGACGCGCAAACGTTTCGCGGCGATGTGCTGGGCGGCGTCATTTCCGCCGTGGTGGCGCTTCCCGTAGCACTGGCCTTCGGCATCGCGTCCGGTCTGGGAGCGGCAGCGGGCATGTACGGCGCGATCGCCGTGGGCTTCTTTGCTTCCGTGTTCGGCGGAACGCGCTCGCAGATATCGGGCCCCACCCCGTCCATGACCATAGCCATGGCCGTGATTCTGTCCACCCACGCCAGCACGCTCGCCGAAGCGCTGACGGTGGTGGTGCTGGCCGGCCTGATTCAGGCGCTGCTCGGAATACTGCGCATCGGGCGCTTCGTGATGTACACCCCGCACATCGTGGTGTCCGGGTTCATGTCCGGCATCGGCCTCATCATCATGCTGATCCAGTTGTTGCCGTTCGTCGGCGCGCCCACCTCCCCGGAGGGCCCCATGGGAGCCTTGCGCGCCCTTCCGGCGGCCATCGCCAACATCAATTCCAGCGCGCTGGTCATCGCGTTCCTGGCACTGGGCATTATGGTGTTCTGGCCCAAGCGGGCCGAGCGGTTTGCGCCGGGCCCTCTGGTGGCTCTGGTAGCCGGTTCGGCGTTGGGAATGCTATGGCTCACCGACGCGCCGGTGATCGGCGATATTCCCGAGGGATTGCCTGCTCCCATGCTGGCTCTGCCGTCCGCGAGTTTTCTGCTGGATTCGCTACCGCCGGCAATTCTTCTCGCGCTGCTCGGTGCCGTTGACAGCCTGCTTACTTCGCTGATCGCGGATTCGATGACGGGAACGCGGCACAAGCCCGACAAGGAATTGGTGGGACAGGGCTTGGGCAACATCGTGTCGGGACTGTTCGGCGGCATGCCGGGCGCCGGCGCCACGATCGGAACCGTGACCAATATCCGGGCAGGCGGCAGCACTCCCGTGTCGGGGGTCGTTCGGGCGCTGTTTCTGTTGGCGCTGCTGCTCGGACTGGGCCACTACGTGGAGCCGATTCCGCACGCCGTGCTGGCGGGCATTCTCATGAAGATCGGCTGGGACATCATTGACTGGCGGCTGCTGCTTCGAATCCACCGCCTGCGCCGCGATCTGCTGGTGGCGATGCTGCTGACCCTGTTTCTCACGGTAGTGGTGGACCTGGTGACCGCGGTGGCTATCGGGCTGATCGTGGCAGGGATGACCCAGGCGCGCCAGCTCAAGGGACCGGAACTCGACAGCGTCGTCTCGATACCCATTCTCGACCGGACTTTCTTCGCAGGCGAAGACGGCATGACCATCAGCGACCCGCTGCAGGCGCGGGTCGGCATGGTGGCGCTGCGGGGCACTCTTACAGTGGCTTCATCCCGCAACCTGGCCAGCGTGATCGGAGCCGACATCAGGGAACACAAAATCGTGGTCTTCGACTTTTCCGATGCGAAGTACCTCGACGACAGCGCCGCCATGGTTATCGAGCAGATCCTGGGAGTGGCGCGCGACTCCAACACCAAGGCAATAATGGTCGGCTTGTCCGGCGCGGTGGAAGAAATGATCGAAAACCTGGGCGTGCTTCGCACGGTTCCAAAGGATCGCGTGGTGGCCGATCTTGCTGCGGCCCGCAGCGTGGCCCGCAAGCTGCTCGGCGAATAACTCGCAGGCGCCGGCAGCGAATTCCGCTGCGAGGCCGGTCAGTCGGGCAGGGCGAAGGCTACCAGCGCGTCGGATTGCGCCGTGCCGGCGCGGGCATTGCCGCCGGCGGCGATGACCACGAATTGGCGCCCGCCGGCGCGGTAGGTGATCGGCACGGTCATGCCGGGAGCCGGCAGAGAGCCGGACCAGAGTTCTTCGCCGGTTTCCACGTCCAGCGCGCGCAGGTTGTGATCGAGCGTGGAGGCCACGAACACGAGGCCGCCGGAGGTCACGATCGGCCCGCCCACGCTGGGCGAGCCCCAGCCGAAGGCCGCCGGCAAGGTAATGCCCATGGCGCGCAGGCGTCCCAGAGGCATCTGCCAGCGCAACTCGCCGCTGTCCATGTCGATGGCGCTAAGCGTTCCCCACGGGGGCGGTGTGCATGGAAACCCGGAGGGCGATATCCACACTTCGCCCTCCACCCGGTAGGGGGTTCCGAGCAGAGGCCGGTTCAGATAATCGCGCGCAGTTCCTTCTTTGCCGTCGTCTATCGGCGCCAAGCGCAACCAGGTGGCCAAGTTTTCCGCCTTGATGATCAACAGGTTGGTGGAGGGGTCGTAGGCTGCGCCGCCCCAGTTGCCGCCACCCAGCGCTGACGGAAACAGTATGCTCCCGTCCCGGCTTGGGGGCGTGAACAGGCCCTCGTAGCGGGACTCATCGAAGCGTTTGCGGCACCAGTTGCGGTCGAATACGGTAACTCCGAACAGACTTTCGCGATCGAGTTCCTGGCGCGCAAATGAAGCTATACCGGTAGGAACGGGCTGGGTCGGAAAGGCGGTTTCGTCGGCCAGGTCCGAACCCGGAATGGCTAGCTGTTCAATGGGAAAAACCGGCTCGCCCGTGTCCCTGTCGAACACGAACAGATGGCCGGTCTTGGTCTGCTGGATGGCCACATCGCGCGGCTTGCCGTCCTTGCGTATCGTTACCAGCAGTGCGTGGCCGGGCAGGTCGTAGTCGTACAGATCGTGGTAAATAGTCTGAAACGACCAAGCCGGCTTGCCGGTTGCGCCGTCCACGGCCACTACTGCGTTGGCCAGCGGCAGGTCCACGCGGCGACCTCCGCCGTAGTAATCGACGGAAGGACTGGTGGTGGGCAGAAACACCAGGTTGCGCGCCGGATCGGCGCTCATGGTGGTCCAGACGTTGGCGGCTCCGGTAACAGCGCTGTACTGCGGCGGAATGGGGTTGAACTCCCAAACCATCTCACCACTGCGCACGTCGAAGGCGCGCACCACGCCATCTATCGCATCCGCCACGCCATCGTTCGAGCCGCTGCCTGCAATCACCAAATCGCCGAGCACTACCGGCGGCGAGGACATGCCGCGCACCTCACCCTCGCCATAACCCTCGTAATCCCAGTGCGACACGTATCCGGGATGACCCTTGGCTGCTCCGAAATCCTTGCAGGCCTGTCCGGTGAGCGCATCCATGGCATGCACGGCGCCGGTGAAATCGCCCTTGAAGATGCGCTTCGTACAAGGCTCGGACGAGGCTTGCGACTGCTCCCAGTAGGCAACGCCACGGCAGGTGGTCGGCCGGCGTTCGCCCGCGCGTTCGGCCTCACCGCCGGTCAGCGCGGCGTGCGCGTCGTAAACCCAGACGTCCTCGCCGCTTTCGGCATTCACGGCAAACACCCGATTGAAGGGAGTACAGAAATAAACCAGGCCGTTGGCCATAAGCGGCACCGCCTGCTGCGTCGAACCGACCCCGAACTCGCCCTCGGCGTAATCTCCGCTGTGGTGGACCCAGGCCCGTTCAAGCTCGCCTACGTTACTCCGGTTTATTTCCGCCAGCGGCGAGTGCTGGCTGCCGCCGGGATCGCGGCCAAAGTTCGGCCAATCGCCGACAACACTGCTGCCTTCGTCCGCCGGCTCCTGCGCCAGACCATCAAGCCCGGCCAAGAGCAATCCGGCAGCAAGCAGCGCGCCAAGAAATGCGAAATGCCTCCACCAGCGAGAACCGGAGGCAGCCGTTCGCGTAAGGAGCGCCGCCCCCTTTAGGGAGAAGAACATCGGATCCGGGCTGCTGGACTAGGCCTTGCGTGTAGCGTGAACGCGCCCAAAAAACAGCACGCCCTGTTTGGCCTCGCGCACGTGGAATCCCAGCTTGCCGATCTCGGTGGGGAAATGAATGCTCGCATACTCGTTGCGCCACACTTCCTGGTTCCACCGATAGTCCCACCAGCGGCGAAAACGGCGATAGCCGGTTGGCGGACGCTCGTCGCTCGGAAAAGAAACCAGCGCCGTCATCAGGTGGTCCAGCGCCGGATCGGCCATGTAAGTAGCCTGATCCGTGTCGGACTTGATGAAATCGGCTGTATAGCCGGGATTGTCAGTCATCGCAAATCCCCCCAATCGCTCCTTCGATTATAGCCACAGGACGGGAGCGGCCGGCGGGCCGGCCAAGCTCCATCAACCGGCTTGATGCCGAGCCCGATCAATCGTCCGCGACATTCAGCGACAGGATGCGGTCCACGCGGAAGGTGCGTTCGTCCTCACGCAGCAGGCACCAGGCGCGCAGCCCCAGAAACTCCTTGCCCGAGTATGCGCGCGCGCCAACTTCCAGGGGGCGCACGCGGCGCCGGGAGCTCACGTCGTTGGGCTTCAGATACTCCATTTCCAGCGCCGCGCCGGAATCAATGGCTTGCTCAATGACCTTTAGCTTGTCCTCGGTGGAGAGCCTGCGTTCAGCGCGCTTGTACTGTTCGCCGGCAAGAAATCGCTGCACCCGCCAGTCGCAACGGATGGACTTGGCGCCGAGTGGGCGGGTGAGCGTCAGACCCTGCAAGGAAGTGCAGCGGCTCAGCGCGACATAGGCTTGCCCGGAAGCGAAAACGCGATCAAGGTCAACCACCATGCGGTCGAACGTTTTGCCCTGGCTCTTGTGCACGGTCACCGCCCAGGCGAGCCGAAAAGGAAACTGCTTAAAGATGCCCGCGGGACTGGCGACGATGCTTCCCTCGCGGGATTCGAAACGCAGCAGTTCCCACTCATACGGCTCTACCCGAGCCCGCCGCCCGGAATCGGCCAAGCGCGCAATCACGTATTCCTCGCCGCCGCCAATCCGGATGTCCTCAATCACGCCTATGCTGCCGTTCACCCAGCGTTGCGCGGCGTCGTTGTTGAGCAGCATTATCTGCGCGTCCTGCTTGAACCGGAGGTCCTGCTGCGTGGGGTAGTGCTCCCGGCCGAAATCGCCCTGAATGATTGCGCTGGATTGAAATTCTCTTGAAGGCAGAGCCTCAAGGCGCGCCAGATTGATCGCGTCCGCCGCGCGGTTAGTGCCTGTGAGCGTGATCCAGCCCTCTCCCGCGGGCGGCTGGAAGTCCGGGGCCACGCGGCGGTTGATGCGCTCGATATCTGCGCTGTCGGCGACGTTCTTGCGAATGCGGTTCAACAGTTCGGCGAATGCCCGGTCGCGCTGCCGGAAGATCCGGGTCAACTCCAGCGTTTCCAGCTCCACGCCGTCAAGCGCCAGGGCGCTGAAGAAGTGCGGCGATGGGTAGCGCTGCGCCAGCGCCTCGCGCTCCAGGCCGGTCACCACCGGGGGAAGCTGATATAGATCGCCGATGAAGATCAGCCGTACGCCGCCGAACCGCTCTCCCGGCCGCGGCCCGTAGCGCCTGAGAAAGAGGTCCACGCAGTCGAGCAAATCGGCGCGCAGCATTGAGGCTTCGTCGATGATCAGGGTGCGCAGGTTTCTGTAGAGAGCGGCATCGCGCGGCGCAGTGCGCCTGCGGGCCACCAAATCGGGCGTCACGTCGATGCCGAAGCCGAAAAAGCGATGCACTGTTTGCCCGCCCACATTCAGGGCCGCAACTCCGGTCGGCGCCAGGATCACCGGGTCCCAATCGACCCTGCCGCAAAAATAGGTCAGCAGGGTGGATTTGCCGGTGCCCGCGCTGCCGGTGATCAACAGGTGACGGCGGCCGTGCTCCATGGACGCGAGAGCACGGGCGAATTCGCCGGTGATTTCGATGTTCGAAGTGTTTCCGCCCAATTGCTTGGCTGCGCCGGTGTGTCAGGGAGTCGGTGGCAGATCCCAACCGGTAATGGCGACCTTGAGCGAGGCATCGGCGCCGCTTATGAACACTCGTCGCGGCACCATGAGATCGCGCGCCTGGGTAAGCGCATCGACCTCGATGCGCCAGCCTTGCTGCAAAAACCCCGAACCACCGTTTGAGCGCGACCCCATTTCCTCGTGGGGATGCACGGGGTCCGGAAGGCCGCGCAGCCAGAATGGCAGGCTGTTCAAGGGCGCGCTGCCGCACAGCAGTTCAAGCTCGGCCGCCACCGTGCTCGAACCGCACATGGGTATCCAGTCGCCGTCGCTCCACAACAGAACATCGTCGCGGTCGATCAGCAAGCGCTCGGTGCCCATGCCCCACGGCCCGCTCAATTCCAGTCGCGTCGCTGGTCCGTCCTGGCGCCACGTGAAGTTGGCCTGTACGCCGCGGCCGCCGGAGTTCAGCGCCACCCGCCCGCGCGACTCCCAGGCATCCAGCGCCCCGAGCGCTGCCCGATCGAGTGTGCCGCGACTGACTTCCTGTCCGACTGTGCAGCCGACCAGAATAACGATGCACACCATCGCGAGCAGGCGGAAAGCGCCGCCGAATGCATTCATCGCGAATACTTGTCCCGCACGATCTCAAGCAGCGCCGTGTCCTCGAACCTCTGCAGTGACTCGCGCAGTAATTCGGTGGCGCGCCGGGTTTCTCCGAGCTCGAACAGAACTTCGGCCAGATGCGCGGCAACTTCGGGGTGCGGCAGGGCCGCCAGTGCTTGCTCCAGGAGCGGCACCGCCTGTTCCGGCCTGCCCAGGCGGTAAAGCACCCACCCCATGCTATCGATGATCGCCGGCGAGTCAGGCGCCAGTTCCAGCGCCAGGCTTAAGTGCTCGCGCGCTTCCTGCAAACGGATTCCCCGGTCGGCCAGCGTATAGCCGAGGGCATTCAAAACTTGCGAATCGCGTGGATGATCCGCAAGCAAATCTTCCATGGCCCGGATGGCGCGCCGATGCTGTTTCAGCTCCACCAACAAGTTGGCGCGCGCCATGCGCAAGCGCCGGCTCTCCGGCACGTAGCGCAAACCCTCGTCGTAGGCCGCCATGGCATCCGCTAGGCGCCCGGCCGAGCGCATCACATCAGCCGCCAGTGGCAAGCTCTCGTAGGTATGTCGCGGATACAGGCGCACCAACTCCAGCAGCGCAGCGAGTGCTTCTTCATGGTTATCCAGGGCCACGAGGGCTTGAACCAGGCCCTGCGCAGCCGTCAACGCCAGAGCCTCCGACCGGATGCCGGAATACCATTCCGCGGCCTCCAACCAATCCCCGCGGTCGGCAGCGTTGCGCCCGAGTTCCCGGCGCGCCTGATCGGCCGCCTGGTTGCGCGCAAACACCTCGAGCAAAATCGGCTCCGCCAAACTGCCGGCTCCCAACTGGCGCAGCATTCGCGCCTCGGCAAGCGCCAGTTGCGGGAGTTCGCGATGCTGCTCGCGCAAATTGCGCATCCAACTGATGGCCTCACGCGGTTGGCGGTTCTCCAGCAGCAGCATGGCGTAAGTGCGCGCCAGAAACACGCTGTCGCGCATCGCCATTTGTTCGGTCAACCGCGCCAGGGCGGAATCGGGATCGCCGGCGCGCAGCATTGCGGTGGCCGCGATGCCATGCACGGCATCGTTGGCCGGATCGCGCTTCAATAGCGTATCGGCGTAGAGCAGGACCTGCTCGTAGCGACCCTCCTCCAGCGCCACGCTTGCGGCCAGCGCGAGCACACTGGTCGAGTCCGGAAACTCGCGTGCGAGCGCCGCGGTAACCGGGCCCAACGGCGCCGCAATGAGCAGTTCCGCGTTGATGCCGGAAAGCTTCTCGACGAAATGCTGCATGAAGCGCTCGACGCGCTCGGCTTCGGCGTCTGGGAGTAGCCCGCTGCGGGCGGTGGCGATCGCGCGGTCCGCCTGGTTGGCCGCCACGCTCAATGCGGAGGCCAGCGCCAGGGCCTCCAAGTCGTCCGGCTCATGCTCCAGCCAAAGTTCGGCCGCCTCAAGAGCAATGAAATACAGATCGCGCTGGTATGCAAACTCGGCGGCAGATTTGGCGGCCGTGGCGGCGGCTGCGCCGGAAAGGCCCGCAGCCGACTCCAGCAAAGCCTGCGCTTCCGGCCCGGGGTGCGCCGGCCACGCGGTATCCTCCAGCCACATCCGACCGCCGGCGCAACCCGCCAGCCAAAGGCCGGCCAGAGCAGCCAGTAGTCCATGGCGGAACCGCGCGCGGCGCCGATACCCGTCGGATCGAGTGGGGCTTCTGCTGCAGGCTGTCTGGAGGGTGCTGACGATGGGGAGCGAGTTCACGCTGCGATAATAGCCGCTATTGAACTCCGTGCCCCGCGCGACCTTTGTCGCCCGCTCTTGCCATGAACTCCGCCCTGCTGGATAAACTTCGCGGCCTCAAGGAGCGCTTTACGCTCCTGGAAGCCTCTTTGGCCGATTCGCGCGTACTTTCCGACGCGCAGCGCCGACGCGATGTCGGGCGCGAACACGCCCGCCTGCAACCACTGGCCAGCCTTCTGGAGCAGTACGAACAGGCAGCGGCGGCAGAAGCGGGCGCCGCCGAAATGCTCGACGGCGAAGACGAGGAACTGCGGCAACTGGCGCGAGAGGAAATCGCCCAAGCGCAGAGCGAGCAGCAGATGCTGGAAGCGAGCCTGCGCCGGTTCCTGTTGCAACCGGACCCGCGCGACGCGAGAGACGTTTACCTCGAAATACGCGCCGGTACCGGCGGCGACGAGGCCGCGCTTTTCGCCGGCGACCTGTTTCGCATGTATGCGCGCTTCGCCGAGGCGCGCCGCTGGTCGCAGGACATCATTCAGATCAGCGAAGGCGAGCGCGGCGGCTATAAGGAAATAATCTGCCGGCTGTCCGGTAAGCGGGTATTTTCGTACCTGCGCTTCGAGTCCGGCGCGCACCGTGTGCAGCGCGTGCCGGAAACGGAGTCCCAGGGCCGCATCCACACCTCGGCCTGCACCGTGGCGGTGTTGCCGGAAGCCGAGGAGACCGGCGAAATCGAGATCGATCCCAGCGATTTGCGCGTCGATACCTACCGCGCCTCGGGCGCCGGCGGCCAGCATGTCAACAAGACCGATTCGGCGGTGCGGCTGACGCATCTGCCCAGCGGCATCGTGGTGGAATGCCAGGACGAACGCTCGCAGCACAAGAACCGCGCCCGCGCCCTGTCCCTGCTGCGGGCGCGCCTGCTCGACGCCGAGGAACAGCGCCGCGAGCGGGAGCGCGCCGAAGAGCGGCGTTCGCAGGTCGGCAGCGGCGACCGCTCCGAGCGCATCCGCACCTACAACTATCCCCAGGGCCGCGTGACCGACCACCGCATTGGACTAAGCCTCTACAAGCTGCCGCAAATCATGGAAGGCGACCTCGACCCGATCATCGAACCCCTGCGCCAGCACATGGAAGCCGAGCAACTCGCCGCCCTCGACGCCACCTGACCGCCGCAGCGCCGCGCTGCGCCCTAGAACTCCTCCAGCAGGCGGCCGAAGCCGAACACTTTGTCTTTGATGCCGTTGGTTCGCAGTGCGTGCCAGTAGGTGGCTGTGTTGATGGCCACCACCGGTTTGCCGAGCCAGCGTTCGCCGGCCGCAGCCAGGCGAATGGCCGACAGGTTGGTGCCGACTTGCACCAGCGCATCGACATCATCGCCGTCGAGGTTCTGAAATTCCTGCACGATCCGCTTTTCGTCCACCATGGCGATCGCCGTCCACGAAGGGCAGCGCAGACAGGAATCGCGCACCACGTGGAAGCCGCGATCGGAGAGGTAGTGCCGCACTTCGCGGTTGGCCACGGGATAGTAGGGCGAGAGAAACGCCACGTTGCGTGCACCGTAGGCATCGAGCGCGTCGGCTACCGCTTCGGAGCCTACCGAAAGCTTGAGTTGAGCGATGTCCTCTATCCTGCTCTTCCATTCGGCGCCGCCCTTTACGCCGCCGTAGAAGGTTACGGCCGACATGCCCATCACCAGGTAGTCGGGCTTCGCCGTCAATACACCGCGCACCGCGGCTGCTGTATTTTCGGAAATCTCGATGGTGCCTGCCATGAAGGTTTCATCGGAAATCGCGTTGGCGTCCTGTATCACGATGCGCGAGTAATGGTTGGTGACGCCCGGCGGGCGCAGGTCGTCGAAGTCCGGCTGCACTACCGTGTTGGTGGACGGGCCCACCACCCCGAACTTCTTCCGCCATCCCAGGACATCGCTCATCGCTCGATCCTCAGCCGAAACCGCGCATCTCGATCATGCGCTCGAAGAACGACGGACCCTCGTCGTGCTCGGGAGACTGCTCGAACACCGGGGAGATTGCACGGGCGCGTTCCAGGTAGCCGGGGTCGAGGTCTTCGAAAGACGGTACTTTCACCGCGTCGAAATGCCAGATCACATGGCCCGGCAGGATGCCCATTTCGTTCCAGGGCCTGCGGGTGGCGGAGAAGATGTTCCAACCGGCCGCCGCGGCTGTCGGCTGGGCCGGCTCATCAGCCAGAATCTCGTGGGTCGCTGCGAACAGTGAGGCGTATTCCAGAGACGGCTGCGGCAGGATGGGCGGAAAACGCGAGCCTTCCTGAATCCGCAGCACACCGTTGTCGTCCGCCCAGTCCAGGTGCAGGGGCCGCTCGGCGTAATGGTCCGGAAATACGCGCTTCATGCTGCCGAACCACTGGCCCATGGGCGTGTAGTACTGGCCCTCCTTGTGACGGATCTGGCTCGGCGGCAGGGTGACTTTGGCGCCGTTGAACGGGCTGGTGAATTCCTCGATGAATGCGCCGGTCTCAAGATCCGTAAACAAGGAAAGCGTTGACGGGTAGCGAATCCAGGCATATTCGTCCACCTGCTTCCACCAGCCGGTTTCGCTGCCGGTAAAACCGTAGAGCGGATACACGCCGTCCTCGCGGACCGCGAACACCTTGCCGCGGCTCTTCCACACGCAGGGCTTCGACCCGTCATTGCCATAAGCGCGAACCATGGCGCGGCTCTGAGACTCGGGATCCTTGGGCAAGGCGTCCGTCCGGCGCGCGGCGTCCTGCGCCGAAAGCAGCCGCGGCGCGCCCAGCCCCGCGCCCAGCAGCGCACCAGCATGCAGCAGATCACGTCGATTCATGGCCCCCTCCTGACTTGCACAAGCCGGCACATCATAACGAAAAGGAGCGAGCGCCTCCTGCGCTCCTTGATGCCCGAAAGCTCTCGTCCCGCAAGGGGGCGTATGATGCGTGTTCCCCTATGCGAGAAGAGGCAACGAAAGCGCCGTGAGCGTATTGCCCGACAGAAACGCGCGTTTCGACTACACGGTTCCGGTTGCCGTGGTGGGCGCCGGAGGCTGCGGACTGTGTGCGGGACTGGCGGCCCGGCAAGCCGGAAGCGAGGTGCTGGTGCTGGAGCGCGACGCGGCCCCCATGGGCACGACCGGCATGTCCACCGGTCTGATCCCGGGCGCCGGCACACAGATGCAGAAGCAACACGGGATCAAGGATTCTCCCGAGTTGTTCGCCGCCGATGTGCTGGCCAAGGCAAAGCAACAAACCGATGCGGACGTGGTGCTGGCGCTGGCGCGCGAATCGGCGCGCACCGTGGAGTGGTTGGCCGACGAGTGCGACGTACCGCTGTCGCTGGTGGACAGCTTCCTGTATTCCGGCCACAGCGTGAAACGCATGCACGGCAGCCCCAACCGAACCGGCGCGGAGTTGATGGGCAGCCTGCTCGACGCCTGCACCGGGGCCGGCGTGGACCTGCTGACCGAAGCCCGCGTGAGCCACCTGTTCGCGAGCGGCGAGGGGCGCATCGCGGGCCTGCGCTGCACCCGCCCGGACGGCAGCCACGAGGACCTCGGATGCGAGGCCCTGATCCTGGCCTGTTGCGGCTTCGCCGGCAACCAGGAAATGGTCGCGGAATACATCCCCGAGCTCGAACATGCCGAGTTCTTCGGCCATCCCGGCAACCAGGGCGAAGCCATTGCCTGGGGCCGATCAATGGGTGCGGCGGTAGCGGACATCCGGGCCTACCAGGGCCACGGCGGTTTGGCCAAAGGGCACAGCGTACCCATCCTGTGGCCGGTCATACTCGAAGGAGGCATTCAGGTGAATCTTGCGGGACAGCGCTTCTCGGACGAATCGCTCGGCTACTCCGAGCAGGCCGTGGAGGTGCTGGCGCAGCCGGAGCACGTGGCTATCACCGTGTATGACCAACGCCTGCATGAACTGATGCAGGAATTCAACGACTATCGCGAAGCGATCACCGCCGGCGCGGTGCGCAAGGCGGCGACGCCCGGGGAACTGGCCGAGACATTCGGCTTGCCTGCGGAGATACTTGAGCGGACGCTGGCTGAGACGGCGGCCATGACGCGCGGCGAAATGATCGATCCCTTCGGCCGCAACTTCACTGGCAAGCCGGAGTTGGCCGCACCTTGGTACGGAGTGCGCGTGACGGGTGCGTTATTTCACACCCAGGGCGGGCTCAAGGTGGACGCCAACGCCCGAGTGCTGCGCAAGAATGGCGACCCGTTTCCCAACCTGTTTGCCGGCGGCGGCGCTGCGCGCGGCATTTCCGGGCCCTCATGCTGGGGCTATATCGCCGGCAACGGCCTGCTTACCGCAACTACCCTTGGCCGCCTGGCCGGCGAAGCCGCCGCGCGCATCTGACAAGACCCGATACGTTGAAGCCCCTTGGCCGCACTACGCTTGATCCGAATCGAGTAGGTCACGCCTGACCTGCCTCCAGTTCAGCACCGGGTCGTTCGGGTCGCGAAGCCGTTCAACCGCCACGCTCAGGTCGTCGAAGTCCTCCAGGTAGCGCTCGATGGCTTGGCGGACTAGTTCCGCTCTACTGCGCCGCATGGTCCGCGCCGCTGCATCAAGAGCTGCAAGCACCGCGTCGGGAAGGCGCGCTGTAATTTGACTCATATGAATGTCAATAAATGTCGAAGACATCATTCTAGTCGCAACGAAACGGACAAGGTTCTCGGCGCGGGCGGCGCGGGCCGGTATGATGCGCGCCATGGGGAAGAGGCGCGCATGGCTTGTGGCGGGCGCAGTGGCGGGACTGGCGCTGCTGGTCGCTTTGGGCTGGGCTGCAGCGGACTACCGGCTGTGGCTGCGTTTTATCAGCTTGCCCGCGGACGCCTCCGATCCGGAAAACGCCAAGTGGTTCACGCCGCTGGAGCCGATTGGCTATGGCGCGGGCGCGGCGCTCACCGTTGGGGAAACACCGGTTATCCCGGCGGAGGCTCTTGAGGAGGCCTGGGACTACGCGGCCAGCCAGCACACCTACGCGCTGCTGGTGTCGGTGGACGGCGAACTGCAATTCGAGCGTTACGGCCAAGGCGCCGATTCGCGCACACCCTTTCAGTCGCAATCGCTGCACAAGAGCGTTACGGCGGTGATGCTAGGGGCCGCCATCCACAACGGCGCTATTGAATCCGAAGAGCAGCCGGCTTCGTACTGGCTGGAGGAGTGGGCCCACGACCCGCAGCGGGCCGCGATCACGCTGGCGCAGCTCGCCCACATGGAAGGGGGCCTTGAGCGCGGACGCTTCGCGCGCAACCCGCTGGCGCCCGGAGCGCGGCTGTTCCTGACCGGACGCTTGGCACGCGAGACGTTGCGCACACCGCTGGCGGCGGCGCCAGGCAGCGAATATGTCTGGTCCAACGCCAGCGTCCAGGCGCTGTCGATCGCCATTGAGCGGGCCGCCGGGCGCTCCTGGGCGGAGCTGCTGCGGGAATGGCTTTGGGAACCGCTGGGCGGCGGGGAGGCCTGGGTGCAACTGGACCGTCCCGGCGGCCATGCGCAATCGTTCTGCTGCCTGGTTTCCAACGCCCGCAACTGGCTTCGGCTGGGCGAACTCATGGCCGGCGACGGGGTGGCGAATGGGCGCCGGCTGTTACCGGAAGGCTGGGTCGGCCGGATGACCCAGGGAGCCCGCACCAATCCCAATTTCGGCATGCAGCTCTGGCGCAACGAGCCGTACTCGGCCTCCCAACTGCGCATGTCCAAGCCGCGCTTGTCCATGCCCCGCGACGCGGCGCTGGCCGCAGCGGACGCCTGGTACATGGAAGGGCATTTTTCGCAGCGCGTCTACGTCGTGGAGTCGCTGGGGCTGGTGGTGGTGCGCTTCGGCGAGGACAGTCTGGACTGGGACGACGCGAGGATGATCAATGGATTGATCAAACCCTTGCAGCCCGCGGCGCCTGTATCTCTCAACGTGCCCATACCGGATCATGGTTTCGGAGAGCGTCGCGCGCCGCGTCCGCCCGATTACACAGTCCTGGACAACTGGGCGCGCCATCCCGACGCGGACGCCGGCGGCGAGCTGACGCCGGAGCACGCGGCGGGTTTCTATATCCACCCCACCACCTGGCCGGGCAGCGCCTGGAACGCCAGCGTGCCGGACCCCGAGGCGCGACCCGCCGTGGATGCGGTGGTGGCGTCGCAGGCCGGTGTGCTGGATGCTTGCTGCGCGGTTTTCGCGCCGCGCTATCGCCAGGCGGCGTCGGCAGCCGTGTTCGACCAAAGAGGCAATCGAGACCCCGCCTATGGGCTGGCTTTCACGGACATCACGCGCGCGTTCCGGAGTTTTGCCGAACAAACCGGCGAGCGGCCTATCGTGATCCTCGGCCATAGCCAGGGCGCCTTGCACGCGGAGCGTTTGCTGAGCGAGGTGATCGCGGAAGATGAAGCGCTGAGGCGACGCCTGGCCGTGACCTACATCGCAGGCATCGCGGTCCCGCTGGAGTCTTATGGCGACAGACTTGGCGGCTTTGAACCCTGTCGGCGCAGCGACGATACGGGCTGCGTCGCCTCCTGGCGCACCTACGGCCCGACCGCCGATGCGCAGGAGGCGCAATTCGGGATCGCCCTGCGCTTTCCGCAATACCAGCGCGAGGACGGTGGGCTGGACGTGCAATGCAACAACCCTTTGAACTGGTCAGCGCCGGGGGTGTGGACGCCGGCCTCGGCCAATCGGGGCGCTGTGGCGCCGGCGCTTCCCGGCCAGGCCCGCCGCGCCAGCGTGCCGGGCGTGACCGGCGCCTGGTGCGACCAGGGCCTGCTCCGACTGGACCGAACGCCCGCGGCGCCCTTCGACGCGCTGGCCCTCCCGGGGGCGAACTATCACTACTACGACGTGTCGCTGTTCCATGCTGCGCTAAGCGAGAACGCAGCCCTGCGGGCGGAAGCCTTGCGACACGCACAGCGATAGCGGCTGGCAGGTGTTTGCCGGGGCACGCAATATCACCAACAAGCCGTTCCCGTTCTTCGACGGCTTCGGACGCCCCTGGGATCCGCGCCGCGTGGACACCCGCGGCCGCATCGTGCATCTGGAGGTGCGCAAGACCTTCGATCTCTTCTAGTGTGCTGTCCCGAAGTTCCGGAAACCGAGGCAGTATCAGGGCTGGCAGCAAGGAGCGCGGGGTTTTATACTCCGCGCTGACCTCGCGCTTAGTTGGCGGGGCGATTTCGTCTGCGTTCTTTGGGGGAACAACATGACCGCATCGCGTTTTCTTCGCTCGGGCGCCGTGCTCGGCGCTCTCTGCCTGATTGCCACTTCCCTGCCTGCGCAGGACCTTGAGGAAATCGTCGTGACCGCGCGCAAGCGTACCGAGTCGGTGCAGGATATCCCGCTGTCGATCTCGGTTTACGACGAGCAATTCATTGAGGCGGCGGGCATCAGGGATTTCGACGACATCGCCCGGCTTACACCCGGCCTGGTGTTCGACAAGGGCTGGATTCCGCAGGACACCCGCCCGCATATCCGCGGCCTGCCAACCGACCGCGGGCGCCCGCCCGTGGGCATCCTGGTGGACGGCATCGACATCTCGTCCGAATCGATGCTGAGTTCGGGAGGCGGAATGCTGATGAACCTCAAGGTCATGGACATCGAACGGATCGAAGTAGTGAAGGGGCCGCAAAGCGCCCTCTATGGCCGCGTGGCGTTCGGTGGCGCGGTGAACTACGTGTCCAAGGCCCCCAGCGACGAGCTTGAGGCCAATTTCCATGCCGATGTCGGCCAGTACGGGCAAATGGAAGCGCGCGGCAGCGTGTCGTTCCCGGTCTCGGATGCCCTTGGGCTGCGCCTTAACGCCGTTACCGCGCAGCATGACGGCTACTACGAGAACCAGGTGTCGGGCGAAGGCATCGGCGGTTCGGATTCCACGGGCGTTGCGGCGGCGGCTCGTTATACGCCCTCCGACACCTTCCGGCTGGACCTGAGAGCGGCTTACTCGTCCGACGACTACGAGATCCGTCCGCAAATGCAGTTGGCCAGCAAGACCGGCCACGCCGAGGAAGTGCCGCTGCCTGCGCATGTTGTGGGTGTGCTCTCGCCGGGCAATTTCGGCCCCGCTCCGTATCCGTCGCATGTCTATGCGCCGCCGCCGGGCATTATCACGTCGCTGGACACCATCACGGCCAGTCTCAATCCCTATACCGGGGAAGATTACGAAGGCAGCAGCTTCGACTCGCTGCTGCTGCACGCGCGAGCGGAGTGGGACCTGGGCGCCGCCAAGCTCAACGCCTGGCTAGGCAGAACTTCGGCCGAAACTACTCAGAACATGGATGTCGATTACTACGGCGTTCCCTGGTCGCCGGTGTTCCTTCCGGTAGCCACGACGAACGAACCCTTGCCGGCGCAGTTCATCTACGACCTGGAAACCGACGTGGACCAGACCAATCTGGAACTGCGGCTGGGCGATCTGGAGTCGGAAGGCTTGCGCTGGGCCGTGGGCGGCCTCTACTGGAACGAGGAGGTGGACCAGCGCAACGGTAACCTGATCGTGCTGATGTTCGTGCCGAGCATCTCGGCAGGCGCCAATGTGGCTGCGCAGAGCCCCATCCGCAAGCGCGACGAGGCCCGCGACACGGACCACTGGTCGGTGTACGGGATTCTGGAATACGACTTCAGCGACAAGCTCACCGGCGCCGTGGAAGCACGCTACTCCGACGAATCCACCGATTCGCAGTGGGTGGTGGGCGGTAACGGCATGATCGGCGCCGCCTTTGCGGGGCCCCTTCCGGTAAACAACAATCCCATTGCGCAGCGCGACTCCGAACACAGCTTCTTTACTCCGCGCTTTGCGCTGCAATACCAGGTTTCCGAGGACGTGCTGGCCTACGGGTCCATCTCCAAGGGCGTGAAGCCGGGCGGTGTTTCGACCATCGCCAGTCCCTCGCCCACGCACGCGCTGTTCGAGCCCGAGGAGTTGTGGAACTACGAGGTGGGCTTCAAGAGCGCGCTGGCTGATGGCCGCGTAACGCTGAACGCTGCCGCGTTTTTCATGGACTACGAGGGCAAGCAGACGACCAGCCTGGAGCCCAGCGATACCGCCGCCACCGGCTTCGACCTGGTGGTAGGCAACGCCGGGGCCGCGGAGATCAGGGGCTTCGAGGTAGAGGCTGCCATCGGCGTTACCGACAACCTGGTCCTGCGGGGTGGTTATACCTGGCTGGAAAGCGAGTACACCGATTTCGTGACCGTCACCAATAGCGCGCTATCGATCGGACTGGTGAACAACTGCACGCTGCAACAATTGCCCAGCGGGCTTTTCTTGTGTTCCGTGGATCAGACAGGCGACGAAATGGAGCGGGTGCCCGAGCATAACCTCAACCTCTCCGCCAGCTACACGCGGCCTCTGGGCAACGGCATGAACTTCCAGTTCGACCTGCTGACCCAATACCAAAGCGACCGCGGCATCGCGGCAGGCCGCAGGCACTTGTTCGATTCCTGGGTGAACGTGGATCTGCGCGCCGGCCTGCAAGCCGACAATTGGAGCGTGTTCGCCTACGTTGACAACGTGACCGGCGACGACACGGTCCGCACCGCGCAGACCTCCGGCGACTTCTTCGCTCTGGGCAACCTGGCGGTGGTGTTCTTCGCGCCCGACAAGCGCCAGGCGGGTTTGCGCTTCAGTTGGTCGATGTAGCAGCCTGAGCCGGCCCCGCCGCGGGTACCGGCTCGGCTTCGCCCGCTTCACGGGCCGTCGATTCGAGTCGGTCAAGGAATGTGCGCACCAGCGGTGCGGAAGCCGCGCCGCCTTCGAGCGGCAGGACGTGTCCGGCGTCAGGGATGGGGTGGTACTCCACTGCGGTGTTCTTCAGAAAGTCGATGAAGCGCTGCGGTTCGGTGCTCGGAAGTACGCGGGACTGGCTCCAGAGCAGCAGCACCGGCTGCGTAATGCGCCCCAGCACGGTCTCGGGATCGCCGGTTCGAAACTGCTGCAGGCTCAAGGCGCCCTCTTCCTGAGCGCCCTTGCGCCGCGCCATGTCGTAGTACTGCCGTACGAGTTCCTCGGGAGCCTTCGATGGATCGTGCCAAGTGCGCTCGAAAAAGGTCTCGAAGTAGCTGTAGGGAAAGTGATAGCTGTAAAGCAGTTGACGCAAGGGGTTTGGATCCGGCTGGTTGGGTCCCTTGCCGGGTTCGCGAGGAAGGCCGGCGGCGTTGGCCAGGATCAGCGCGGGAATGCGCTCCGGATAACGTGAGGTAATGCGAAACGCGGCGATGCTGCCGATCGACGTGCCTCCCGCGTAGAAGCGCTCGATGCCCAGCGCGTCCATCAGGCCCATTGCCAGCTCGGCGGCGCGGTCAACGGAGTAGTCCCCGGAAGGATCCGAACCGGTCAGCCCGTAGCCGGGAATGTCGAAGCTGATCACGCGGTAGGCGTCGTCCAGCGCCTCGGTCCAGGCTTGCCACATGCGCAAGTTGCCGGCGTGGCCATGCAGCAGCAGCACTGCCGGGCCGCTGCCCGTGTCGCGCACATGCAACTCCACGCCGTCCACAGAAATGAACTGCGATTCCTCCAGCCGGTATTGCTCGATCAGCGCCTCGCGCGAGATCTTCGACCACTGGGTCAGCCCCAGGTACGTCAGCAGCAGCGCTAGCGCCACCAGCCCCACTATGGCAACAAGTATCTTCATGCTTTCTCCAGCGCCCCCTCAAGATCGGCCAGGATGTCGTCGGCGTCTTCAATGCCCATCGACAGGCGCACCAGGTTGCCGGTAATGCCGGCTGCCTTTCGCGCCTCCTCCGTCATGGCCGAGTGACTCATTCGCGGCGGATAGCCCGCCAGGCTTTCGACACCCCCCAGACTCTCGGCAATCGTAAACAATTCAAGCGCGTTGAGCATGCGCTCCGGCGTGGCGCTATCGCCCTTCAGTCGCAGCGTAACCACCGCGCCGAAACCGTCCATCTGGCGGGCCGCCAGCGCATGCTGCGGATGGTCCGTCAGCCCCGGATAATGCACCTGCGCAACCTTGGCGTGGGCTTGCAGGGCGCGCGCCACCTGCCCGGCATTGTCGAACTGCCGGCGCACCCGCAGGTCCATGGTTTTCAGACCGCGCAAGGCCAGGTACGAGTCCAGCGGCGCCAGCACGCCGCCGGTGCGATTGCGTACGCGCGCCAAGCGGCCCGCGAGGTCGTCGTTCGATACACTCAAGGTGCCGCCGAGCACGTCGGAATGTCCGGCGATGTACTTGGTGATCGAGTGCATGGAAATATCGCAGCCCAGCGCCAGAGGCTTGGTCGCCAGGGGGGTCGCCAGGGTGCTGTCCACGCAACTCAGGGCGCCGCGCGCCGCGCACAGCGCCGCCGCCGCCTTGAGATCGGTGATATGCATCAGCGGGTTGGACGGCGTTTCCAGCCAGAGCAGCCGCGTGTTGTCGCGCCATGCCGCCTCAATCGCCTGTGGCCCGTCGTTCTGATGCACGAGGCTCAACTCGAAACGCGCCTCGCTGGCGGCGCGCAGCATGTTGAAACTGCCGCCATAGACATTCGCGGGGCCGATGATGTGATCGCCCGGCTGCAATAACTCCAGCACCGCCGAACTTGCCGCCATTCCCGAGGCGAAGGCCAAGGTTCGCGCACCTCCCTCCAGTGCATTGACGGCCCTTTCGAAGGCGTCCCTGGTGGGATTGGAAATGCGCGTGTAGATGTGCTCCGGCCGGCGCTCCAGGGCGGGATAGGCGAACGTGCTGCTCTGATGAATGGCAGGCATGACTCCGCCCGTAGCGGCGTCGTGCGTATTGCCGGCATGTACGCAGCGGGTGGAATTTCCTTGCAGCTTGGCCATGATGCGGTGCCCCGAAACCGCATTATGCCGGCATGCGGGACAATATCTCCATGTCTTCGCCGCAGTCCTCTGAGCTTCCCGACAGCGCAGAGCCGCTCACGCTGGGGCAATTGCTGCGTTGGGGCACCGAGCGCTTGCGAGCCGCAAGCAGCAGTCCCAGGCTGGACTGCGAACTGCTGGTAGCGCACGCGCTGGGCATTGGTCGCAGCGCGCTTTACAGCCGCTCGCGGGAAATCCTCGACGCGGCGCGTTGCGGGCAGGTTCGGGAGTTTCTGAAGCGGCGCGCGGACGGGCGCCCGGTGGCGCAGATTACCGGCCGAAAGGAGTTCTTTTCGCTCGAATTCGAGATCACCGAAGCAGTGCTTGCACCGCGCCCGGAGACCGAACTGCTGGTAGAAGTAGCACTGGACCACCTCGAATCAATGCAGCCCGACGCCACTTGCCTGGAGCTCGGCACCGGCTGTGGCGCCGTGGCCATTGCGCTGGCGCACCAGTTGCCCGCCTGTCGAATACTCGCCACGGACATCTCCGCAGCAGCGCTCGAAGTGGCGCAACGCAACGCCGAGAGACTGGTGCCCGGACGGGTACGCTTCATTCGCGGTTCCTGGTTCGAAGCCCTGGACAAAGCCCGGCGCTTCGACGTAATCGCCGCCAACCCGCCCTACGTGGAATCAAATCTTTGCCGACGAAAGCCGCTGCGCTTCGAACCCCGCGAGGCGCTGGACGGCGGCGCGGACGGACTGCGCCAATTGCGGGCGGTGATTTCCGGCGCGCCCGCCTACCTCAAGCCGGGCGGAATGCTGGCCGTGGAGCACGGCGCCGACCAGGGCAATGCGGTCCGCAGCATGATGCTGGAGGCCGGTCTGACGCGGCCGGCGACGCACCTTGATCTGGCCAGGCAGGAGCGGGTCAGCACGGCGCACGGCAACCCTTAGGAATTGATCTGGTATGGTTTGGAGTGGCAGGAGATCATGTCAGATGGAGGACAACACTATGGTTACACCCATATCTCGGAAACGATATGCAGGAATCCCGGCGTTGAGTTTCCTGCTCTCGCTCGGACCTTGCGGCCTCTTCGCACAGGAAGAGTCCAGCGAAACCCAAGAAACACCGATCGAAGAAATTCGCGTTACGAGTAACGGCGTTGCATTCACGCTAGGCGTGGAAAACTTGTTTGACAAGACGTACATCGACCACCTGTCCGGGTTCAATCGAGTGTTCGGCAGCGTTGTGCCGCAAGGAAGCCGCCTCTACGGTGAAGGCATGAACCTGTTCGGACGGGTCAGGCAGCAGTGGTAGCGGCGGCGGGCTTCCGAACCTCGCGGCAGCGACCGCCCGGGGGCTAGTCGGCGAGGTTGGGAGACAGCCACATGCGGGCTTCGTCCAGCGGGATGTTCTTGCGGGCCGCGTAGTCGGCAAGCTGATCCTCGCCGATCAGCCCGATGTTCAGGTAGCGGGCCTCGGGGTGTGCGAAGTAATACCCCGACACGGTGGCGGCCGGCCACATCGCGAAAGACTCGGTCAGCCGCGCGCCGGTGCGCTTTTCGACTTCCAGTAGGCGCCAGATCAAGCCCTTTTCGCTGTGGTCAGGGCAGCCGGGATAGCCGGGCGCGGGCCGAATGCCTTGGTAGCGCTCGGCAATCAGCTCTTCGTTGCTGAAGGACTCCTCGACCGCATAGCCCCACAACTCCTTGCGCACTTTCTCGTGCATGTATTCAGCGAACGCCTCCGCTGCGCGGTCGGCCAGCGCGCGCAGTTGAATCGCGGCGTAGTCATCGGCGGAGCGCATCTTGCCCCCCTTGCGCGCAAGGATTTCCTCCAAGTCGCCGCCTACCGTTACCGCAAACAAGCCCACCCAATCGGGCGCGGCTTCGCGCGGCGCCACGAAATCGGCGAAACAGCCGTTGGCCTTGCCGGGCGGCATGCGGCGTTGTTCGCGCAGGCAATGAATGCGCCCAATTGCTTGCTCGACTCCCGAGTCCGGGTAAAGGCGTATGTCGTCGCCACTCGCGGCAGCCGGGAAAATTCCGGCCACGCCGGCCGTGCGGAATTCAATCTTTCCGGCCCGGATGGGCTCGATGAAATTCGTGTGCAAATCGTCCCAAAGGTCGCTGGCCGCAGTACCCTTCCGTGGATCATCCAGGAGTTGCGGATATTTGCCGCGCAAGCCCCAGGACGCGAAATAGGGCTGCCAGTCGATATACGGATACAGCTCTTCCAGACTCGGCGCAGCCTCCTCAATCGACCCTGCGCGGGCAGGTTCGGCCGGTGGCTGGGCTCGCCAGTCAATCTCCAGGTAGTTCGCGCGCGCCTCTTCCAACGCCAGCAGGTTCGCGCGGCGGCGGGTTCCGGCCGGCTGTTCGCGGCGGCGCTTCAGATCGCGCGCGACCTCCGCCAGGTAGCGCTCACGCCCCGGCCCGCTAAGGCTGCCGAGCACGCCCACCGCGCGGGAGGCATCCTTGACGTAAACGACCCCGCCGTCGTAGGCGGGATCGATCTTCAGCGCCGTATGCCGGGGCGAAGTCGTGGCGCCGCCGATCAGCAAGGGCTGGGTGAGACCGCGGCGCTGCATCTCGCCTGCCACATGCACCATTTCATTCAGGGACGGAGTAATCAGGCCCGAAAGCCCGATATAGTCGGCGTCCTCGCTTACCGCAGCGTCGAGTATCTTTTCGCAGGGCGCCATTACGCCGAGGTCGATAACCTCGTAGCCGTTGCATTGCAGCACCACGCCCACGATGTTCTTGCCGATATCGTGAACATCACCCTTGACGGTGGCCATTACGAGCCGCCCGCGGCTGGACATCCCGGAGCCCTCTGCCTCGATAAACGGCACCAGGTGCGCCACCGCCTTCTTCATGACGCGGGCGGACTTGACCACTTGGGGTAGAAACATCTTGCCGGAAGCGAACAAGTCGCCGACCGTGTTCATGCCGTCCATCAGCGGTCCCTCGATCACGTCCAGCGCCCGTTCGCTAGCCTGCCGCGCGGCCTCGGCATCCTCCACCACGTGGGTATCCAAACCGTGCACCAGCGCATGTCGCAGCCGTTCGGCTAACGGCAGCGCGCGCCACTCATCGTCTTCCTCGCGCGCCTGTCCGCGCTGGCCGTGATATTCGCGCGCCAACTCCAGCAGCCGCTCGCCGGCGCCGGGATGGCGATTGAGGATCACGTCCTCGACGGTATCGCGCAGCCGCTCGGGTATGTCCTCATAGACGCTCAACTGGCCGGCGTTGACGATTCCGAAATCCAGGCCGGCTGCGATGGCATGGTAGAGAAACACGGAGTGCATGGCCTCGCGCACCGTGTTGTTACCGCGAAACGAGAACGACAGGTTGCTTACTCCGCCGCTGGCATGCACTCCGGGCAGGCGTCTGCGCACCTCGCGCACCGCCTCGATGAAAGCGCGGGCATAGTCATCATGCTCCTCCATGCCGGTAGCCACCGCGAAGATATTCAGATCAAGGATGATGTCTTCGGGAGGAAAGCCCGCATCCTCCGTAAGCAGGCGATAGCTGCGTTCCGCCACCGCCAGGCGCTGTTCCACGGATTCCGCCTGGCCTTGTTCGTCGAAGGCCATCACCACCACCGCCGCGCCCAGCCGCCGAATCTCGCGGGCCTGCTCCAGAAACTCGGCTTCGCCGTTCTTGAGGCTGATGGAATTGGCTATGCCCTTGCCTTGCAGGCACTTGAGGCCGGCCACCAGCACCTCCCAGCGCGACGAATCGACCATCACGGGTACGCGGGAAATGTCCGGCTCCGCGGCCAACAAGTTGAGGTAGCGGCGCATGGCGGCCTCGGAATCCAGCAGGCCTTCGTCCATGTTCACGTCCAGCAAATTGGCGCCGGCTTCGACTTGTTGCCGCGCCACCTGCACGGCGGCAGCGTAGTCGTCGGCCTCTATTAGCCGCCGAAAGACCGCCGAACCGGTTACGTTGCTGCGCTCGCCTACATGCACAAAGCCGGTGCTGTCCTCGATGTTGAACGGTTCCAACCCGCTCAGGCGGGTGCGCCGCGAATGCTGCGGCGGCACGCGCGGGCGGATGTCGGCCAGCGCCTCGCGCATGGCGCGCGTGTGCTCGGGCGTGGCGCCGCAGCAGCCCCCCGCCATGTTGAGCAAGCCTTCCCGGGCCATGGCCTGCAGCGTGGCCGCCATTTCCTCCGGCGACTGGGTGTACTCCCCGAGTTCGTTCGGCAGACCGGCGTTGGGATGCACGCTGACCGGTGATTGGGCAATCCGCGACAGTTCGCGCACATGCGGGTGCAGTTCGCGCGCACCCAGCGCGCAGTTGAGTCCTATGGCGGTGAGCGGCGCATGCCGGATGGAGTTGTAGAAGGCCTCCACCGTCTGCCCGGAGAGCGTCCGACCCGAGGCGTCGGTGATCGTAGCCGACACGATCAGCGGTATCGGGCGATCCAGTTCTTCAATCAATCGCATTACGGCATAAGCGGCAGCCTTGGCGTTGAGTGTGTCGAAGACCGTTTCCACCAGCAGCAGGTCGGCGCCGCCTTGCAGCAGGGCCCTGCCGGCGACAGCGTAGGTGTCGGCCAGCGCATCGAAGTCAATGGCGCGAAAGCCGGGGTCTTCCACCTTGGGAGAAATCGAGGCGGTGCGCGTGGTGGGGCCAAGAGTGCCGGCCACGAAACGCGGCTGGCCGTCGCTGCGCTGCGCTTGATCGGCAGCTTCGCGGGCGATGCGGGCCGCTTCGCGGTTGATTTCGGCCACGTAGTCCTCAAGGCCGTAGTCCGCTTGCGAGGGAGCATTGGCGGTGAAGCTGTTGGTGGTGAGGATGTCGGCGCCTGCCTCAAGGTAGGCTTCGTGAACGCCGCGCACGATCTCGGGCCGCGTCAGGCACAGCAGGTCGTGATTGCCCTTGAGCGGCTGTGGCCAATCGGCAAAGCGCTGCCCCCGGTAATCGTCCTCCGACAGGCCATGCGATTGCAGCAGCGTGCCGATCGGGCCGTCGAGAAACACGATGCGCTCGCGGACCAGCCGGACAAGGGCGTCCGCCCTGGCGCCTGCTGCGCTCATGGCGGCGGCGCGGCGGTCAGTCCGAGCGCCTCCAGGATCGCCGCGCTGAGCGGTGCGCGGTTCATGGTGTAGATGTGGAACCGCTGGACGCCTTGCTCGGCCAGGTCCAGCACCTGCTGCACTGAAAATTGCTTGGCGATCCGACCGGTGGTTTCGGCGTCGTCGGCGACCTCGGCGAAACGGTCGCGCAACGCCTTGGGAACCTGCACGGCAGTCTTTCCCGCAAACGAAAATACGTTACGCACGTTGTACAAAGGCATGATCCCGGGCGCCAGGCGATCATCGATTCCGGCCGCCGCGAATGCTTCTCGCAGCCGGTAATACCTGCTGTTGTCCAGGAAGAACTGGGTTATCGCCAGGTCAGCCCCGGCGTCGAGCTTGCGCTTGACGAACTCGACGTGCTCGCGCAGGGCCGACTGCCCGCCGCCGCCGTGCTCGGGGTGTGCGCCCACCATGACTTCGCTGATCCCGCGTGCCTTGACGTCCGAGATAAGTTCCAGTGTGGACGCGTAGCCGTGTTCGCGGGCCGCCCGCGGCAAACCGCTTTCGGGCATGTCGCCGCGCAACGCGACCATGCGCTTGACGCCGTCGGCCAGGTATTCCTTCACAATCTCTCTCACCTCGGCGCGCGTGTGCGTGATGTGCGTAAGATGCGGCGCACAATCCACGCCGTAGTCGCGGCGTATGCGCCGCACCCAGTGGGCGGTGCCCGCGCGGGTCGAGCCGCCGGCGCCGTACGACACGGTGCAGAACAGGGGGCGATACGGAACCAGCGTCTTGAGCGTTTGGGTCAGGCGCAGCGCCATCTCTTCCGAGCGTGGCGGAAAGTATTCGAGCGAGATTTGAGGATCTGGGCGCATGGCTTGGGGGCGTGGACTTTTGACGCAGCGCGCATCATACTCACTCGCTCGCCAATCCGAACCGGCAGCCTTCCCTTGCTTGCGCTGCCCGGGCCGTGACTGCCGGCGCGTGGCCGGCTACCCGCCATGTCCACATCCGCATTATCCACACCTGCCTATCGCCGCTTCCTGGTCGGGAGCACGGTGACCACGCATGGCCTGTGGATTCTCCGGCTCGCGCTATCGTGGCAAGCCTGGGTTTTGACGGAATCGGAGTTTTTCGTGGCTGCGGTGGCGTTCGCGGCGTATTTTCCGGTGGCCGTGCTGGGTCCGGTATTCGGTGCCTATGCCGACCGCTGGGACCGCCGAAAGTCCGCCCAGCTCTTCAATCTGCTCAATATCGCGAATACGGCTTGCCTGTTTCTGCTGTCGGCGCTCGGCTGGATCACGCCTACTGCCCTCTTCATCCTGGCCCTGGGCTTCGGAATCTGCAGCGGCGGCTACACGCCCATGCGCCTGGCGATTCTTGCAAACCTGGTGCCGTCGATGCAGTTGGCCAGCGCCGTGGGACTTGGCGCGGTCAGCTTCAACGTGGCCCGAGTGATCGGTCCGATATTGGGGGGCTACATCATCAAGCTGTTTGGGGTGGCCACGGCGTTCGGCGTCAGTTCGGCGACTTTCTTCGGCATGGCCTGGGTGTTGTGGGGATTGCAACTGCAGCCGGTCACCCGCGACCTGGAGCGCCAGATCGGGCTGGCGCGGATGTTGCAGGATGGTTTGCGCTATACCTTCCGAAACCCTGCGATCCTGTTCTATCTTTTTCTGGTGCTGATCGGCGCCACCTTTGGCCGCGCGGTCTTCGAACTCATGGCGCCCTATGCGGACCAGGTGTTCAACCGCGGCAGCGAGGGCATGTCGCAGCTTATTTCGGCGTTCGGCGTGGGCGCGGTTGCGGGCGGCTTCTGGGTGGCGCGGGTCAAGGACCTGGAAGTGCTGCGGCGCGCGGCGGCGATTTGCGCCGCGCTGACCGGCCTGTTCATCGTTTGTTTCGGGTTTACCGGGCAATTCTGGATCGCAATGCTGCAGTTGCCGGTGCTGGGACTGACTCTGACCGTTTGCGGCGTGGGTTCGCAAACGCTTACCCAGTCGGTGGTGGACGAGAACTACCGCGGGCGGGTGATGAGTCTTTGGAGCACGGTGGCTTTCGGTGGGGTGGCGATTGGAAGTGCGGCGCTGGGGGGTTGGGCGGATTCGATCGGTTTGACCAACGCTACGATTTACTGGGGCATGTTGGCCGGGGGGCTGGGGTTGATTGTGGTGGTGCTGCTGAAGCGGTTCCCCGTACCGAAGGTCGCTGGCGGCGCCTGATTTCAAGTGCGGTTGGAGGCGTGGTCGCACCTCTGCCTTTCCCCGCCTTTCCTCTTCTCTTCTCTCCCAGAGAGACGCCATCCCTGGCTCGGTTCCGCCATCCTGGCTCCAACGCTCTCTGGGAGAGAAGAGAAGAGGAAAGGCTCGCGTAGCGGATCTCGTTTCGCGAGGCGAGAGACGCCTTCGGCTCGGTTCCGCCATCCTGGCTCCAACGCTCTCCGGGAGAAGAGACAAGGCGAAAGGCTTGCGTAGGAGATCTCGTTACGTGGGGCGCGAAGAACCCTTCCTTTGCTCGGTTCCGCCATCCTGGCTTCGACGCTCTCTGAGAGAGGAGACAAGGGGAAAGGCTTGCGTAGGGAATCTCGTTTCGCGGGGCGCGACGTGCCCTTCGCTGGCTCGGTTCCGCCATCCTGGCTTCGACGCTCTCCGGGAGAGGAGACAAGGGGAAAGGCTTACGTAGGGAATCTCGTTACGCGGGGCGCGAAACACCTTTACCGGCTGTTCCCGTCTGCCTTCCCGCGGAATCGTTGGAACCAGGATGCCGCGTATGGCTTATATCCGGGCCCCCACGCAAGCCTGTTTCCATCCCCCTTCCCACGGAGAGCGTTGGAGCCAGGATGGCGGAACCGAGCCAGGGATGGCGCCTCTCCGGGGGAAGGGGGATGGAAACAGGCGGGGGTAAGGCACCTGTCCAAAAGAAGAGGACACGGAAACAAGCGGGGAAGGGCTGCGCGGGGTGGGTTATTCGTGGCGGAGGGCTTCTATGGGGTCCAGGGTGGCGGCGCGGCGGGCGGGCCAGAGGCCGAAAACGATGCCTATGGCGAGGCTGCAGCCCAAACCCAGGAACACTGCTTCGACCGCGAGCACGGTTCGCCAGCCGAAGAATTGGGCCAGCAGTTCCGATGCGCCCCAACCGGCTACCACGCCCAGCAATCCGCCGAACACGCACAGCAGGGACGACTCCACGAGTATCTGCCACATGATGGCCCCGCGAGTGGCGCCAATGGCCCGCCTCACGCCGATTTCCCGGGTGCGCTCAGCGACGGTTACCAGCATGATGTTCATGATGCCGATACCGCCCACAACCAGACTCACGCCGGCGATGGCCGGCAGCAGCAGCGCGAACACGCGCGCGGTTTCCTCCCGCACTTCCAGGAATTGCCGGCGGTCGAGGATACCGAAGTCGTTGTCTTCGCCCGGCAGGATGCGATGCTCGCGGCGCAGGATTCGCTCTATGTCCACCAGCGCCTGCTCTACCACCGAACCGCTCTTGATCTGGACATCCATGCTCTCCAGCCGGTCGGTGCCGGTCACGCGGTACTGCGCCGTGGAAACCGGAATCAGGACATCGTCGTTGGGGTTTTGCATGCCCGCCGAGCCGGCTTCTTCCAGCACGCCGATCACCTCGAACGGAGTGCCGCCCAACTGTATATTCCTGCCCAGCAAGGCGTCAGCCGCGACTTCCAGCCTCTCGGGCACGTCGCTGCCGAGCACAGCCACACGCAGCCGCGCCTCCTCCTCGGCGGGCACGAACATGCGCCCCAGCGCGAGCTTGTAGCGATGCAGGTCCAGGTACTCGGTGGTGCATCCGATCATTTCCACCCGCGTATTCCGGTTGCCGAACTCGACGGGCAGGCGCTGGCTGATCTTGGGAACCACGACGCTAAGGTGACGGGCATCCCTTCGGAGAGCTTCCGCGTCTTCGGAGCTCAAGCTGCTGTTCTCCAGCGCCACGCCCCGAAAGCGGCGCTGCGAATTGGTCACCGCCAGAATGTCGGCGCCCAGTGCTTCCATCTGCTCCTCCACCGCCTGCTGCGCGCCGGTGCCCAGCGACACCATGGTCACCACCGCCGCCACGCCGATGACCATGCCAAGCATCGTCAACAGCGCGCGAAACAGGCTGGCGCCGATGGACTCCAACGCCTGCCGCAGAACGTCAAGAACAAACATCGCGACCTAAGCAACCACTCGAATGGCAAGAATAGCGTATCGTGAGTCGGTCGCGGCCTTCGAGATTTTTCGCACGGAAATCCGGAATCTGGTGCAATATCCAGTCTAGTATCGGCAGGCCGCGAAAGCAGGATGCAATGCATCACAAGCAAACACCCTACGGCGCGATGAAAAGCCTTGTTTACGCATTGGCCTTTGCGCTTGTGCCGTTGCTTGGCACAGCCGCCGCGGCCGCGCCGGATGTGCGGCCCAACATCATTCTGATTCTGGCCGACGATCTGGGTTATGGGGACATCGGCGCCTATGGCGCAACGGCGATCCAAACACCGCACATCGACCGACTGGCCGAAGCGGGCGTTCTGCTGACGGACTTCTATGCCAGCAGCAATGTCTGTACGCCTTCCCGCGCGGGTCTGCATACGGGACGCTATGCGATCCGCCTGGGTCTGGCGGACGGCACAATCACGATCAATGACGAACGCGGTTTGCCCGCCGGAACGGTAACGCTGGCCGGCCGGCTGCGAAACCTCGGCTATCGCACCGGTTTGATCGGCAAGTGGCACCTCGGGCACGGCAGCGAGGCG
Source organism: Candidatus Foliamicus sp. (assembly GCF_965221325.1). Classification (GTDB taxonomy): domain Bacteria; phylum Pseudomonadota; class Gammaproteobacteria; order Steroidobacterales; family Foliamicaceae; genus Foliamicus. The sequence goes on along the minus strand of NZ_OZ244880.1, from coordinate 378,776 downwards.
CAGCGACCCAATGCGAATGGTTTCGACCATTTCTTTGGCTTGCTGCATCCGAACGATGTCGAGCAGCCCCTCTACCGCAATGAGCGCAAGAGCGCCGAGCCGATGCGGCAGAGCGCGCTGACCGGGCGCTTCACGGAAGAGGCGGTGGAGTTTATCCGCGAGCGGGGCGAGCAACCGTTCTTCCTCTTCCTGTCGCATACCGCACCGCACATCCCTCTGGTTGCGTCCGCGTCCTTCGCCGGTTCCTCCCAGGCCGGCGCGTACGGAGATGTGGTGCAGGAGCTGGACTGGAGCGTGGGGGAATTGCTTGACGCGGTCGAACGGGAGGGCATAGCGGACAGCACGGCGACTCTCTTCACCAGCGATAACGGGCCGTTCCCCGAAGGCAGCCCGGGCGGCTTGCGCGGCGGAAAGGGCGCTGCCTTCGACGGCGGCTACCGCGTCCCCTTCATAGCCCGCTGGCCGGGGCGCATAATGCCGGGTCAGGTGGCCGGAGCAATGGCCATGAATATCGACTTGTTTCCCACCATTGTGGCCATGGCCGGCGCGCCGTCATCGCCGGGGCTGGCGCTCGACGGCCGCAATATCCTGCCGATTCTCACCGGCGCGACCCAACAAAGCCCTCACGAAGCGCTTTACTTCTTCAATCACGACCGTATCGCCGGGCTGCGCACCCAGAACTGGAAAATCGTGGTGCGCGCCGACTACCGCAATATCGAACGCAACTTGCCGGAGCACGGCATACGACTGCTGTTTGACATGCGCTCCGACCCGGCCGAGCGCTACAGCCTTGCGGCGCACCGTCCCGACAAGTGGCAGGAACTGCAGGCGCTGCTGGAGCGCGGTGAACGGGAACTGCAACCCGTCATGCAGGCCGCTACGCCGTGACCGGGCGCGACCCCGAAATTCGGACCTCTCTTCGGACCGCAGGAATGAGAATAGCGTGAGCGAGTGGGATTACATCGTGGTCGGCGCCGGTTCGGCGGGCTGCGTGGTGGCCAACCGCTTGTCCGCGAATCCTGACCGGCGAGTGCTGCTGCTGGAGGCAGGCGGCTTCGACCGCTCGCCCTATGTCCGCATGCCCGCGGCCATCATCCGCGCTATCGGCAATCCCAAGCTCGACTGGCGCTATCAGGCGGAGCCGGACCCCAGCCGCAATGGCCGCGTGGATCTCTGGCCGGCCGGCAAGACCCTGGGCGGTAGCAGTTCGATTAACGGCATGCTCTACGTGCGCGGCGCGGCCGCCGATTACGACCGCTGGGAAGCAGAGGGCTGCGACGGCTGGAATTACGCCAGCGTGTTGCCCTTCTTCAAGCGCATGGAGTCCACGCCCTTGGGAGACGGCGGCTACCGGGGCCGCTCAGGTCCGCTGCGCACCGATGTCCTGCGCACCACCCATCCGCTGGCCCACGTGTTCGTGCAGGCCGCGGTCGAGGCGGGCTTGGCGATGAACGAGGATTACAACGGCGCCACCCAGGAGGGCGTGGCTTATTCGGAGGTCAACCAGCAGCGAGGCCGACGATTCAGCGCCGCTCAAGCCTACCTGCACCCGGCGCGCCACCGCCGCAATCTCAGGCTGAGCACGCGCAGCGAGTGCCGCAGGCTATTGGTAGAGAACGGCCGCTGCACGGGCGTGGAGTATCGCAAGGGCACGGAACTGCGCAGGGCCACAGCGCGCCGCGAGGTGATAGTGAGCGCAGGCGCCATCGCCACGCCCAAACTGCTGATGCTTTCGGGAATCGGGCCGGGCGGCCCGCTGCGTGCCGCCGGAATCGATGTCGTGGCAGACTTGCCGGGCGTGGGCGAGAATCTCCAGGAACACCCCGAGGGCATGGTCGGCATTGATGTAAACGTGCCCACCTACAACACCGAGATCAACAGTTGGAAAATCGTCCTGCACGGACTCAACTGGCTGTTCTTCGGACGCGGCCCGGCCACCAGCCCCTACCCGCACGCGGTGGCGTTCGTGCGTTCCGCCCCCGAGGAACCAGAGCCGGACATCCAGGTGCAGCTAGGGCCTTACGCTTTCAGCTTCTCCGAAGAAGGCGTGATCCCCTACGGCCGGCCGGCCATTTCGGCCGCCATCAATGTTTCCTACCCGCGTGCGCGCGGCAGCATACGTTTGCGCAGCGCCGACCCGGGAGCGCCGCCGGTCATTTCCCACGCGCTGCTGGCCGACGACGACGACATGCAACGATTGATCCGGGGCTGCCGGCGGGTGCGCGATATTCTCAACGGGCCGGCCTTCGAGGCCTACCGAATCGGCGAGCGCCTGCCAGGGCCGGACGTGCAAAGCGACGCCGAGTGGCGCGATTACCTGCGCAGCACAGCTTTTCTCGGCTATCACCCGGTGGGCACCTGCCGCATGGGCAGCGGCGGCGAGGCAGTGACGCGGCCCGATCTGACGGTACGCGGGATAGCCGGTTTGCGGATTGCCGACGCATCGGTGATTCCGAGCTTAACCAGCGGTAACACCAACGCCACCGTCATGATGATTGGCGAACGGGCGGCGGATTTGATCCAGAATACGAATCACCGCTGAGTTTGCCGGCGCATACAGAAAGACGCCAACAGCAACGCGGACTCGACTAGGGAGGAAAGCCAAATGGTAAACAGACGCACATTCATGACCGGCGCGGCAGGCGCCGCAGGTTCCTTGCTCGGCGCGCAGGCGCTGCAGGCGGCTGGGACGAAATCGGTCAATCCGCCATCCAGTCCTGTGGTGTCCGAGTTCCTGCATTTCGACGATCCCGTGGAGGCGTTCCGCGCCCAGATGCGGATCGAACGCGACCTCGCCGAGGAGCAGGGAACCACGGTCGCCTGGTACCACTGGATTGTGTTCGTGATTCCGGGCGGCAGGCGCCCGGAGCCACTGATACGCTATGAAGGCTTGGAATTCAGCTACTTCCGGCACCTGGGCAACCACAACTACCGGATCCACGCCCACAACCTTTCCTTCCCGCGCGATCTCAAGAGCAACCAGTTCACCGACTCGGTGGTCAATCCCATTACCGGCGAACGGGTAGAGGTGCCAGTGTCGCTGCTCTTGACCGATCCAGGCACGATCGGCAGCCCCGAGGGATTTCGCAACCTGGCCGGCGATGGGTTCGTGCAGCGGCCGTACCGAAATTTTCGTATCGAGAGCGACCTCATCAAGATGGACCTGGTACGCAGCGCACCGCCGGACTGGCCGGCCACGCATATCGAAAACTCCTGCAATTGGGTGGAATTCGACCTGTTCGCCAACGAAACGATTACCTCGCTACCCGCGCACTTCTGCGGACACTACGCCTTCGAGCATCCCGAGTGGCTGAAGATGCCCGAAGGCATGGGGCATCTGGCCGGTTTCTGGGACGGCAAGAAGCTGAACTCCGTGTCCGAACTGCCGCGCGAGTTTCTTGACCGAATGGAGCGCGAATACCCGGAGCTTCTGGAGCCGCGCTGGGGCGAATTCGAGCGCCCGATTCCTTTCGACCTCTAGCAGTCGGGCTTAATCCAACAACGCGGCGGGATCCTCCAGCACGTCGGGATGATGGGCGGCAGTGAATCGGACAAAATCCTCGGGCATCTCTCGCACATCGAAGACCTTGCCGCCGACGCCGTCCGCGACGGTGTGTCCTTTGACACCCTCCATTTGCATCCAGGGCCGCCAGGCCGTGGCTATGGCGAAGGAAATAGTGGCGTCAACCTGCGGCGCATCGGGCTCGGCGAGATCCGCTTCCTGCGCCTGGTAGGTGATGGACTCCTTGTAGAACATGGATGTCTCGCTGGGATCGTAGGGCGCCACCTTCGTGAACGAGTCGCTGCGTATCCAGACATTGCCGCCGAAGGCTAGTGACGGACGCACCCTGAAGCTGTAGAAGATTTTCGCGTCCGGAGCGATCTGTCGCGCCAGCTCCTCGCTGGTGGTGCTCTCTCGGCTCCACTCCAACTCCTCCTCATTGGCCATCATGATGACATGCCGGCCAGGCCCACTGCGGTAGAGCGGAACGGCAACTTCCCGATCTGTGTAGGGCATCCGCAGCACATCCAGGATTTCGCCACTTTGAATGTCGGTGTAGTAGGAAATCTCGTAGATCAGGAATTCGTACATGTCGTCGGCCAGGCGCCGATAGCGGGTGATCGAACCACCCAGGTAGGCGCACAGCGGCAAAGCTTCGCCATCCACCAGTGTGTAGCGTATTCCGCGCAGCCAGATGTAGGCGATCCGTTCATCGAGACTGCCGCGCATTCGCACCAGCGCGCGCAGCAGTTGGGCGGGCGTGGAAAGATCAAGGCTGTCGGCAGCGGTGGAAGCGGCCGCTTGGCCGGCCCTGAAGCCCGCCAGGCCGAAAGAACTCAGCGCAAGTCCCTTCAGGACTTGCCGGCGGGCATTCACATGACTTCCCCGAGTGCGCATGCCGGCTTCTATTCGTCGAATCCCCCGAGCGCGGCATGCGGGTCTGCGACGACATCAGGATGCAGGCGCCGCGTGTGAGCCAGGAAGTCGTCGGGCAGGTCCTCCAGCGATCGAGCCCTGGCGCCGTGTCCGTTCGATGCCGTGTGTCCTGGAACGTCGCCCATGTGCATCCACGGCCGCCAACTCGTCATCGCCGAGTAGTTCACGAGCGAATCGACCTGCTTCACATCAGGATCGAGCACCTCATTCAGCGGCGCCGACCAGATCGTGGATTCCTTGTAGAACAAATTGGGAATGTCGCTGTCGTTAGGCCGCACCCGGCCGTGCTCCTCATGGCGGAGCAGCAGCGTATCGCCCCGAACATACTCCCGATGAATGGACTTGGTCATCCGCACCGATGCGGCTGGCGAAAACGCCTCCTGCGTGGTGCCGGCCTGCGGTTCGAATTCGTCCCGCTCGTCGAGGCTGACCGCAAACCGGGTGGTGGTGGGCCCGAACCGGAACGCCGGCACCTCGACTTCCTTACCGGTGAAGGGTATTACCAGGCGATCCAGCAGTTCCCAGGTCTCGAAATCCGTGTAATGAGTAACCTCCAGCACCACGGCCTCGAACAGGTGATCGGAGACTTGCCTGAACCGGCTGAACGCGGCACTGATCAGCCCGCAAAGCGGCTCGATTCGCCCCTGCGAGATGGAAAATCGTTTTGCCCGCAACCAGCCGATTACGAGCTCCGAATCCAGGCTGCCGCGCATCTTGACCAGGGCGCGCAGGAGATCCGAGTCCTTGTCCAAGTCAAGTTCTTCAGCCGCCGCAGCGCGCAAGGAAAGCATTCCGTGACCGAGCAACGTGGCGCCTGCGAGCATCGACTGGCACAGGCGCCGGCGGGTTGGCGACACAACGGTCTGCGGCTCGGAACGAGGACTACAGGGGAGTTGGATTTTCGACATGGCTTTTCCTCAATTCTGGAGCCCGGCCAGGATCAGGTTGGGAAGCGTGGAGGTGCGCCAATCAGGATGGAAATAACCCAGACGCAGTATCACGAGTTGTTCTCCCGGCACGACATACATCGTCCGGAAGCCGCCACCTTCGAGGAAAAACGCGCCGGCGGCCTCAATCGGCGGCCCATGGGGCGCCGTTTGGTCCCTGTCCTGAACGTAGCGCCGCACGCCGTCCGGCGGATTGCCCACCCAGATTTGATAGCCATAACCGGGATTGACGCCGGAGCCGGTTGTCATTTCACCGACCCAACCCGCGGGCCAGATCCGGCGGCCGTCCACTTCCCCGTCCCCCAACAGCGCTGCGCCGTAACGCAGCCAGTCCCTGGGCGTGGCGCGAAAGCAGCAATATACGGCCGGCATGCCGTTTTGCCGGTCCATATAGAGCTGCGCGGGGCCGGCCCCCAACGGCAACCATAGCCGGCTGTTCAGGTAGTCCTCGTATTGCTCGCGGGTTGCGGACTCAAGCACCGCGCCGAGCAACTGAGCATTGGCGTTGGAGAAGGCGAAAAATTCGCCTGGCGCATTTTCGAGATCGAATGCCAGCGCGGCCTTTCGGAAGTCGGAACTCAGCGAAATCTGCGTGTTCTTGTTGTAGGGGTCCGGGTCTTCGGCCAAGGGCGGATTCTCAAGCCCGCTCAGGTTCTGCAACAGTTGGCGTATGGTGATCCGACCGCGCGGGTCGCCGGCCCACTCGGGAAGGTAGTTGCCGACCGGCGCATCGAGCGACTCGATGGCGCCTTCCTGCATCGCAATCGCCACCAGGGGCGGCAACAGCGAACGGGTCATGGCGCGGCCGGTAAACAGGGATTCCGGGCCGATCCCCTGCCAGTAACGTTCAATCTGAATCACGCCCCGGTGCAGCACGATCAGGGCGGCGCTGTTGTGCTGCTCCGCCCAGTCCGCCGCTGCCTCCAGCGCCGCGGCGTCGATAGTCAACTCTGTCGCTTCCGCCGCCGCAAAGAAGGCCCCCGGATTGCCGGGCACTTCGACCACCGGCTGGTAGTAGCTGGCAGGCCACTCGCCCGGATCCTCAGGCAGCGTGTACCACCGGTACCAGAATCGCCAATCTACGAACAGCGCCACCGCCAGCGCGGCGATCACTGCCGCCGCGCCGACGAAAATAGCTATGCGGCGCAACGCTCCGGCCCCCAGCGGTTCCTACAAGTCGTAGGTCAGAGTCAGGCCCAGCGTCCGCTTTTCGGCGAAGATCGGCACATAAGACGTGCCGAAACCCGTCGCTATGAAAAACGCACTGGTTGCGTATTCTTCGTCGAGCAGGTTTCTCGCCCACAGCGCCGCAGTCCAAGGACCGTTACCGACTTGGAACCGCGCATGCACCAGGGTGCGATCCGGCAGCCACGCGAGATTCATTTCGTCGATGTACTGCTTGGACTGATGAATCACATCGCCGCGGACGAACCAGTCCCAGCCTCCTGCCAGCATTCCGCTATAGGTGGCTCCGACATTGAGCTGAAATGGCGGCTGGCGCTGGATTCTGTTGCCGCCGATGGACCCGTCGGTCGGACAGGCAACGCCATCGCAAGCGCCCAGCGCGCCGATCCGCCCGCTCACAGCGTCGCTTACGTACTCTGCTTGCGAAAACGACACCGCATAGTCCGCGGTGAAGTTCTCCGTCGCTGCCCAGGCGCCGTCCAGTTCGATGCCCCAAATCTCAGCCCCACCCGTGTTCCCTACGATGGCGGGCGCCAGGACGCCCGGCGGAAGGTCGGTAGGCGATGTGTTTATCTGCAGGTTGGACCAGTCGGTGAAATACACGGCCACGTTGGCCAGCCAGCGGCCGTCCAGCAGCGTGTTCTTGCTGCCGATTTCGAAAGTCCAGTTTTCGTCCGGCTCGAAGCTGCGTTGCGCTTCGTTGAACACCGTGTTGTTGAAACCACCGGACTTGGCGCCTTTGGCGAGGCTCGCATAAACCATCTGATCATCGCTTGGGCGGTAATCGACGGTGAAACGCGGCGTGAAAGGTGACCAACTGTCCTCGAACTTGGGACTGGCCGCCACCGTCGTATTGGAGTCAAGGAACTTGTTCTCGTCGGTGAAGCGCGCTTCCGCGCCCACGCGCCAGAGTCCGTCCGACGATTCCCAACCTATGCTTCCGAAGAAAGCGTCCGTGTCCACAACGGTTCGGGCCCGAGTCAGCGCCAGTGCCGTGATGCCACTGATGCCTTCGTTCGGATCGACATCGAACGGCTCGGTGCCACTCAATGGTGCGAATGCGAAGTCGAACAAGTCGAAATCCTTGATTTCGGAACGGAAGGCGCCCAAGGACGCCGACCAGGGCCCCTGATCGAACTCGAGCCGGACTTCGTGCGACGTGTACTCGCTGGTTCCCGCCGGGGTGACGTTCACGTAGTTCACGGGCGATGCGGGGTTGAAGAAGTTGAACGATCCGAGCAATGGATCGCGGTCGCCGGCGCCGGCTGCAATCACCTCCGAATCGATGTCGCCGTACTGGTACGCGATCCGCCAATTTTCGGAAAGATCGGCTACGGCGCCAGCGTGGACGAAGTCGCTTTCCACATCAAGCAGATAGGCGCGAGGATCGGAAATCGCTGTAGTGCCCGGCGGGCTGCCCCCCGGTAATGGCGAAAACGTGGTCGGGAGCTCGCCGCAGTAGAAGCGGTAGGCTGTGCCGCCGGCAAACGTTTGTGAGCAATTCGTATCGCCCGGCGCCTCTATGCGAACGCTGCCCTTCGTTTCCTGAAAACGCTCTACGCTGTAGATGTCGAGATCGAAAGCAAGTTGATCGCTTGGCTGGAAATCGACATTGAGACCCAGCGTCAGGTTGTCCCAACCACCGAGGTTGCCCACAGTCCCTCGATCGCCGTAACTCGCGGCATTCGGGTGCTCGTTGGTCCACGTGCCGTCGAACTCGCTGTAACTCGCGAGCACTCGCGCGCCCAGCATTTCACCAGCAATGGGGCCGCCGATCTCTCCATACACGTCCAGACGCTCTTCCGTCCCTGCCGTAACGTGAACCGCCCCGCTCAAGGCGTCGCTCGGCCCACCGCTGACATAATTTACGGCTCCCAGAAACGCATTGCGCCCGAACAGAGCGCTCTGCGGGCCCTTCACGACTTCGATCCGCTCGAATCCGGCGAACCCGAGGTCAACCACATATTGGCGCGGCAGGTAAATTCCGTCCAGATAGATCGAGGTGGTGTGATCCAGGTCCTGAATACGCGTCTGGGCACCGCCGCGAATCACCGCAACGCCGTAACCCCCACCGTAATCCTCATAGGCAAAGCCCGACGTCGCGTGCGCGAGGTCTTCCAGTTCCCGTATGTTTCGGCGAGCGATGTCATCGGCCGAGAAGGCAGTGATCGCGAGTGGCACTTCCTGCAGCCGCTCCTCGGCCTTGCGGGCGGTGACTACAATCTCCTCGAATACCGCCGCTTCTTCGCCTGTCTGGGCCGCAGCGCTTGCCGCAAGCATGGCGACTAGTGTTCCCGTGAACAAACGTTTGCCAAACATGATTTCCTTCCCCCGAGGCAGAATAACCCTGGAGAAAATAAACTACTCGGCAGCCTGCCGCAACAATATTGCGCGCTGGTGTTGGCCCATAAAGGCGAGTCCGTGACCGAACGCAGAAAGCGAGGCGCTTGAATGAAGCAACTAAGCTCTTTACTCCTGTTGACCGCTATTGTTGCTACTTCTTTTGCTACCACCAGCTACGCCAGCGATTGGCCGGTGTGGGGCGCTGACAGCGCAGGCACCCGTTACAGCAAGCTCGACCAGATCAACACCAGGAATGTCGATGACCTTGAAATCGCATGGCAAACGCAAACGGGCGCGCTACAAAAGTACCCAGAACCAGCCAATAGGCTTGCCGGCTATCAGGCAAACCCAATTCTTACTCCCGTTGAAGCTGGCCAGTCTCTGGTTCTATGTACACCCTTCAACGACGTTATTGCACTGGACCCGACTACCGGTAAACAACGCTGGAGTTTTGACGCCAAGGTAACTATTGCCGGCTACGGCACCGATGAAGACCCGGAAGGCAAGAGTGAATTACCTTTCTTCAAGTGCCGCGGTGTTTCGTTCTGGCAGGATAAGCAAGCCAAGGACAAGACCGCACACTGCGCTAACCGCATAATGGCAGCCGCCAACGATTTGCGCCTATTCGCACTTGATGCAGGAACCGGCAAACCCTGTGAAGACTTCGGCGACCCTGAAACCCCCGGCGCCGCTAACGTAGAACAACTTTATTTCGACAAGCAGCCGGTTTGGAAAAACGAAGTCAAGTTCTATAACCCGCCTGTCATTGCTGGCGACATAATGATCATGACCACCTCGGTGCGGGACAATCATCGTCATAATGCGCCAGCGGGCACTGTGCGTGCCTTTTCCATTCGCAGCGGCAAACAGGTTTGGCAATGGGACCCGGTTCCCCGCGACCCAAGCGACCCTGCCTATGAAGGCTGGGATGAAGAAGCGGCAAGAGTCACCGGCGGCGCTCAACCCTGGAGCATGTTAAGCATCGACGAAGAACGGGACTTGGTGTTCATCCCAACCACCGGTCCTTCCCCGGATTTTTACGGCGGAACACGACCCGGCAATAACGATTACGCCACTTCGATTGTCGCCCTGAGGGCCTCCAGCGGCGAATACGTCTGGCACTTTCAGACAGTCCATCACGATGTCTGGGATTACGACAATCCCGCTCAGCCTGTATTGGTTGATCTGGAAAAAGACGGCGAAGAGTTTCCCGCCGTTATTCAGGGTACCAAGACCGGCATGCTGTATATCTTCCACCGTGAAACCGGCGAACCCTATTTCCCGATTGAGGAAAGGCCGGTACCCACCGATGGCGTAATGGGCGACATCCTTTCCCCAACCCAACCTTTCCCGACGGCACCGCCGCCTTTAGTACCCCATCACTTTGATTGGGACGACGAATTCTGGCTTAACTTTGGTTCATGTGCCGAGAAATATGCCAATGCCAGAGTCGGCTCCATATTCACTCCGCCCACGGAAGAAGGCACCATCGTAGTTCCCGCAACGGCTGGTGGTATCAACTGGGGTTCTGCAGCAATCCACCAACCCAGCAAGACCTTGGTCACTAACGTTCTAAACCTGCTCCATATGGTGCAGTTGATTCCTAACGAGAATGTCGTTAACGCCGGTAAAGGCAGCAGCCAGGAAGCCGATGGCAATCCCATGGCCGGCGCCCAGCCACTATTGGGTACGCCTTACCACCTAAAACAGGGGCCTGTAATGTCACCCCGCTTTACTCCCTGCAACCCTCCTCCCTGGGCAAAACTGGTGGCGGTCGATCTGGAAAAAGGCACGATCAAATGGGATGTCCCTCTCGGCACAATCGATAAAGTTTCCCCTATTCCCATTCCATTAAAGTGGGGCGCTCCCAGTTTTTCCGGAGGCATAGTGACTGCCGGTGGCGTCGTGTTTATTGGTGCCACGGCGGACAACCGATTCCGGGCCTTTGATGTCGAAAACGGCGAAGAAATCTGGAAAACAAAATTACCGACCAGCAGCTTCGCTCACCCAATGACCTATGCGATTAATGGAAAGCAATACGTGGTTATTGTTTCTGGTGGGCATCCATTTGTTGATCAGGACCCGGGGGATTGGGTTACCGCCTTTGCTTTGCCATGAAGAACTATCGGGAACTATTGGAGATTTCTGTTGAATGCTGAATCACCCTGTTGGCAGGCTCTTTTCTGGGCGTCGCCTTCAGCCGCATCAACCTTGGTTTAACCAATATCGCCACGCCCACAATTGACGTAGCCACAGCAATAACAAACATCTCGCTGGTCGAGCGCCCTGACGAGACGTTATAGAAAGCCCAAGGGATACATAACATGCCAAAGGCATTAACGATGGTAGTAAAACCATGCATTGCCTGGCACAAAGTCGCGCAGAGAATGGAAAAGAAATTGATGGTCAAAAAGGTTGCCACGAAAGCGAGAAAGACTATCGGGTCGCCCGTCACCCAATAGAGCGCAATGGTTGAACCCAAGCCAAGAATCGTTCGCGGCGCTTCTTTGGGGCCATCAATCAGATACAAGTATGCAAAGACAGCTACCAGGACAAAACCTGATACCACCACCGAAATAAATTGACCAACGCAAGCCAAAATCGTAAAGGCCATGGACAGGCATATGCCAACACCGAACATGAAGTCGCACTGGGACGGCGGAAGGCCGGTGAGATACCAACGATCAAAACTGTTATCGGCAGCTTCGAAGGCACTGGCAATCATCATGCAAATTACACTGCCATATAGCCATTGAGGGGCATACATGATCTGCTCAAGATCTTGCTCATAGTGCATAACCGACCACAGCAAGATAATGGGGGCCAGTAGCGTGAGCACGTGGGCGCCCAGCACCCAAATCGCAGTCCCCAATGGCAAATCGATTGCCTCGGCTATTTTGTGCCAAGGCTTGGTCACTTAGCGGCTGCCCCAATCCGTCACGGCAACTCCCCGAAGTGCGCGTGCAGCCTAGTGGGAATCGCCTGCGTGAACTTGTTCGGCAAAGCGGCGCAATTCCGCGTTGAAACGCTGAGGCTGTTCGATAAACACCGAGTGCCCGGCTCCTTCATAGACCGTAAGGCGCATGTTCTCGTGAGCAGCGGCAAGTTCGGCCGCGTCGTCGAGTTGATACGGATTATCCTGCTGCCCCAGGCAGAACAGCACCGGCAAAGAGAGTTGCCCGACCAGGTCCTGATTGTCCAGACGGCGCTGCGCCATGGCGCGCCGGACATAAGCCGGCAACATCATGCCGATGGCCTGAAACACTTGCGTCTGCCGCTCCGGCAGGGGTGACGCCGTAAGCAAGGGAATCACGCGTTCGCCGGCGCGGATATAGTCGATCAGGGCCGGACTCTGCTGCAATTCCCGGATGCGCGCGAACTCCTCGGCGCCCGGATCGTCGGCCGCCGGCATCTGGAAAGGTCTCAGGGCACCTTGGCCGCCGGTCAACAAAATCCCGGCGATACCGTCGTCGCCGAATTCGCGGATGTAGTCCATCGCCACCATCGTGCCGTACGACCAGGCCACCACCAGGGGCCGTTCAATGCCGCTGGCCGCGATAACGGCAGCAACATCCTGGGCCCACACGGTGGAATCGCGGTACGCCTCCACGGCCCAGGGCTTGCCGGACGCTCCGTGCCCGCGAAGGTCGAACGCCACGAGGTAGTAGTCGTCGGCAAGATCGGACTCCAGTTGGTCAACGAAGCTGTAATGGCTTTGACCAAAGCCATGCACGAAAAGGATCGCGGGCGCTTGTGCGGATCCGGCCGTGATCATGTTCAGAGGCACACCTCCCGAGCCCTCGACAGTCCGATAGTCCCATTCCGCCAGACCCGGCTGTGCCGCAAGAAACATGGCCAGGCCCAGAACGCCCGCGCCGCTAACCCATTTGCGCTTAGTGAAGTCAAACATTTTCGCTACTCTTTCGCGCCGGAACGCTTCGCCGCGTAACAATACCACCGCGTTTTCGAGCAGCGTCCAACGGCCAGGGCAACAGCACGGCCAGGATGCGTCTCCCGCACTGTCGGAGCTGCTTTTCGCGGCACCCAGGGCCATTCCGTTTGTTCCACGCCGCCGGTATCCTGTAGCATGACGCGTCTGCGCGGCGGCGTTTTGGAGAGGAGGGCTCCATCATGTATACAAGACAAACTCTCGCAACCCTTATTCTCGTAACCTCAGGGCTGGCAACACCCACGGCAGTCTTCGCCCAGGACGAGGGTCCTCTGATGGAGGAAATCCTGGTTACAGCCCGCAAGGTTGGCGAATCGATTCAGGAGATTCCGCTGAGCATCTCCGCCTTCACGAGCGAAGACATCGAAGCACAGGGAATCGTCGGCATTGAGGACATCGCCAACTTCACGCCCGGCCTGCATATGAGCAACGTGTTAGCCAACCGCAACGACCCGGCGCTCAGATTCCGCGGAATGGACAACAGCAATACGGTGCGCGATCAGCAACTGGCGTCGTCATTCGTGGACGGCATCTACTTGAGCGGCACCAGCCAGTGGGTGTCGATGAACGACATTGAAAGGGTCGAGGTAGTGAAGGGTCCGCAAAGCGCCTTCTTCGGCCGCGCCACGTTTGGCGGCGCGGTGAACTACATCACCAAGACACCTGGCGACGAGTGGGCAGCCGATGTAGAGCTCGTGACCGGGCAGGACGGCCGCCTGGACCTGGAGGGCAGCGTGGAAGGCCCACTGGTTGACGGCAGGCTTTCGTACCGGCTGTCCGGGCGCGTTTACAGCTACGACGGCGGCTGGGACAACGAGTGGCCAGGTGGCGACAAGCTCGGTGCGCAGGAGACTCGCGCCGTAAGCCTCACGCTCTACGCCACCCCCTCGGACAGCGTGTCGATCAGGTTCCGCTCGGTTTATACCGAAGATGACGATGGAGCGGGCGTACGGTTTCTGCAGTTAGCCGCCGAGAACAACTGCGGCCCATTCTTTGCGCCGGGCTCGATTCCCGGCATCACCGCCAGGAACTATTACTGCGGCACCATTACGCGCGCCGGATTGACGGGATTGGCGCTGGATACTTCCGTGGACCTATCGACGCCGGGCGCGTCCTGGCCCAAGGACAGCATGGGTCTCGAACGCGCAGTGAACCTCAACAGCCTGGATGTCAGTGTCGAGTTGGGCGACTACACGTTGAATTCGGTGACGGGCACATTCAAGGACGACACGCAGGACATGCGCGAACTGTTGCCGGGCGAACTACTGGTATATGCGGAATGGGAGGACACTTCTTTCTCGCAGGAACTGCGCCTGAACTCACCCCAGGATGGGCGGCTGCGCTGGATGATCGGCGCCTATTATCTCGACCTCACCTACGGCAAGCGCCGCGCCGGTTTCGGCTGCTCGTCCACGTCAAGCTTCTTTTGCAGTCCGTTTTTCGGCCCCCGCTTCCACGGCGCCTCGGCCAGAGGCGCCTTCGGCGGAGCCTTCGGCCTCGGCGAATTGCTCGACCCCGATACGACCGTAACCAACCAGGCCTTGTTCGGCAGTCTGAACTTCGACATCAGCGAGCAGTTGACGCTCAGCATCGAAGTGCGGCGCGCGGACGAAGAGCTGGATTTCGGGGAAACGATTGTTCAGGAGGCGTTACCGGGAATGACCGGCGCCGAAGTGACGCTGAACAGCACCTTCAGCTCCACGACGCCACGGGTCATTCTGGACTACAAACTCGGTGACGACACCATGCTTTTCCTGAGCTATGCGGAGGGCAACAACCCCGGTGGATTCAATCAGGAAATCGTGGGCATGGCGCCGTCCTCAGCGCAGTATTTCGAGGAAACCTTCGGAGTCGGCCCCACGGTTCCCGAGGGCGTACTGGACGTTTACGAGGCGGGCGTCAAGCATAGCTTCGCTAACGGCCGCGGCTTCATCAACGCGGGCGCCTACTACATGGAATGGACAAACCAGCGCTTTCAGACCTTCCTGACCAACGTGGACAGCAATGGCGACGGCGTTTTCGACGACAACGATGTCCTCGGCCGGCAGATCGATTTCTCGGGAGCGGGAAATACCGACATATACGGCACCGAGCTGAGCGCGGCCTATGCGTTGAGCGAGTGCTGGCGCGTGCAGTTGGCTTACAACTACAACCGAACCAAGATCAAGAAATACCTGGACGCTCCCTTTTCGCAGGTCTTCGGCTTTTTCGACGCAAGGGACGGCGAACTGGCCCGCAACCCCACAAACTCGGCGTCGTTTTCTCTGACATTCAACATGCCCGCGGCATGGGGCGGCGAGTGGTTCGGGCGCCTGGACTCCTTCTACCAGGACGGTACTTTTGCCTGGGTGCATAACCTGGCCCGCACCGAAAGCGAGGTGATGAGCAACTTGCGCGGCGGCTGGCGCAACGATCGCTACACGATTACCGCATGGGTCGAGAATGTGACCGACAGCGACGCCGTGCTGGCGGCGCGCCGCTTCACAAGCAGTTTCGCTACGGGCGCCATCGGCTTCACGCTTACCTTGCCCGATCCGCGGCAGGTGGGCGTGACCTTCCAGGCGCGTTTCGGCCAAGGATAGCCTACGGCTAACCCGCCCGGCACGCAGCCGAGTAGCTGAGGGCTACGGCTGCTCGCCGACCGTTGGCCGGCAAGGAAGCCGGCGCGGTCGTGTACCTACCAGTTCCGTATGCTGGTGAAATGGCGGGCGGCGTCCGCGGCGTCCGTAGGCTGATAGGAAGCCTGGGAATTCGGGCCATCACGGGGCACATAGCGATCGTGAACCGGCCTGAGCATTTCGATAGGAACCCCGGGCGGAAGCGTACGTGAACCGCGAAACGCCGCCATCGGAATGGTTACCCGAACAAACTCTTCATGCGCCGAGCGGGCGCGCGCCTCAATGGCGCCGCCCGGACCGAAAATGGCAGTGTCGCCCGAGCCCGAGAATTCGGGAAATCCGGGTTGCTCCGGAGAAATGGACTGATTGCAGACCACGCTCCACAACCGATTGTGGCGCGCTATCACCTGGGCGCCGCTGATGCTGTAACCACCCGAAGAAGAGCTCAAGCGAAGTTCCAGCCCTTTCATCGCCAGCGCGCGTATGACATCCGGCTGGCCCGGGGTTATCGCACAGGAAATATTGCCGATGTCGGTGCGCGCGACTTGCAGCACCTCCTCTTCGCCGTACATCTCGCGATAACGGTCGAGAACATCGTAAATCGAGGTCGTGATGATGTCCCAGCCGGGAATGAAACCGCGAATATTGTTGGTCTTCCAATGGTTCGCAACGACGCTGCCGTCAGGCCCGATCAGCACGCCGTTGAGAAGCAGGTGGCCCGGCCAATCGGCGTCTTTCGCGTACGTACCGAAGGTAATGTAGCAGCCGTATTGCTTCGCCTTGGCGCCTAGCGCCTCGGTTTCCGGCCCCGGTATCTCGATGGCTACGCGCAGCGCCTCTTCGCGCGTCCATGGATTCCAGCCCATGATGGGTTGCTCATGGAAACACACGAGATCCTGCGGTCCCCCAAAGCCGTTCGCCTTGTCGATCAGGTCGATCATGTGGTCGAGATTGGCCTTCATTTCGGGCCCCGGGTTGTTCGTGTTGCGCACCGCGCGCATGATCGACTGCACGGCGGTCACACGCACCGTATCCTTGCGCAGCGGCACGCGCTCGTAGTTGCCGTCCTCGGCCACGCTGACTGCTTGGCCGCCAGCGCCCGAATCCGCAGTTTGCGCCGAAAGCGACCCGCCTGCCAATACTGCCGCTGCGCCGGCCGAACCTGCAGCCAGCAGTTGGCGACGACTCAAGGATTGCGGTTCGTTGTTACGGTTGAACTGCTCACTCATGTTTTTCTCCCCTTGTTGGATGCAGCCGATATGCGCGCTCATCCCTCAAGCGCGCCCGCAGGGTCGGCATAGATGTCCGGGTGGCGCATCTTGATGAACTCCTGCAGTTGTGCCGGCATTTCCTGGTATGACGACACCTTGCGCCCAAAGCCCCGGGACACGAAATCGCCCGGCCGATCGCCCATGCCCAGCCAGGGTGGATAGCTGAGAATATCGTTGAAGTGCCAGGTGGCGGGCGCATTCAGAACCTCGGGATTGGCCACCTGCGCCAGCGAACCGTGATAAGTGCTCCAATCGTTGCCGCGAAACGGCAGTCCGGCCTCGGGCGTGAGCGGTTCGCTACGAAACACGTCGTCGTCCCGCACCCAGACATCGTCGCCCTCGATCAGGGCCGGGCCAAGGGGGTGGATGTTGATGCGCTTGAACCCCTCCCGGCCTGGCCGCTCTTCGGGCGTTTCATCAATGCTGGCCACGCGCTTCGACGGCGTGGCGGGGAAATATCCGATTTCGACCTCCTGGCCCGTGAAGGGGTTGTTGAAGGTTTCCATGTATTGGCCGGTTTGCAGGTCGGTGTAGAAAACCATGCTGATGGCCGTGGTCTCGTAAGCCGTGTGCTCGGTGACATCCCGGGTCTTGAGCGCCGCAGCCACATGCACGTTCCACAGCGGCGTGACGATCTTGTCCAGCACCGCCGTGCGCAGCAATTTTGCCCACCAATAGACAATGCCGTCATCCATGCTGTGCGCAAGCTTGCGCGTAATCATGAGCGTGTGCGCGGGATTGGACGGGTCCAACTCAAGCATTTCTGCCGGCGCCGCCGAAGCCACCCGCGCCAGCGGCGCGGCCGCGGCGGAAGCAATAAGTCCCAATGCTGTTCTGCGTTTCATTTCATTCCTCCCGGTGCCGTAGGGTGTCCGGTATCATGGGCAGGCAAGCTCCGGAATTCAAGGGGAGAACCGTCATGCTGCTTCAATTCGACTCACCGCTCAATCGCCGCAACCTGTTGCTCGGAGGCGCCGCTCTGGCGGCTGCATCGACTCTGCCCGCTTGCGGCGGAGGCCAGGACGAGGGCCAGGAACAGGCGCAGACCCCGGATCAGCCGCCGATCGATTTCGACTGGATGAACCCCAACGACAATCTCGAAGCCTACTTCAAGCTCTCCAATTCGCTGAAGGACCGCGACTGGGTGCATGGCTGGTATTCCGGTCTGGTGTTCGGAATGCTGCCGAACAAGACGCCGGACGCCTTGTTCGGACTGGAAGGATTCGGCCTCGGCTACACGGTGCGCATGGAGAACGGCGCATTCGCGAGTTTCTGGAAGGAAGTGGGCTTCTACAAGGACCTGAAGACCAACGAGGTGATCGAGACCTGGGAGAACCCGTACACCGGCGAGACCAACAAGGTGATGCATATCCACAACCGGATGGTGAAGGGCGTTTTCGGGCCGCAGTTCCGCATCGGTGCGCCCGTGGGAGCCCAAACCGGCCGCATGGATTTCAAGTTTCCCAATTACAGAGCGTCCGACGATCCTTCCAATCCGTTTATTCTGAACTGGCAGACCATCGGCAAGCAGACCTCCGTGTGGCTGGATTTCCGCGCCGAGGTGCCCAACCTGCTCGACCCCAAGGTCTGGGTACGGGAATCAACAGGCGAGCGCCTGCCGGTTTGCGAGATGTTCGAGTACGTCTGCGATGCCGACGAACTGCGCGACCCGTCACTGCACCGCGTCAAGCACAGCGGCTCCTGGATTCGACTGGCGCCCTGGCTGCCATGGATGATGATGGGCCAGCATGAAGGCCGCCTGTTCTATCGCTGCACCACCAAGAGCCTGGGCGATCTCAGCGAGCTGCCGCCGCACATTTCCGCGTACGCCGAGAAGAACTACCCCGAATACCTGGTCGAAGAGCTGGACGAGGACATGCCCAGCGAATCCTCGTTCGAGGTGTACATGAAGGAGAACGAACCCGCGCCCATGTAACGGCGCGGGCACTCGCCCGCCGCCCCGCCAGCGGGCCTCTCTTCCGCTGGCGCCGGGCGTCGGCGGGGAGTGACGCTGTTTGCGGGCTATGGAGCGGACAGCGAACCGGGCTCCGTCTCCATGGCGAGGAGTTCCTCAAGCCGGGCTGCGAGCGCGGCGCCATGCAGGTTGCGGCCCACCGTCCTGCCTTCGGCATTGAGCAGGAAGCTGGCGGGGATGGCGTCCACGCCGTAGAGCTTTGCGAACGGGCTGTCGAAAGACAAGTCGTCTGAGACGTCCAGCCACGGGATGCTGTAGTCGTCTTCGGACGCCTGCCGCCAATCCTCCCTGTCGTCGTCGAGATTGAACGCCAATATTTCGAACCCTCGCTCCCCGAAGCTCGCGTATGCGGCCTTGAGATTCGGAATCTCCACGATGCACGGCGCGCACCAGGAAGCCCAGAACTCCACCAGCGTGAATTTGTTTGCAGCCAGCACGTCGGCAAAACGCACCTCGTCGCCGGCAAGATCGAAGGCGGAATAGCCCTGGATTGCGCGGGCGCGCTCAACATCACGCTGTTCCGCCGCAACCTTCAGCAGGTCAATGACGAGGCCGTCGCCCAACAGCGATTCCAGCTCGGCCAGCACCGCCATTTGCTCCGCGTCCTGCCCTTCGCGCCACCCCGCCTGCAGTGCCATGAGGCGGGCGCGCGGGTCGGAGTCATTGAGGTAGATCTGACGCAGGGCAAGTGTCCGGGTTTCCTCCGGTTCGGCCAGCGCCAGCTTGATAAGGTCGTCGTAGCGTCCTCCCGAATACTCCAGTGCGTTTTGCCGGGCGTTCCAGGCCACTTCGTGACGCGCGCCGGGCTCCGCGATTCCTTGCGCGCGGAAGCCTTCGGTGGATGACCCGGCTTGCAGCTTGACCTCGACCTGCAGAGGCTCGGCAAGCGGGAAGGTCAGCGTGGCGCCACCGTCCCTGACGCGCGCGGAGCTCAGGACCTCGAATCCCGTTTCAATGCGCGGGTCGGAGAACCCTAGTTCGATCTGTCCGCCCTCGAAGCGCTCCAATCCCGCCGCGGTTACCGTTGCGCTGTCCTGCGCGGCAGTTGCGCCAGCTACGGCGCAGAGCGCCAAACCCACAAGTCTCTTCATCATGTCCGCCTTGCCCTTGCTGCCCTGCCGCAGCGCTCGTGTCCGGCACCCCATGATATGGCCCAAAACGCAGTTCCCGAGGCAAACCGAAGCAGGCAACCCCAGCCAACCGCTACGCACGCGCAGTGCCGCGAGCGAATAAAATCCCCGGCGGCCCGGCAATGAAGAAAGCACTCAGCACCCTGATCGCGCCAGCCTTGCGCGCCATTGCCGGCAATCATGCGGATAGCCTGCGGCACGCCGCGATTGAGCAAACGCGCGATCCGCGCAATGGACACTACGCCTGCAGCGCTGCGATGCAGCTTGCCGGCAAGCTGAAGCGCCAACCGCGGGACATTGCCCGCGAAATAGTGGATGCCTTACCGCAGAATTCGCTGATCGAGCGCACCGAAATAGCCGGCCCGGGCTTCATGAACTTGTGGCTGCACGCCGGTGCGCTGCAGGGCGAACTCGGCCGTATCACCCAGCGAGGCGAGAAATATGGGCGCAGCGACTTGGGCGAAGGGCGGCGAGTGCTGGTGGAATTTGTGTCCGCCAACCCGACCGGCCCGCTGCATGTCGGTCATGGTCGCCATGCGGCCATCGGAGACAGTCTGGCGCGGCTGCTGGAAGCAACCGGGCATGAGGTCTGGCGCGAATACTATGTGAATGACGCCGGCCGCCAAGTGGCAGTGCTGGGCTTGTCCGTATGGCTGCGCATGCTGGAACAGGCCGCGGGTCTGAAGTCTTTTCCGAAAGGGGCCTATCGCGGCGATTACATTCGGGACCTGGCTGAGCGGATGGCCGAGGCGCTACCAGAAGCCGCGGCGGCGGTGCAGCGCGGCTTCGCATGGCCGAACAAGAACGAAGACGGCGATGCGGATGCGGACCAGTATGTTGACGCGCTCATTGAAGCGGCGCGGCGCCAGCTTGGAGAAGCGCTGTTTTTCGACCTCGGACGCACCGCGGGCGAGTGGGTGCTGGACGATATTCGTGACGATCTCAAGCAGTTCGGCGTGCGTTTCGACCGCTGGCAATCCGAGCGCGAACTGGTGGACGGCGGCGCCATCGACAACTGCCTGAGACGTCTCGACGGAATCACCTACCGGCGCGACGGGGCGCTCTGGTTCCCCGCCGAGCGCTATGGCGACGAAAAGGACCGCGTCGTGGTGCGGGCCGACGGCCGCAGCACCTATTTCGCCTCCGATATCGCCTATCATTACGCCAAGCGTGAACGGGGTGCAGACCTGCTGCTCGACGTGCTGGGCGCGGACCACCACGGCTACATCAACAGGGTGCGGGCGGGCCTGGAAGCGCTGGACCAGCCGCCTTCCTGCCTCGAAGTGCGGCTTGTGCAATTCGTTGCGCTGCTGCGTAGCGGCAAGCGGGTAGCGATGACGACCCGCGGAGGCGAGTTTGAGACCTTGCGGAACTTGCGCGAAGAGGTAGGCGTCGATGCAGCGCGCTTCTTTTACGTAACCAGGGCGGGAGAACAACATCTTGACTTCGACCTTGATCTCGCCAAGCGCCACTCCAACGACAATCCCGTCTATTACGTTCAGTATGCCCACGCACGCGTCGCCAGCCTGTTCGAAAAACTACAGGCGCGCGGCCTTTCATTCTCCCCCGACGACGCCATGGAGCATACGGACGCGCTCAGCCATCCCCGGGAGACCGACCTGATGCTGGCCTTGGCCCGCTTGCCGGAAACCGTGGAACAGGCAGCCATGCAGAGAGCGCCTCAGGTGCTGGCGCACTACCTGATCGGTCTGGCCCAGGCCTTTCACGGCTGGTACAACCACTGCAAGGTGCTGGATGCGGAGCCGGACCTGCGCGCTGCGCGGCTTCTGCTGGCGCATGCCGGCGGTCAGGTTCTGCGCAACGGGCTGGGAATGCTGGGCGTTTCAGCGCCAAAGAGTATGTAGGAATGGCGAAGCGCAGCAAGACTCGGGCGCGAGGCGGGCGCCGCGGCGAGTTTGCCGCAGGACTGGCAGTGGGAGGGGCCTTGGGGCTGGCGTTGGCGCTTTGGGTCTATCCGCAGTTCATGCAATGGCTGACCGAACCGTCGCCGGAAGTGCTGTCCGCCCCTCCGCCCGCCAACCCCAGGTTCGACTTCTACGACATCCTGGAGCGCGGCGAAGAAGTGATGGAGGAGACCCTGTCGGCGCCGGCGCAAACATCCACACAATCGACCACCGAATCCGAGCCTCTGCAGACCACCGATGCCGCGACGCAAGCGACTGCCTATAGCGCTGCACAACCGGGCCCCGTGGCTTCAGACGCACCCGAACCGCAAGCGCCCAGGCCGGTGGAAACACCGGGGATGTATGTGTTGCAGTTGGGCGCATTCACACGCGAGGAGGATGCGGAATCGCTGCGCGCGCGGGTGGCGCTGGTGGGTATGAGCGCCCGCATCCAACCGGTCAGGCTCGACAGACAAACGTATTTCCGCGTGCGGGTCGGCCCCACCAGCGACCTGGCGCAGCTCAACGCCGACCGGGCTCGATTGCGCGATCATCGCTTCGACGTAATACTTCTGAAACTGGTTCAATAGTCTTGATGCTTCGACAAGACCAAGCACAAAGCTCGATTGTTTTCTTCCCCGCCCTTCTGATACTCAAGCACTCATGACGCACAGCACCAGCGCCTGCGCGTACCGCGACCAAATTCGGCGCCATTTCCCGTGGACAGCCATCGCCGACACTCCGACGCCGGTGGACCGCCATGTCGGGCTGGCCAAGGAACTAGGCGCCGAATCGGTCTGGATCAAGCGCGACGACATCAGCGGCGCTGAGCACGGCGGCAACAAGCTCCGCAAGCTGGAATTTCTGCTTGCCGACGCTCGGCAGCGCGGCTGTCGCGGCGTGCTCACCTACGGCGCGGTGGGCTCGAATCACATCCTTTCCACGTCGCTGTACGCGCACCAACTCGGCTTGGAGTGCGTGGGGATCGTCCGACCGCAGCCGCCTACGCCATATGCCGAGGCAACGCTGCGCCATCACCTGCTGCTGGGAACCCGGCTGGAACCTGCCGATGGCCCGAAGCAGATGCAGGCGGTACGCTCACGATTTCTGGCCGACGAAGGTGCATGGTATGAAATACCTCTCGGCGGCTCCTCGTCTCTGGGCAGCCTCGGCTACGTTTGCGCCGCGCTGGAACTGGCCGAACAGGTAGCGGCCGGCGAGTGTCCGGCACCGGACCTGATTTACCTGCCTTGCGGCTCCTCGGGCACCACCGTTGGGCTGGACTTCGGCCTGCCTTTAGCCGGGCTCGAAACCCGTATCGTGGCAGCCCGGGTCGTGACCGATCAGATGACCTCCATGCACAACATACGAGATCTGGCCGGGAGCCTTCGCCCGCTGCTGGGCAAGGCTGGCGTACCGGTCCAGGGCGACGCGCTGGGGCGTGTGGAGTTTCGCGAGGAATTCTTCGGGGACGGATATGCGCTGCCCACCGGCGCTGCGCTCGAAGCCATCGAGTTGATGAAGAACAGCGCCGCCACCCAACTGGAATACACGTATTCGGGCAAGGCCGCAGCCGCCCTGCTGCATGACGGCCGCGCCGGACGCTTCAAGGGTCTGAACGTCATGTTCTGGAACACCTATAACTCGCGCCCGGCGCCCGCCGACCTGCCGCCTCTGCAGCGCGCGAATCTTCCCGAGATCCTGCAAAGTAGTTTGCCAGCCGGCGCGTGATGGAATCACTCCCGGCGGAATTCCTGCCTTTGCTTCTTCTGGCGGGCTGCGCTTCCGGCTTCCTCAACGTAATGGCCGGCGGCGGCTCGATGTTGAGCCTGCCGATCCTGTTGCTGGCCGGCTTGCCAGCGCCGGTCGCCAACGGCACCTTGCGCGTGGCCATCATCATCCAGAACCTGGTCGCGGTCAGCACTTTCCGCAGACGCGGGTTCTCGGAACTGAAAGAAGCCTTGTGGCTGTCGCTGTTCGCCTGCATAGGCGCCGCGGGCGGGGCCATGATAGGTGTGCGCGTGGCCGGACCATGGTTCGAGCGCATCGTGGCGCTGACCATGATCCTGGCGACCCTGGCAATTCTTCGGCGCAAGCCGGGCGCCGCGAACGAGAAAGCAGCCATGACCCCAGCACGGCGGAGACTGGGCTACGCGGCGCTGCTGTTATGTGGCGCCTGGGCGGGCTTCATACAGGTTGGCGTGGGATTCCTGCTGATGCCGACGCTGCAACGCATACTCGGCATGGACCTGGTGCGGGTGAACATGTACAAGGTGGTCATCCTGATCCCCTGCACGCTTCTGGCGCTGGGAATCTTTGCCTGGCAATCGCAGATTCTCTGGCTGGTGGGTCTGACGCTGGCCGTAGGCAATGGCGCGGGAGGCTGGCTGGGCGCCCGAGTGACCTTGTCCAAGGGCGAAGGAGTGATCCGAGTGGTGTTCGTGATCGCCGTTGCGGGCATGGCCGCCAGTCTGCTGCTACGGGGTTAGCATCCAGGCATAAGCGTCGCTGCTCAAAGACAGCCCCAAACCCAGGCGTCCCGTAACGTTGCGGCGCCACCAACCGGCGTTTTCCGGAAATACGCGCGCCTGCACCGAGAACACGTACGACTGCCCGGGCACGAGTGCCGACTCTGCGATGACCGGTTGATCGGCCAGATAGCCGATCTTCCGCAAGGCCGAAAACATCGTCGCGAATTCCGTGCGCGCATCTGCGGACGGAGCACCCACAACAAAGCGGCCCGACGCCTCGTCATATTCGAGGTAGAGGACACGCACAAACCGGCCCAGTTCCCTGGACGTGATGATCGGGCGCGGTTCCGCCACGCTGAATTCCACCTCCACCCTCAGCCGCAAGCCTTGCCGAACTTGTTGCTCGGCCTCCTCGTCGAGTTCGAAATCCACGCGGGTGGTAACCAGCCACTGTCCGTCGGCGGCACGCGCATATGCCAGGCGCACATCGACTTCCGATGCCGATGCCAACAGGGGCGCCAGCAGCAGTCCGAAAACAGCCAAGCGGCAGCTTCGGCCCAAGGGTTCAGGATGTCCTTGCAGTTTTTTCCAGTAGCGCATTGAAATGTCCGTCCGCGCCGCGCCTACCCGGCAGCGCCTGATAGCCGCAATCCGACAATGGCAGCGCCCAACCCCCCGACGAACCGTCCGTACCCCTCACTTCGCGCGCCAAGCTTGTATTTTCCCCCAAAAAACTCCTGACTACGCATGCGGTTTCCTCCGGCAGTACCGAACAGGCGCTATACAGCAGCCGCCCACCGGGTTTGAGCAGCGGCCAAAGGCTCCGCAGCAAGCGCGATTGCAGCCTTGCAAAGCGTTGAATATCGGCCGGACGGCGCAAGTGCTTGATGTCCGGGTGGCGCCGAATGACGCCGGTTGCCGAACACGGCGCATCCAGCAGAATGCGGTCGAATTGGCGGCCGTCCCACCACTCGTCCGGGCGCTGGGCATCGCCGGCGCGCATCTCTGCCTTCAGCCCCAGCCGATCAAGGTTTTCCTGAAGCCGGACGAGCCGGCCGGCATCGGAATCCAGGGCCACAAGCTCGCTTATTTTCGGGCAAGTCTCCAGCAATTGCGCTGTTTTGCCGCCTGGGGCCGCGCACGCATCGAGAATCCGCATCCCCGGCGCGGCGCCAAGCAAGGGAACGGCCAACTGCGCGCCCGCGTCCTGCACAGATACCAATCCGGCAGTAAATCCCGGAATCCGCGCTGCCGGCCTGGGCGGGTCGAGCTGCAGGGCGTCGGGCAAGCCGCGCGGCAGGCCGCATCTCCATGTCCCGGCATTGAGTTGCGCGGCGCGATACTGGCGCCGGCTGATTCTGGAGCGATTGACGCGCAGCCACAGCGGCGGTTTGCGGTTGGCGGCATGCAGAACGGATTCCCAGTGGCCGGGCCACGCGGCCCTTAACCGCCGGATCATCCAGCCTGGATGCGAAAAGCGGCTTTCGGGCTTGCGATCCGCTGCCGCTTCCAGTTCGGAGCGCTGGCGCAGATAGCGGCGCAGGACCGCATTGACCACGCCCGCCCTGGTGGGCGCCAGCAAGCTCTTCGCGGCGGCCACGCAGGCGCTCACCGCGGCATGCGAGGGAACCCGCGTACGGCCCAGTTGGAACAGTCCCACGGAAAGCAGAGCCTCCAGCTTGCTGCCCGGCCGCGGGCGATCCAGAAGGCGGCGCAGCAGCTCGGCGTGACGATGCTGCCAGCGCAAGGCTCCCTGCGCGAGTTCCGCAGCCAGAGCTTGTTCCTCACGCGGGAGCTCGGCATGGCCGGCGTCATGCAGCGCCTGGATATAGCTGCGTCCACCCAGCACCCCATGCACTGCCAACGCGGCAACTTTGCGGGCTTCGGCGCCGATCAAGTGAACACGGCCCCGTCCAGCGGCGCGCCCCGGGCCGCATCGACAGCCGGCATCCGGCGCCGGCCCGGAAGCTGAATCTCATGTATGCGCAGCAGACCTTCGCCGGTAGCTACATCCAGACCTTCCCGCCCTACATGCAGCACGGTTCCGGGCTGGGCGTCGCCACCGTCCAGGGCCAAGGCATTCCAGAAGCGGATGGCCTCACCTCGCCATAGCGCGTGTGCAACCGGCCAGGGATCGTAAGCGCGTGCGGCGCGCGCCAACTGCATCGCCGGCAACTGCCAGTCGATGCGCGCCTGCTGCTTCGTCACCAGGGGCGCGTAGCTGGCCAGATGCGCATCCTGCGGCAAAGCCTTGAGCCGGCCAGCGAGGATTTCCGAAATATTCCGTAGCAGCAGCTCGGCCCCGAGATGGGCCAGGCGGGCCTCCAGTTCGCCGGCGGTTTCTCGCTCGCCCACCGGTGTTTCGCTGCAGGCCAGAAGCGGACCGGTGTCAAGGCCGGCTTCCATGTGCATCAGCGTGACCCCGGTGCGCTGATCGCCGGCCAGAATCGCCGCCGCAACCGGCGAAGCGCCCCGCCACCGGGGCAGCAGGGAGGCATGAATGTTGACTGCGCCCAAGCGGCACACTTCAAGCGCGGCGGGGGGCAGGATGGCGCCATATGCCGCGACCACCATCAGATCCGCCTGCATGGCGCGCAATTGCCGAAGCAAGCCGGCATCTCGCCAATGCGAGGGCTGCAGCAATTCGAGGCCGGCGTTCTGCGCCCATTGCTTGACGGGCGGAACCTTGAGCTTGCGGCCGCGGCCGGCCGCGCGGTCGGGGCGCGTAATCACGGCCGGCACCACATAACCGGCAGCATGCAGTTCCTGTAAAGCGGGCAAGGCAAAACCGGGGGTGCCTGCAAACAGTATCCGGGCAGGCGCGGTCATGCCGGCGGCGCAAGGATGTTCGCGCTACAGCTCCAGCGCCGCGGGCTTGCCGGCGCGGTCGGCTTTTTCCATTCGCTTGCGCAGCATGCGGCGCTTCAAAGGCGACAGATAGTCGATGAACAGCTTGCCGTCGAGGTGATCGATCTCGTGTTGTACGCAGATGGCCGCCAGCCCGTCGAGGTGCAGTTCCAGAGGCTCCATGTCCACCGTATAGGCGCGCACCGAGACCCGCTCGGCGCGAGTTACCTCGGCCGTGAATTCCGGCACCGAAAGACACCCCTCCTCGCTGACAACCTCGCCTTCTGCGGCCACGATTTCCGGATTCAACAGGCACTGGGGCGCGTCACGCTCAGGCGAGGTGTCCATCACCAGGAGGCGCTCCTGCACGTTTACCTGCGTAGCCGCCAGCCCAACGCCCTGGGCCGCATACATCGCTGCAAGCATGTCGTCGGCCAAACGCCGCAGCCGATTACTGGCCATCGATACGGGCTTTGCCTTGAGCCGCAGACGGCGGTCGGGAAAAGTGAGGATGGTAAGTTCGGGCACGCTCAAGGCATGGGCATCTATGGGTTGTGTTATTTTCTCACATCCGCTCGAAGGACATCCCGGCATGGAAGCAGAACCCTGGCTCGCGTTTCACTTTTGCCCCGGCGTACCGCCGCGCACGCGTCGGCTGCTGCTGAAACGCTACGGCGACGCGGCCACGCTGATCAAGGCTCCGCCCCCCGAACTGCGCGCGGCCGGCCTTGGCGGGCGGGCGCTGCAAGCGCTTGTGCGGCCCGACGCAGCGGTCATGCGGCGCAGCCTGGAATGGCTTGAGGGCGATGGCGCCCACCTGATTCCAATCAACGACCCCTGTTATCCGGCCCTGCTGCGCGAAATCCACGACCCCCCGACCGTCCTGTTCGTGCTTGGGCAACTACACAGCCTGAAGCAGGCGCGAATTGCGATCGTCGGAAGCCGCTCCGCAACGCCGCTCGGGCGGGCCACGGCCGCCGACTTCGCCCGCGCTCTAGGCCGCAGCGGTCTTTGTATTGTTAGCGGCCTCGCGGAAGGCATCGATGCGGCCGCTCACCAGGCGGCGCTCGACAGCGGCGCATGCACGCTGGGCGTCTGCGCCGGCGGGCTGGACCGCATTTACCCGCGGCACCACCAGGAACTTGCGCGGCGCATCGCCCAGCAAGGCGCACTGCTGTCCGAAAATCCGCCGGGCACTGACCTCAAGCAATGGATGTTCCCGCACCGCAACCGCATCATTAGCGGCATGTCCACGGGCGTAGTGGTGGTGGAAGCCGCCAGCCGGTCGGGAGCCAACATTACGGCCCGCGCGGCGGCCGACCAGGGGCGCGAAGTGTTCGCCGTGCCGGGCTCGATCTACAGCCCCACTTCGAGAGGATGCCACGCCCTGATCCGCAACGGGGCCAAGCTGGTGGAAAAGCCCGAGGATGTGCTTGAGGAACTGCCGCCGCTGCTGCAAGCATCCGGCGCAAACGCCGGCGGCGGACAACAGGCGCCCCCCGCCCTTGAGGAGCTGCCGCTGTTTGGCGGGCTCTTGCTGCATGCGCCGCAAACCATTGACGACCTGGCCAGGCAAACCGGTCTGGGCGCCGCCGAGGTGGCTGCGGAACTGGCCCGCCTGGAGATTCAAGGCCGCGTCGCGCCGCTGCCCGACGGCCGGTTTCAAGCAAGCCGCTAAGCCATGCAAGTGTCGTATGATGCACGCCCGGCATAAATCAAAACTTGACGTAAGCGACAAACAGGCAAAATGACTTCCTACCTGATGCACTACCGACTACAGGCAGATTCCCAATGACGCGCAGCGCATCCGACACCGCCACGGGAGGCGTGATCGTGGTCGAATCTCCGGCCAAGGCGCGCACCCTGCAGCGCTATCTGGGCAATAGCTACCGTGTGCTGGCCTGCAATGGGCATGTGCGCGACTTGAAGCAGGGCGGGCTCTCCATTGATACGCGCAACGGCTTCGCCATGGAATTCGAGCCGCTGGAAAGCTCCAAGGCCGCTGTGCGGCGGATCCGCACGGCACTGAGAAGCATGCCCACGCTCTACCTGGCCACCGACCCGGACCGCGAAGGCGAAGCGATTGCCTGGCACTTGCTGGAGCTTCTCGACAGCGAAAAAGCGCTCAAGGACAAGCAGGTATTCCGCGTGGCATTCAACCAGATCACGCGCCGGGCGGTTACCGAAGCATTGGACGCGCCGCGGGACGTGGCCATGCCTCTCGTAGAGGCGCAAAAGGCGCGCCGCTGCATGGATCGCCTGTTGGGATTCACGCTTTCGCCGCTATTGTCGCGAACCATCACGCGCGGCCTTTCGGCGGGGCGTGTGCAGAGCCCGGCCCTGAAGCTGATCGTGGAACGCGAAAAGGAAATCGCGCAATTCAAGCGCCGCGAGTACTGGACGCTCACCGCGCACTTGCAAAAGTCGGAGGTGGAGTTCGAGGCGGCACTGGTGGAACTCGGCGGCAAGAAACTGAGCAAATTCTCGCTTGGCAATGCCGACGACACCGAACGGGCCCGGGAAACGCTGTTGCAGGCGATGCGCGAAGGCGCGGCCGGCAGCGAGCACGGCAACCTCACGGTACACGACGTTACCGAAAGCCGCGCCAAGCGCAGACCTCCGCCGCCGTTCACGACATCGACGCTGCAACAAACGGCCTCCAGGCTATTGGGAATGCAGGCGCAAAGAACCATGCGCGTGGCCCAGAGCTTGTACGAGGGCGTCGATACCGGCAGCGGAGCGGTCGGACTCATTACCTATATGCGCACCGATTCCGTGCAACTGGCCGCGGACGCGGTCGGCGAAATTCGCGACTATATCCGCGACAACCTGGGGCCGGAGTATCTTCCAAAGGCCGCGCGCCGCTATCGCACCCGCACGCGCAACGCGCAGGAGGCGCACGAAGCTATCCGTCCCACCAGCATGGAGCGCCCGCCCGAGGTTTTGAAACACCACCTGGACTCCGATCAGTTGCGGCTCTACGACCTGATCTGGCGGCGCTCCGTAGCGAGCCAGATGAGCGACGCGCTGTTCGACCGCGTGGCAGCCGTGCTGGCGCCGGGTGAAAAAGGCTCCGATGCATCGCCGGAAACCCCCGCGGGCCGCTTTCGGGCCACCGGAAACACCCTCGTTCACGCCGGTTTCCTCAAGGTGCTGACGCGCTCGGCCGACAGCACGGACAAGACCCTGCCGGCCCTGGCGGTGGGCGAAAAGCTTGCGGTCAGGAAGCTCGACGCAGAGCAGCATTTCACCGAGCCTCCGCCCCGCTACACCGAGGCCAGCCTGGTGAAGGCGCTGGAAGATCACGGTATCGGGCGGCCATCAACTTACGCCGAAACGCTGCGAAAACTGCGCGACCGCGAATATGCCGTGATGGAGAAGCGGTCATTCGTGCCCACCCAGAAAGGCACGCTGGTGGCGGATTTTCTGGGCCGGCACTTCAGCGACTACGTCGATTACGACTTCACCGCAGGCATGGAGGAATCCCTGGACGCCATCGCCAACGGGGAGAAGCAATGGGTGCCGCTGATGGACGAGTTCTGGAACCACTATTCGGAGCAACTCTCGGAGAAGAAGCGGACGCTGAAAGGCTCGGAAGAACGCCCGCAGCGGCTGCTCGGAAAACACCCGGACAGCGGCGAACCCGTATATGCGCGGCTCGGACCATACGGCTATTTCGTGCAGCACGGAGAACGCACGGAAGACCACAAGCCGCCCGTCGCCACACTGCACGACGGCATGAAATACGAGGACGTCAGTCTGGAGCAGGCCGTCGAGCTGCTGCGAGGACCGCGGCTGGTGGGCAAGGACCCGGACAGCGGCCAGCCTGTTTATGCCGGGAAAGGCGCGCGGGGACCGTATGTGCGGCTGGGCGAACGGGACGGCGAGGTCAAGCCGCGTTACGCTTCGCTGAGGGACGGGCTGACCGAAGAGAGCGTAACCCTCGAAGAAGCGCTCAAGCTGCTGTCCCTGCCACGAACGCTGGGAACGCACCCGGAAACCGGCCAGCCGGTCAGCGCCAACATTGGCCGCTGGGGTCCTTTCGTGCAGTTGGGCGACCGCGCCGAGGGGAAGCCGAAATACGCTTCCTTGCCGCCGGACATTTCTCCCTACACCGTGGGTCTCGACGAAGCCGTGGCGCTGCTGAGCCTGCCGCGCAAACTGGGACAGCACCCCACCGACAACCGGCCGGTTTTCGCCGGCTGCGGGGTGAAGGGGCCCTATGTGCAGATTGGAGAAAGAGGCGGCAAGGGCCGTCCCCGCTATATCCGCCTGCCCAAGCCGCTTTCGGTGTTTACGGTTACGCTGGAGGAAGCCCTGGCGGTCAAGCCGGAGCCTCGCGCGGGCCGCGAGCCGATCAAGGCGTTCGAAGGCGAATCGATCCAGGTCATGAACGGCCGCTATGGACCCTACGTAACCGACGGCAGCCGCAACGCATCCGTGCCCCGCGGGCAGGACCCAGCGGGCATGAGTCTGGAGCAGTGCCGGGAATTGTTGGAAAATGCCCCCGCGAAGCGCGCCCGGAGACGCTCCGGCAGATAGTGCCGATCAAGTCGCGCGGGCCGCGGCCATCCTGCGCGACGGCGGGGTAATCGCCTACCCCACCGAATCAGTCTATGGCTTGGGCTGTCTGCCCGAAAATGAACGCGCGGTGGAACGCATTCTTGCGCTCAAGGATCGCCAGCGCTCCTTGGGCGTGATTCTCATCGCTGCGGAGTGGGAACAGTTCGACGGCTGGGCCAATGCGCTGGCCGCTGAGCCCAAGAGCCGCGAATTGCTGCGCAGCCGGGGCGTCACATGGATCGTGAGCGCGGACCCCAAGGTGCCAGACTGGATTACCGGTGCGCACGCCACGATTGCTATTCGCCGCAGCTTACATCCCCTGGCCGCTGAGCTGAGTCGGGCCGCGGATTCACCGCTGGTTTCAACGAGCTGCAATCCGCATGGCCAGGCGCCGGCGCGCAACGCGAAGCATGCGCGCGACTATTTCGGCTCTGGAGTGGATTGGATACTGGACGGACAATGCGGGCCGCTTGATGGCCCGACCGAAATCCGCAACGCCACTACTGGCGAGGTGCTGCGCTCCGGCTAACTCGCGCGCGATAAATCGCCGGGCCAGGCGTGGCGGCATTCCGCGTGTCGATAGCAGGTCACCAGGTGGTCGTTTATCAGGCCGCAAGCCTGCATGTGGGAATAGAGGATGGTGGAGCCGACAAACCGGAACCCGCGGGCCTTGAGGTCGGCAGCCAAGCGGTCCGACTCCGGCGAAGTGGCCGGCACCTGATCCTGCCGAGTCCACTGGTTAACAATCGGCGCGCCGCCTACGAACCGCCAGATATAGCGGGCGAAAGATCCGCATTCCTCCGCGACGCGCAGAAATGCCGCGGCATTACCCACCGCGGCGCGAATCTTTTGCCGATTGCGAACAATGCTCGCATCGCGCGTCAAGGCTTCGATCTCGCGTTCACCGAACTCGGCCACGACTTGCGGGTCAAAGTCGGCGAACGCCTTGCGATAGCCCTCGCGCTTGTGCAACACAGTCCGCCATGACAATCCCGCTTGCGCGGATTCGAGGATCAGAAACTCGAAATGAACGGAGTCCTCAAGGGCGGGAACGCCCCATTCCTGATCGTGATAGGCCTGGTACTCGGAACTGACTCCCAGAGACCAGGGGCAACGGGTTTTCATTCAGGCCCGGCCCGAGCAGGCCGCCCGCAGGGGGCAAGCCAGCCCGGAATTACGCAAGACAGGCGTACACAAGAAGAGCCCGAAGCATAAATCTGCCACCGCCTGCTTGGCAGCAGCAGAATGCTTCGGCTCTCGCAAGACAGCCGGGGAGGGAAGAAACAGCCGGCGAACTCGAAAGTTCGCCGGCTGTCGCTTAAAGAGAACTACTGCGATAGCAGAGAACTAGCTCTCTTCTTCCTCTTCTTCCTCTTCCTCGTCACCGTCGTCGTCGCCGCAACTGCCTTCGCCGCAACTGCCTTCATCGTCGCCGCCATGGCCGTCGAATACCGTCGGGGCCGTTCCACCGGCCTCGAAGGTGCCAACGCTGGCCGCAGCAGCGGTTCCGGCAGCACCGGCCGCCAAGGCGGCGCTAAGGGCAAGAGCAAGAAGTTTGCGTTCAGGACTGGTCATAGAAATTTCTCCAGTTTGTGGCTTTTCCCCTCCGAAGAGGATTTTCATGGCTGATAGTGCGAACCCATCGCACGATAAGCCTAGTCGGGAACTCTTCCCGGTGCGCGAAGTCTAGCACAGTGCCTTTGCAGATTCGCCAGTCGCTGGAACCGAACCGGGAATCCTGCTGTACCCTAGCCCGCGTTCTCAGCCAACCAGGCAACAATGCCGGCAATCTTCTGCGTAATGGGCCATCCGATCGGTCACAGCCGCTCGCCCGAAATTCATCGCCGCTTTGCATCGCAACTCGGCATTGCCCTCGAATACCGGCGCGTGGAGGTCCGCCAAGGCTTATTGGCCGAAGCAGTGAGCCGCTTCGCGCAGGAAGGCGGGCGGGGATGCAACATCACCGTGCCGCTCAAGGAGGAGGCGGCGGCACTCAGCAACTCCCTCGGTTCCGGGGCCCGGCTGGCGGGAGCTGCCAACACCCTCACAGTCGGTGATGAGGATCGCATTCATGGCGACAACACCGACGGCTCCGGCCTGCTCCGCCACTTGCGCTGCAATCTCGG
The DNA here is from genome assembly GCF_965221325.1 of Candidatus Foliamicus sp. GTDB lineage: Bacteria > Pseudomonadota > Gammaproteobacteria > Steroidobacterales > Foliamicaceae > Foliamicus. The sequence continues at coordinate 345,009 of NZ_OZ244880.1, read as the reverse complement.
CCTCGAACTCGCGGGCGCAACGCTGCTGCTGCTCGGAGCCGGCGGCGCTGCGCGTGGCTTGATCCCCGCCTTGTTCGAAGCCAACATCGCCTCGATCACGCTGGTCAACCGCACCCGCGACCGCGCACTGGACCTGGCGCGCCGCTTCGCACCCCTGGGCGCCATCCAGGTGGCCGAACAGGGCGCGGCGACTCCGCCGCGCGCAGATCTGGTGATCAATGCCAGTTCCGCCGGCATGACGGGCACCGCGCCTACGATTGATCATTCGGCGGCCGCAGGCGCGCATTGCATCGACCTGGCCTACGGGCCGGCAGCCGAGGCCTTTGCGGCCTGGGCGCGCCAGGGAAAGGCACGTTCGATCCACGACGGATGGGGAATGCTGGTGGAACAAGCGGCCGAAAGCTTTGCAATCTGGCATGGACAGCGCCCCGACACCCAGGAACTGCTGAGTCCGCGCGGCGGCTAATTGGTCGTCATCTGCTATTCCAATCGTGCCAGGCTTTTCGGATATTGCGTTTAGCAATATCAGCCGCTAGGGTGGCCGTGAAGCCGCGCAGAGGCGCGGGGATGAATAATGAACATGCAGACACACTCAATCCTTCCTTCGAAAGCGGATGCCGAGATCGCACAAGAATCAAGTGAACGCCTGCGCGCTTTGCTGGGCGCGGACCCCGCCCCATCGCTCCTTGTCAGCGACGCTCACGGAGACGAGGCAATCAAGCTGCCGGCATCGGCCGGCGACATGCTGCTGGAAGCTCTTGAGGGTATAGCGTCTGGCAGCTCGGTCGCAGTGATTCGCAAGGACACCAAGCTAACCACCCAGCAGGCGGCCGACTTACTCAATGTCTCGCGCCCCTTCCTCGTCAAGCTTCTCGAATCGGGCACCATCCCCTTTCACAAGGTCGGAACGCACCGCCGCGTCCATTCCGACGCCATCATGCGCTACAAGAACACGACGGATGCGGGCCGGCGCCGGGCGCTTGACAAACTGGCCGCAGATGCCCAGGTTCTGGACATGGGCTACTGACGCCGGAGACGACATGGACAATAGCCATCTTGGCGGTGTCACTCCCCGAAGCCTTTGAAGCAACCTCACTTTGAGGCGCGATGGTGTCAACTATTCCCGGAACACTCCATACGACGATAAAGTCTTCTGGGATTGATCGAGGAAGAGAGCAGAATGGCCCAGTTAAACAGCCTTTTGTTGGTTGAAGAAAAAATTCTCGAAGCCGAAAATTTTGCGCGCAGATTACGAGCGCTGAATGGGGAGAACTTCACATATGAATTTAACGCATTTCTATCGGCTGCCCGAAGTGTAACTTTTTTGCTTCAGAAAGAAATGCGAAGGGTCCCTGGATTCAAGGAATGGTGGGTAAAACGCCGAAAGAAAATGAGGGAAGATGCCGGAATGAAGTATTTTTTGGAGTTGAGGAATTTTTCGCAGAAAGAAGGACGAGTTTCCTTGGTTGGGACAACGAGTAAAGATTGTGAAGGGAATTTGCTTTGGAGCTATAGATTTGCTGGAAATAAACAGGCGGTTCCTAAAGCGCTTCTCCACCGAGATGTTGTTGATTGTTGCCTTGAGCATCTCGGTAAGCTTGCGCGTATTGTCCTCAAGTGTGCAAACGCTTTTCCAAATCATTCCTGTCCAAGACGCACTGTCGCAACAGGAGGATTCAAGTTCCTCGACCTTAAACTGTCCGACATCGTTAGTATGCTTGGGTTTCCTATAGAGTGGGTAAGCACAGTAAAGCACATTCCAGAAAATGAGGTCTATCGCATTTTAGGCAACCATTTTGATGGCGTGGATTTCGAGAATATCCGCAGAGTTGCCAGCTACACACCAGAAAATGTTGGAATGCCCTCTACGCCCAGTGAGTACCTTAACAAGGAGCTTGCGAGAGCTCTGGTCAACCGAATTGAACGAGGCGCGGTTGAAGTGTCCGATGCCCTCAATTGGGTTGCCGACGGCTTCTCGCCAAGGGCCCCACGCGATGGCGTAGCCGAACATGTTGCGCAGCATCTCATGACTCAGGTTCGCCGCTCGGCTTTCTGCGCCCGTAAGTGCGGGAGATTAAGGCAATGCCGGTGACACTCGGGCGACCGAGCCAACGCGCAGATCACGCAGGGCGGACAGAACGGCGCTGTTGAGGTAGCTCAGGTTTGCCTTAGCTTTGGACGGCGTCAACGACAGCTCACGCACTGAGTCCTGGAATCTCTACAGTGGTTCAGCGCGCAGTTTGAATTTTCCGAGGACATGCTCCACGTCTGCATCGCATACGACAGGCTGGACCACCCGTTCCCGTTCCTCCGAGGAATAACTGTTACACTGTCTCATGGCTCCAGATTCTCAGATGCAATCGGCTTCCAAAGAGCCCGATACGGTTTAGTCGGAAGGATTCGCAAATGGAAACGAATGGCGTTATCGCATTTGAACATGAGGGACACACGTTCAAGGCGTTTAGATTTGTCATCGGCGATCAAGGTGAAAGCCTCGCGGTAATGGCGCCGCCGAAATACGTCGATGCTCCCAACAAACGATGCTTCATCGAAAAGAGGGATCTTGCCGGGCAACCGTCCAAATATGAATTTTTGGTCAACAACCATATCGCTTCGCTGGGAGGCATAGCGATCGAATATTTAGGCAACAACATTTGGCGTACCATGATGCAAGCCAACACGCAAGATGTGAAAATGCACTGGCATGCCGACGGGAACTTCCATATTTCCGGAACGGATTTGCCGGGCCGCACCGAGAACCCCTTCGTGAGTAGCGCCAAAAACCTCCACGGCTTTGTGCCTACGAGATTGAACAACAAACCTGAGATTTTTCTGCAGATGCTTGGTTGGATTCACATCAGTCGAAGTGAAGCCTTCCTTCGTCCGCAGAATCGAATGGAGGAGGACATCCCAGACAATCAATACTGCGTATCTTTAGGCGAAGCCATTCAACCAAAAGGCATATTCATCTGCCGTGTCCGTACGGTCTCTGGGGTGAAAGTTGATCCAAAAGTAATGAGCTTTGTACACGAACCTGGCTTGAAATATGTGCTAGCGGAACTGATCAAATCTCCCGCATTTGGCGGACTCACAGAAGATTGCGTAGACCTAATCGAAGACGACGCAAGCCTGACCGCCGTTCAGGGAGCAGAAAACAAGGCAACATTTTTTGCATTCTACGTGTGTCCTTTGGTTGAGAAGAGTGCACCACGATACGACTGGTTTATCTCAAGCGTTAAGGGAGATGATGACGTAGTCCTTTCTTTGACCGTCAAATCGAAGAGTGATTGGTGGCCGGCATGACAAGATTGCGGGAGGATAAAATTTAGATGCCCGTGCCCCGCTCGCCAGCCCAGTCCCCGTCAACCACTGGTATTATTTGTTTAGTGAGTGCTGGCTGCATAAGGCTGCTCTACTACTATCAGCGTCCCTTTCGCCATCGGCGGTACGGAGTCTAGGCAGCGAAGATGCAGCCCCCTGCAATACGCCAACTCGCCGTCACTCGCTAGATCCACCCAAAGGCTCTTGGCCAAGCGCGCAGGTGGGTTGACCGGATCGCGGGTGTAACGGGCCGTGCTCCGCACGTTCCGATGTCTGAGCGTCTTTCCGAATATGGACCGAATCTCGCCCGGCGCCAGCGCACGGGACGCGAAGCGGTGCTGTTAATGGCAGCTGAAGAATGCGCACGCCCATGAAATACGCTCGCGCCCGCTAAAGTGGAAGCACCGACCCGTGCGACCCAATCAGCGGCTGTAGACTCCATCCCGGATGCCGAAAGTGGATACCCGAGTTCCTCACTGGTTACGCAACGACACTTGGCGCTTCCAGTATGCCTCCGGCCAAGAGCGCGACCAAGTGCGTACGCTAGCGTTCAAATCCGGTTCCGAAACGCTTACGCGGATAGTGCATCAGTTTGCTTTACGGTGCCGTCCGCCGCTTCCGGGCTTCGGGCCGGTCTTCCGAGCCTTCGGCGCTGCGGCGTCGATCAGAACCACGATCCATTCGTAGTCTCGCAAGGTGGTGTTCAGTCCGGCCGACATCGCGGGCGCGACCTTCAGCGTTTGGTGAAAGCGGCAGAAATTGTAATGCACGAAGTAGAGGCTCCGCATCGTCGTGTGCTTCTCGACTCGCTTGCTGAACGCGTTGGTGAGGCGGATAAATCGGCGCATCCCCTGCGCATCGTCAGGTTGTGGTGCGCTTGGTTTCGGATAGCTTGTTCATGCCGTCAATTGGCGCGCAATCAACAATATATGTCAGGCATTTTAGCCAGTCTAATGCGCTAGCATGTCTAGTTGCATGGCCTTCCCGGTGTACGGGTCGGCCAAAGGTGGGAGCATCGGGAGACGCTCCTGAAAATAGTCCTGAATCGACCACAACTGCGCCGCCGGATAGCGGTTCGCACCGAACTTGAGATATCCGGCGCCTTTCGCTTCCGCCTTCGCCTTGGGCGACGTGACAGGTCGGAGCGTCGTGAACACGCCGCAGGCGGCTTGCTCGCGCGTTAGAACGTGTCGGAAGTCCCGGACGTGACCGAGCTGGAATGAGCGCCCACCCTTCACCTGGGCGAGCACAAGCGAGCCGTCTCCGTGGATTATGCCGCGACCGTCGATACCACCATCGCCAATCTGCACGGCGTTCGGCACCATGCCGGGTATCCGTGTGATCGCCCATTTCTCGAACTCGAACGGGACCTCCCGCGCCAACATCTCGGCGCTCGGCAGATCCACCGGGAAGCCGTTGATCGGGATGCTTTTGTCCTGCAATCGGCGCTCCCGAACGATGTCGATAGCGAAGTGCGAGATGTCAATTCCGACGAAACGACGCTTAAGATTGCGGGCCGCAACCACCGTGGTGCCACATCCAGCGAACGGGTCCAGAACGATGTCCCCTTCGTTGCTGGATGCCTCTATGACACGCCTCAGCAGCGCCTCGGGCTTTTGAGTCGGATAACCTAAGCGTTCCTTTGCCTGAGAATTGATCGGTTTGATGTCGCTCCAGTCGTCGCCCACCGCCACGCCGGGCATTTCGTCGAGGTATCGTTTGTAGGCTGGTACCCGACCGGGCGCGGTCTGGACGACGCGACCCGCCGCGATCAGATCGGCCATTTTCTCGGCGTTGTATCGCCAGTGCCGCTCGACGCCCATGAGTTCGTACTTCGGGTGCCCACGTGAGCCCGCGCCTGGCGCGGTCAAATTGTCCAACCGATAACGCCGACCGGTGTCCGGCTCGACCATGGAGTAGTGACTCTTGATGTAGGCGGGATCGTATTCGGTGAACGGCTGCCGGAACATTCGCCCGCCGCCGCGCGGATCGCTTGCGTAATGCAGCAGCACATCGCGTACGCGCGGCCAGTTGAGCGCGCCCTGTCGATAGTCGCCCTTCGTCGTTGTGCGTCGCCAGCTTACTTCGTTCAGGAAGCACTTGGCTCCGAACACGCCATCCAATGCGGCTTTGAGGTAATGACTCGCAGTGGGGTCGCAATGCAGGTAGACGCTCCCTGTCGGCTTCAGAACGCGCCTAATTTCGACCAGGCGCTCGGCCATGTACGAGAGATAGGCGAGCATGCCGCAGTCGCCAATCGCGTAGCGCAGACCCTTGACGATCTTATGCGCCGGATGCGCGACTGCGCGCTCAATGGAATCGACGCGGTCCTGAGCGGCATCGTCCCACATCCATGTATCCTCGAACGCGACAAATTGGGCGAACTTGCCGCCATTGGTCCGCGCCCGATCCTGCCCGAACAGGATGTTGTAGTCCGTCTTGGAGTTGAACGGCGGGTCGAGATAGCAGAGATCGATGCAGCCGTCGGGCCACGCTCGCATGATGTCGAGACAATCCCCGCAGTACAGCGAGTCCGGTTGAAACTTCACGGTGCGGCGCGCCCGCCTGCTCGATCTATGGCCAGCCGCCCTTCGATATGTGAGACACGCTCGGCGAGCGTGCCGACATCATTGCGTAGGTGAACAAGCTCGACCTTGAAGCAATCCAGCCGTCTGTCGATGGAGTCCAGGCGGCTGTTGACCGACGCCTCAAGCCAGTCGAGCCGGTTGCTTGTACTCAGCGTCAGCACCGTCATAGCCGCGATATTCAAGGCGAAGATGGCGACCTCGGCGCCCATGATGGCCCAATTATCGGATTTCATAGCTATGCGCCGGTCAAGTACTGGCCCGCCATGCGGCGGCGGCTCTCGCGATTTCCCGCCGTCGCTCAAGGCCCATCTTCTGCGTTCGGGACCTGCCTCCCTTGCGCTTGCACGTATCGACAAGCTGTTCTTCTTCGCCGGGCGCGGTCCGCGCGATGCGAACGGCACTGGCGATAGGGTCGATCGTTCCTCGACCTTCAGTCCAATGGGCATCGGTCCCCCTTGCGGCGTCGCGCCGCGTCGATGACCTCTTGTATAACGCCCCGCCATCCGGCGCGGTTAGGCGTATCGCCCGAGCTTGGGGCATCTTGTTCTTGCGGACAGTATACGTCAGGCCCAAAAGGGCAGGAAGCAGCGCGGGTTCACTACATCTGGGACTAGCCAGCTTCGGCGGGCCTGCGTATTTCAGATGAAGTTTGCCACTGATTTCGATCGAAAGCGGTCACCCAGTCCATTGGAAGCTTTCCACTGACTCCAGAGCAAGGGTGCGGAGTTGTTCCTGCTGCGGCAGGAGTATCCATCGGTCGTCGTGCCGCGACGGCTACCAATACAGTTGGTTTTGCGAGCAAAATCGCGCCTGGCTAGGCCGGCTGGACATGGTCATGCGCCAAGACTAACGTGCGGGCGAGAAGCTGTTCGTGGAATGCGCGGCCCAAACGACGAGGTCATTGACCGGGGCACGGGTGAATTGCGCGAGGCGCAGCACCAGCCCGGTCATGTATGGCGTATGCGCCCTATTAGCCCATGAGCGGCACGAGATCGGCAATATCCGAGATTGATCCGACTTCGATTTCTCTTGGTTGCAGGTCATCTCGGCCTTCATTGGGGACAATGGCGAAGCGGGCCTCCCTCTGATAGGCGTAACGAAACACCTTTGTCATGTGGAGCGGGATGGAATTCGTTACGTGTGTGCTAGCAGGCCAAGCACCTAGAGGATCCACATACTGGACGCGGTCGAAGTAGCACGTTTCATTGGTCAGCTGCTCCGCGGCAGTCCGCAACAGGCGTTCCGCGAACGGCCTACGCTTGATGATGAGGCAGCAATCGGCTTGGAAGTCGGCGAAGAGCCTTGGGTCGAGAATATCGGCCATGCAGAACATCCAGTAGTCCGTAGGTGCTTGTATGGTGGCAGTGCAAAATTGGTCGCTATGCAACTCTGGAAGCTCGTATATCGTTCGAAATCCTACGGCGCGGGCGGCAATTTCCATCGGTGGCGCATTGTTCCTGTCGTAAAACTGCAGAGGACGGGTGGTCCTTATGAATCCACCCTTGAAGCCAATAGCCAGTTCGTTGTCTTCGATAGCCTGATTGTGGTCGGACGCGCTGTACCAGGTGGCAGGGTTCAGATACACGATGCCCCTCTGGAATAGTGAATACATGTGCTCGCGCTTGCCGTACTTTACGAGCACGTCTTGATCAGTGGAACTCGCAGCAACCACTTTCGCCGCCTTCCGGCAGAATTCACCGTCGAAAAACGGTCGGGACCTTTGCACATGAGGGTGATGGTTAGAAGCGGTTGGCGGCTCACCCCTGAATTGCATCTCGTCAATAACGTGCTGCAGCAGGCGGTACCAAGTCTCGTCGGTGCTCAACCCCAATCGTCCGGATGGTGTGAGAACTTGGATGTTCACCAACAGATCTTGAAAACGCTGGTTCAACTCCTGCCTCGTCAGGTACCGACAGTACCTGTTAGCAGCGTATTCGCGAATCCACTCGTCTTGCTGCTCTGCACTTATCTGGCTGTTCTCAAGAGGCTCTTGAATGTCTGGTGGCTCAAACACCCTTAAGTTAACGAAATCTCGACCAACTGAGACCGCTATTGGGCGGCACTGGGCGACTTGGATGCCCTTGCCCCCTTCAGTCGCCACCCAGTCCACTACTTGATACTCAAATTTGCATTGCGGAATATCGTCAACAGCCTCGATAAGTACTTTTGCCAAGTAGCATCTCTCTTCGTCTCCAAAAGGGTGGCCCGGTACGTCGACGACTCCGCGAATCTGATTGTCGATTTTGTCGCTTGGTGGCAAGCGAACCAAGACGTTTAGCTTGATACCCGTTGGATGCGGCTTGCCGACCTGCATCGCCCACAGAGGACGAACTCCTGTTTGCATGCCGAAGGGGTCCTCCGTCTTTCCTCCAGTGTGTTCCGCCAGCACCTCACCAGCATTTCGTGCTATGAACATCACTTGGACTCCAGCTGATCGGCTCCGTACAGGCCACTATAGCGCCACCGAAGCTTTGAGCGACTATAGCGGCGGCTTCGTGCCGCAGACAGGGGCAGCGACCGAGGTCCCTCACAGTCACCGGTCAGCAGGTCTGGACCGCACCGGTATGCCCGAAGGCTTCATCCGGGTTAGCGCATGGTCACGAGTTCTTCGGCGGCGGTGGGATGAATGGCGACGGTGTCGTCGAGGTCTGCTTTGCGGGCGCCCATCCTGATGGCCACGGCAAAACCCTGCAGCATCTCGTCCGCGCCCGGGCCGGCCACGTGGCATCCCACCACGCGCTGCTCCTCGCCCACCGTGACCAGCTTCATGCGCGCCTTGGGTTTGTGGGCAGCGATGCCGTAGTAGAGCGGCACGAACTCGGAGCGGTAACAGCGCACCGTATCGCCATGTGCGTCGCGCGCTTCGGCCTCGGTAAGCCCTACCGAGCCCAGTGGCGGATGCGCAAACACCACCGTCGGGATGTTTGTGTAGTCCATGCGGCGTTCGGACATGCCGCCGAACTGCCGATCCGCCCAGCGTCGGCCGGCGGCGATCGCCACCGGGGTAAGCTCGTGACGACCGGTCACGTCGCCCAGGGCGAACACGCCACGGGCGGTGGTTTCCTGCCACTGGTCCACCTTGATCGCGCCGCGCGCATCGCGGGCCACGCCAGGCGTCTCCAAGTCGAGATCGTCGGTTAGCGGCCGCCTGCCCACGGCCCAAAGCAGCGTATCGAAAGGTCCGCTGTTTGCGCCTCGGGAAGATGTAACGTGCAGTCCGTTCTGGCTGCGGGCGACGGCTGTCGGCGAAAAATCCGTCTCAATGCGCACGCCCGCGTCGGCAAGTCCCTCAAGACAGGCCTGTTGGAGTATCTCGTCGAAACGCCGCAGCACCGATTTGCGGCGCAGGTGCAGCGTTACCTCCGAGCCCAGTCCACGCAGAATCCCGGCCAGTTCCACGGCGATATATCCGGCGCCCACCACGGCTGCCCTGCGCGGACAGCTTTCCAGCGCGAAGAAATCGTCGGACGTAATGCCCAGTTCCGCCCCGGGAATCTCCGGAATCACGGGCGCGCCCCCGGTGGCGATCAGGATGCGCGGCGCGGCGTACTCCTCGCCGTTCGCGGCAATAGTCCGCGCGCCGGAAAATGCTGCGAATCCGTCCACATATTCCACGCCCCGGCGGCGAAGGTTTTCTACGTAGATTCCGTTCAGACGGCGGATGTAGCTTTCCCGGCGGCGCACCAGTTCGGACCAGTCGTGGCTCTCCAGGGACAAATGGAACCCGTACTCGCGGGAGTCGGCAAGCTGGCGCGCCAGTTCCGCGGCGTGCCACATGACCTTCTTGGGTACGCAGCCGCGGTTGACGCAAGTGCCCCCCAAACGTCCCGACTCGATCAGCGCCACCCGGGCGCCGCGCTCGGCCGCGCGTTGAGCGGTCGCCAGGCCACCGCTGCCGCCACCCACAACAACCAGGTCGAATTCCCGCATAGGCCGGAAGGATAACGTCTCCAGGACTCTCCTACACCTGCCTGGCGCTTCCCGGCATCGGGCCAATGCCGCTTGCAGAGTGAGAAGCAAGCGGCGTGTCCGGGGCGGGCTAAACTTGAAGGTTAGGTCGGGAGAGATACAGAGCCATGATTGAACAGAGCATGCGTAACAGAACCTGCCTGATTACCGGCACCGCCCGCGGCATGGGAAGGATTGCCGCGCGCGAACTGGCCAGCCTGGGCGCTCGGCTGATCCTGGTGGATATCAAGGACGAGGAAGGGCGTCAGGCGCGTGACGAGATCGTGGAGTTGACCGGCAACGATGCGCTGGAATTCGTGCATTGCGACATCTCCTCGTTTACGCAAGTGCGCGCGCTTGCCCGGCACGTGCTTGAGCACTACGGCCAACTGCACGTGCTGATCAACAACGCCGGAGTCGTCGATCCCGTCTATCGGCTGAGCGAGGATGGGTTCGAGCAACACATGGCCGTGCATCATCTCGGGCATTTCCTGCTCACCCGTCTGCTGCTGGAGCGCATGAAGGAGTCGGCGCCGGCGCGCGTGATCATGATTTCGTCGGACGGGCACAAGGCCGGCGGGCCGCTGAACTGGGACGACATGGAAATCAGGAAGCCCTGGGGGCGGCGCAGCGTTTCCAACCGCGGCGCCTTCGCCGCCTACCAGCAGTCCAAGCTGGCCATGACCCTCACAACCTATGAAATGGCCCGCCGTCTGGAAGGCAGCGGGGTAACCGTCAACGCGATTTCTCCGGGCTACTTCATCAAGACGACGGTTTACGACAATATGCGCGGGCTGTTCCGTCTGGGCTGCAAGCTGCTGCGCCCGTTCTTCAACGATCCGGAACGCTCGGTGAGGACCTATGTGTACCTGGCGGTTTCGCCGACGATTGCGGAGGAAACCGGCAAGTATTGGGAGCACCTGGCCACCAAGGAGAGTTCTCCCGCCTCCCACGACCGCGCGGAAATGAAGCGCCTTTGGGATTGGAGCGAGCAGGCCGTCGGGATTGAGCCGTGGCCCGGTGGAGGGAGCGCTTGACCGCCCGTCCCCGGCTTCTGCGGGCGGTTTCGGGTGCGGAAGCGGATCGAAGCTGGCCGCTTGCGACGCTTGCGCGTTCCGGAGTTCACGAGTTTCTAGGCGGGCGCAGCGGCGGTCGGGCTGCCGCGCTGGCGCTGCTTGCCTGTTGCGCCGCGGAATTACCGGGCGCCTCTACGGGCCGTCTGGTGTGGGTGCAAACGCGCGCATCTTCGCGCCGCTGGGGGTTGCCCTGCGGCGAGGGTTTCGAAGAAATCGGTTTGAACCCCCGCAATCTGCTGCTGGTGGAGCCCGGCGATGAGCGGGAGCTGCTCTGGGCGCTGGAACAAGCGCTGGACTGCCCCGGGCTGCTGGCGGTGGTGGGCTGCTTGCCCGGCGTGGAGCGGCACTATGGCTTTACCGCTTCGCGGCGTTTGTCGCTGCGTGCCCTGCGCGGCGGGTCGAGGGTCTTCCTGGCGCGCGGCGCCAGGCTCCGCGAGGCCACCTCCGCGCGCACCCGCTGGCGCGTGGAGCCCTTGCCGAGCGCGCCCTCCACTCTGGCCTGGCGCGGATTCGAATTGCCGGGCGCGCGAAGCTGGCGTATAGGTCTTGAGCGGGCCCCCGGCTGGACGCCCGGCGAATGGAACATCGAATGGAGCGAGCATGAGAATTGTTTGCGTTTGGCTGCACCGCCTGCACCAGCAAGCGACATCCGCGCCGCCGGCTGAATCAGCGGCGCGGTTGCTGGCGCAGCGCCTGGCGCAGTTGGCGCATCACTGCTGGCGTTTTACGCCGAAGATCGCCCTGGCCCCCGGCAACAGCCTGTTTCTGGATGTTTCCGGCTCCATCGGCCTGTTCGGCGGGGAATCCGAACTGTTGGGCGAGGTTGTGGCCGAGTTGCGTCGGCGGGGCGAAGCGGCGCAGGTTTGCATTGCGGATACTCCGGGCGCGGCCTGGGCCGGAACCCGGGGCGCGTCGGAAGCTGTGGTACTGCTTGCGCCGGGCAGCGGGCTGGAGGCGATGGGCGCGTGGCCGGTTGAAGCGCTGCGGCTGGAGACCGAAATTTGCAGCGTATTGCGGGAATTGGGCCTGCACACGATCGGCGCCTTGAGCCGCATTGCACCCGAATCTCTGCAGGCCAGATTTGGCGCCGCGACGGCTCTGCGCCTGCAGCAGGCCGCAGGCCATGCTCCCGAACCGCTCGATTATCTGCCGCCGCCGCGCAGGTTCGAGGCCCGCATGGAATTCGATAGCCCCGTGGTCTTGCAGCAAGCGATTGCCGCGGCGACTGCTGAATTGGCCGTTCGGATTTGCGGTCAATTGTCCGCCGCGGGCATGGGTTCGCGGCGCTTCGAACTGCGTCTGCTGCGCTCGGACGGCGAATGCCTCACGCATCGTTTGCGCACGGCGCGTCTTATTCAGCCGGCGCCGCAACTGGCCGAGCTTCTGCACGAAAAGCTGCAAGCGAAGCCGCCGAGCATGGCTCGCGGGGTTGGCTACGACGCGGTCAGCCTGCATGCTTACGATGCCGAAGAAGCAACGGCAGAGCAGGCGGACTGGCTTTCCGGGGCCTCCGCCGGCAACCTGGAAGGCGATTTCGCGCGCCTCGTGGATCGGCTTTGCAGCCGGTTGGGAGCCG